>JBAXFI010000099.1:0-9080 GCA_037139995.1 Comamonadaceae bacterium | reverse complement strand
AGCTGCCGTGCGCCAGGTTGATGACCCCCATGATGCCGAAGATCAGGGTCAGGCCTGACGCCACCAGAAACAGCAGCAAGCCGTACTGCAGCGAGTTCAGGCACTGGATCAGGAAAGTGATCAGGTCCATGGCAGCAGATAGGTGGTCAGGTCCATATGCCCGGTGAATTGCTGCGCTATTGATGCTCAGAGAGCTGGAAATTGCTGATATACCGTTGTCATGCCGGACTCGATCCGGCATCCATGCATTCGGGGCCATGGATTGCGGGTGCTGAAACCCCGGACCTGATCCGGGGCCGCAATGACAAGCATTTTGTCATTGCGCGCTGCTGGTTTGTCATTGCGCGCTGCTGGTTTGTCATTGCGGACTTGATCCGCAATCCAGTGTATGCGTGGCACTCGATGCGCCTGCCTTACATCTTGCAGCCGCGCGCCGGATCGGCCAGCCCCTTGATGGCGATACTGACCAGTTTGTTCTCTTTGCCGGTGACTTGGCGCAGGTAGATGTCCTGCACCGGGTTGTGCGCCTTGGACAGCATGAAGGGACCGCGTGGGCTGTCGATCTTGGCCTTTTCCACCGCACTGGCAAACTCGGCTTTCTTGCTCAGATCGCCTTTGACTGCCGCCGCGCCAATGGCCAGGATCTGTGCCGCGTCGTAGCCCTGCACGGCATAGACATCGGGTTGCATCTTGTAGGTCTTGGCGTAAGCCAGACGGAAGGCGCTGTCCCGCGGTGTGCCCAGGCTGTCGGCGTAGTGCAGCGTGGTGAACAGGCCTTCAGCGTCGGCGCCCTGGGCGTCGAGCGTACCGTCGGTCAGGAAACCGGCGCCATACAGCGGAATGCTCTTCTTCAGACCCGCTGCTGCATAGTCCTTCACGAACTTGACCGCAGCACCGCCAGCGAAGAAGGTGTAGACGACGTCAGGCTTGAGGGATGCGATTTCAGTCAACAGGGCCTGAAACTCGACGCCGGGGAAAGGCAGGCTCAAATCCTTGACGACCTGGCCGCCACCCTTCTCGAACGCTTCACGGAAACCCTTCACCGATTCATCGCCGGCAGCGTATTTGTGGGTGATGGTTACGGCCTTCTTGGCGCCTTTCTTGGCCGCCACTTCGCCCATGGCGTAGGCCGGCTGCCAGTTGCTGAAGGAACTGCGGAAAATGTTCGGTGCGCACATGGCGCCGGTCACGATATCGGCACCGGCGTTCGGAACGATCAGCAGGGTGCCGGTGTCCTTTGCGACCTTGGCCATGGCCATGGCAACGCCAGAGTGCACGCTGCCTACCAGCACGTCGACGTTGTCGCGCTTGACCAGTTTGTTGACGTTGTCGGTGGCCTTGGACGGATCGGACTCATCGTCGACCTTGACGAACTCGATCTCGCGGCCAGCGAGCTTGCCACCCTGTTCTGCTATCTGCAGCCGAAAGCCGTTTTCGATGGCGATGCCGAGTGCGGCATAGGTGCCGGTGTAGGGCAGCATCAGGCCGACTTTGATTTTTGCAGGCGTCTGGGCCATGCTCAAAGATGCGGCCATGGCGCAGGCGGCAAGCAGGGTAATGCGATGTGCTTTCATGAGAGGTCTCCTCGGTTGTGGTTGTGAATGAATTGTGTCACGGCTTTGATCACTTTTTCAGGCTGATCGCGGTGTGGTGAGTGTGCGCAGTTGGCCAACTCCAACAACTCGGTGTGGGGCAGGCGTTGGGCAATGCCATGAACCTGGCGCAGCGTGCCGTATTCGTCATCTCGTCCCTGCAATGCCAGCAGGGGGCAACGGATGCTGGCGATCTCGGCCTCGATCGACCAGGCGCGAAACACGGGAGCTAGCCAGATCCGGTTCCAGCCCCAAAAGGGCGAGTCGGGGTCGTCGTGGTACTTGGCCAATCGATCGCGCAGATCGGTCTCCAGATAAGCCTGGCGCGCCAATTCGATGCTGCTGACCGAAATGTCTTCGACCAGAATGTGCGGCGCGGCGACCACGGCACCGGCTATGGCGTCAGGGAAATGCGCCGCGTAGAGCAGTGCCATCGAGCCGCCGTCGCTGTGGCCATAGAGCCAGGGTGGCTGGGCTTCGGTGTCGATGGCCAGCGCCTTGAGCAGAGCCGGCAGCACCTCCAGAGCCTGGCGGTGCATGAAATCGTTGTTCCAGATCTCGTCCGTGGCACGTGGCGTCGAGCGACCGTAACCGGGGCGAGAATAGACCAGACCGCGCAAGCCGGCGGCGTCGCACAGTTGCTGCGGGAAAT
Source organism: Comamonadaceae bacterium (assembly GCA_037139995.1). Taxonomy (GTDB): domain Bacteria; phylum Pseudomonadota; class Gammaproteobacteria; order Burkholderiales; family Burkholderiaceae_C; genus Rhodoferax. Next base: position 6,836 of record JBAXFI010000099.1, on the reverse strand, counting down.
CCTTCCACATGGCCAGTGATCCGAGCCCTTCGTGCAGGAAGACGATCAGGGGCGCGCCGACGCGCTCGGGCGAGAGCCAGACATGCTCAATGCGCACCGGGCGCTGGCGCCAGTCAATTTCAACGAATTCTGAGTCTATTTTTGCCATCGGTTGCACAATCGGCAAATATGAATTATTGTGCAGGGTCGAACAATAAAGACTCCATTCCTTCATGTCAAGCACGATAGCGCCTTTATCAGGGTTAACGACAGGTCAGCCTGAGGCGGCCTTGCAAGAGAAGAATCCCTTTCTGGCAGCGTTGGGAGAGCGGGTGCGCGCCCTGCGCTCGCGCCGCGGCATGACGCGCAAGGCGCTGGCGCTGGCGGCGGACGTTTCCGAGCGGCACCTGGCCAATCTGGAGTACGGCGTTGGCAACGCGTCGATTCTGGTGCTGCTGCAGGTGGCGGGTGCCTTGCAATGCTCGCTCGGTGAACTGGTGAGCGACGTCACCAGTTCATCGCCCGAGTGGCTGCTGATTCGCGAACTGCTGGGCCAGCGTGACGAGGCCACGCTGCAGCGGGTGCGGGTGATGATTGGTGAAATGCTTGGCACTGGCGGTGCGCAATCCGGAAAAAGCACCTGCATAGCGCTGGTCGGCCTGCGCGGCGCGGGCAAGTCGACGCTGGGTCAGATGCTGGCCGAGGACCTTGATTTTCCCTTTGTCGAGTTGAGTCGCGAAATTGAAAAGTTTGCCGGCTGCAGTGTCTCGGAGATTCAGGCCCTGTATGGCATCAACGCCTACCGGCGTTACGAGCGCCGCGCACTGGAGGAAACGATCCAGATCTACCCGGAGGCGGTGATCGCCGTGCCCGGTGGCCTGGTGTCGGATGCCGGCACCTTCAACCAGTTGCTGTCGCACTGCTCCACTGTCTGGCTGCAGGCCGATCCTGAGGACCATATGAAGCGCGTCATGGCGCAGGGTGACTTGCGCCCGATGGCCGCCAGCCAGGAAGCCATGGCGGATTTGAAGGGTATTCTGGCGGGACGTGCCGCCTTCTACGCCAAGGCGCAGCTTCGCATTGATACCAGTGCGCAGCCCTTGGCTGCGACCTTCCTGATTCTGCGCGAGCAGGTCAGACGCCTTTTACAACTGCCGGCCTGAGCTTTTTGGGCTCACTGCACGAAATCGATATTCTTGCTATAGTTTGCATTATGTTGCGTGTGTCGACCCTAATTGATGCACTTTTATGCGTGTAACGAATGGAGAATCGCCCGTGAGCATTGACAACCGAGTTGAGTACCAGACCAGCCCTTCCCAGTACCGGCACTGGAAACTGGAGTTTGATGGCCCGGTGGCCACGCTGAAGGCCGACTTCGACGAAAACGCCGGCCTGCGCCCGGGCTACAAGCTCAAACTCAACAGCTACGACCTGGGTGTGGATATTGAGCTGAACGACGCCATCAGCCGGATTCGTTTCGAGCATCCTGAAGTGCGTACGGTGGTTGTGACCAGCGCCAGGGAGAAAGTTTTCTGCTCCGGTGCCAACATCTTCATGCTGGGTGTTAGCAGTCACTCCTGGAAAGTGAATTTCTGCAAGTTCACCAACGAAACCCGCAACGGTCTGGAAGATTCCTCGCGCTACAGCGGTCTGAAGTTTCTGGCGGCCGTCAATGGCGCCTGCGCTGGCGGTGGCTACGAGCTGGCGCTGGCCTGCGACGAAATCATTCTGGTTGACGACCGTTCCAGCGCCGTCAGCCTGCCCGAGGTGCCTTTGCTGGGTGTGCTCCCAGGCACCGGTGGACTGACCCGGGTGACCGACAAGCGCCACGTGCGCCACGATCTGGCCGACCTGTTCTGTACCAACGTCGAGGGCGTTCGTGGTGAAAAGGCCGTGGCCTGGCGTCTGGTGGATGCCATTGCCAAGCCAGCGGTGTTTGCCCAGAAGGTGCGCCAGCGCGCGCTCGAACTCGCCGAGGGCAGCGACCGCCCGACGCAGGCCAAAGGCGTGCTGCTCAATCCGCTGCAACGCGTGCTGGAGGCCGACGCGCTGCGCTACACCCACGTGACGGTGGAGATCGACCGTGCCCGGCGCGTCGCCACTTTCACCGTCAATGCGCCGACGGGTCCGCAGCCCGCTGACCTGGCCGCCATTGAGGCGGCCGGTGACAGCTGGTATCCGCTGGCCATGGCACGCGAACTCGAAGACGCCATCCTTTGCATGCGCACCAACGAACTCGACATTGGCGTCTGGCTGATCAAGACCGAGGGTGCGGCGGCCGATGTGCTGGCCATGGATGCGACGCTGCTGGCGCATCAGGGCCACTGGCTGGTGCGCGAGACCATCGGTCTGCTGCGCCGCACGTTCAGTCGTCTTGATGTCTCATCGCGCAGCCTGTTTGCCCTGATCGAGCCCGGCTCCTGCTTTGCCGGCACGCTGCTGGAACTGGCGCTGGCCTGCGACCGCAGTTACCAGTTTGTACTGCCCGACGAAGCGGCGATGGCGCCGCGCATCGCGCTGACCGAGGCGAATTTTGGCCTGTACCCCATGGTCACCGGCCAAAGCCGCTTGCAGCGGCGTTTCTATGACGAGCAGGCGCCGCTTGATGCCGTTCGCGCGGAGCTTGGCAAGGCCCTGGACGGCGAAGCAGCGCTGAAACTCGGCCTGGTCACATCCAGCCCGGACGACATCGACTGGGCCGACGAAGTGCGGATCGCGATCGAGGAGCGTGTCAGCATGTCGCCCGATGCACTGACCGGCATGGAAGCGAATCTGCGCTTCAACAGCCAGGAAAACATGTTCACCCGCATCTTCGGTCGGCTCACGGCCTGGCAGAACTGGATCTTTCAGCGGCCCAATGCGGTCGGTGAAAAGGGTGCACTCAAAGTCTACGGCAAGGGCGAAAAAGTCGCTTTTGACTGGAACCGCGTTTGATTATTTTTGTGACGACTCATCCCCCGGTTTGTCATGCCGGGCTCGATCCGGCATCCAGTGGCTCGCGCGACATGGATTGCGGGTCAAGCCCGCAATGACGAAACCGCATTCAGTACTTGAACACTACCCAGGAGATAACCATGACCACCATCAATTACAGCGAAAAAATCCCCAACAACGTCAACTTGAGCGAAGACCGCACACTGCAGCGCGCGCTGGAGCAGTGGCAGCCCAATTACCTGCGCTGGTGGGGTGACATGGGGCCGGACGACTCACAGAATTTTGACGTCTATCTGCGCACCGCGGTCAGTGTGGATCCGCAGGGCTGGGCGCAGTTCGGCCATGTCAAGATGCCCGACTACCGCTGGGGCATCTTCCTGAACCCGGCAGAGGCTGGACGCAAGATTCACTTCGGGGACCACATGGGTCAAGACGCCTGGCAGGACGTTCCCGGCGAGTACCGCGCCAACCTGCGCCGCATCATCGTGACGCAAGGCGATACCGAGCCGGCATCGGTCGAGCAGCAGCGTCATCTGGGCTTGACGGCGCCGAGTCAGTACGACCTGCGCAACCTGTTTCAGGTCAACGTCGAGGAAGGCCGGCACCTGTGGGCCATGGTCTACCTGCTGCACAAGTTCTTTGGTCGCGATGGCCGCGAGGAGGGCGAAGCCCTGCTGGAACGCCGCAGCGGTCAGCAGGACAACCCGCGCATCCTGCAGGCCTTCAATGAAGAAACGCCAGACTGGCTGAGTTTCTTCATGTTCACCTACTTCACCGACCGCGACGGCAAGTTCCAGCTCTGCGCCCTGGCCGAAAGCAGCTTTGACCCGCTGGCGCGCACCACCAAGTTCATGCTGACCGAAGAGGCGCACCACATGTTCGTCGGCGAGTCTGGCGTCAGCCGCGTCATAGCGCGCACCTGCCAGGCCATGAACGATCTCAAGACCGACGACGTGACCAAGCTGCGTGCCGCCGGCGTGATTGATCTGCCGACCCTGCAGCGCTACCTCAATTTCCACTTCAGCGTGACCATCGACCTGTTTGGCTCTGACGAGTCGAGCAACGCCGCCACCTTCTACAGCACAGGACTCAAAGGCCGCTATGAAGAAGGCAAGCGTACCGACGACCATGTGCTCAAGGGCAGCACGTACAAGGTGCTGGCGGTGCAGGGCGGTCAGTTGGTCGAGCGCGAAGTACCCATGCTCAACGCGCTCAATGAAGTGCTGCGCGACGACTACATCAAGGACTCCATCGGCGGCGTGCAACGCTGGAACCGCGTCATCGAGAAGGCGGGCATTCCGGTGCGTCTGAACGTGCCGCACAAGGCCTTTCATCGCAGCATTGGCGCGCTGGCCAATGCCAAGGTGTCGCCCGATGGCCGCGTGCTGTCCGACGCCGAGTGGCAAGCCAATGTGGACCAGTGGCTGCCGAGCGCGACCGACAAGGCTTTTGTCGCCAGCCTGATGGGCCGCGTCACCGCACCCGGTCAGTTCGCCAACTGGATTGCGCCGCCGATTGTCGGCATCAACCGCCAGCCGGCCGACTTCGAGTACGTGCGTTTCAATTGATGGCCGCAGCCATGTCGGACAACCTTTCCCTGCGCCAGCATCTGATTGACCCCGAGGTTTGCATTCGCTGCAATACCTGCGAGGCCATCTGTCCGGTGGCGGCGATCACGCACGACTCACGCAACTATGTGGTCGATGCGACCAAGTGCAATCTGTGCATGGCCTGCATCTCGCCCTGTCCGACCGGCTCCATTGACAACTGGCGCACCGTCGTGCGCGTGCAGGCCTATAGCGTGGACGCGCAACTGGCTTGGGATGAACTGCCGGCTGAGCTGAACAGCGAGCAGTTGGCGCAGCAGGGGCTCAGTGCTGCTGCCGTATCAACGCCGGATGAGTCGGCTGCACCCGCGATGGTGGCTGAGCCCGGTGTTGCTGAGGAATTCGGTGCTGCCCAATACGGCGCCACGGTGCCGCCCTGGTCGGCCGCGCACGCCTACACCAACCTGTATGGCCCGAAGGCCGCAGAGAAGTTCGTCACCGCCACGGTGGCCGGCAATGTTCGCGTGACCAAGGTCGGGCAGGACTATGACACGCACCACGTCGTGCTGGACTTCGGTGTCATGTCGTTTCCGTTTCTGGAGGGCCAGTCGATCGGCATCATCCCGCCGGGTCTGGACGCCCAGGGGCGCCCGCACCACGCGCGCCAGTACTCGATCGCCAGTCCGCGCAATGGTGAACGACCCGGCTACAACAACCTGGCGCTGACGGTCAAGCGTGTGCTGACAGACCAGCAGGGCAAACCGGTGCGCGGCGTCGGCTCCAACTACGTGTGTGATTTGAGTCCGGGTGACAAGGTGCAGGTCGTCGGACCCTTTGGCGCAAGCTTCCTGATCCCGAACCATCCGCGCTCGCACATCGTCATGATCTGCACCGGCACCGGCAGTGCCCCGATGCGTGGCATCACGGAATGGCGGCGGCGGCTGCGCCAATCGGGGAAATACGACGGTGGCAAATTGATGCTGTTTTTTGGTGCGCGCAGCCAGGAAGAATTGCCCTACTTCGGGCCGCTGCAAAAGCTGCCCAAAGATTTCATCGACATCAGCTTTGCCTTCTCGCGCACGCCGGGCCAGCCCAAGCGCTACGTGCAGGACCTGATGCGCGAACGTGCCGCCGATCTGGCGCTGCTGCTGGCGGACCCGAACGCTTACTTCTACGTTTGCGGTCTCAAGAGCATGGAACAGGGCGTGCTGCTGGCCCTGCGCGACGTGGCCGAGCAGGCCGGGCTGTCATGGGACAGTGTGGGTGCAGCGCTCAAGCGGGAAGGGCGGCTGCACCTGGAGACCTACTGATCAGACCGCTTTTCGATGCGCGTTAACGTACTCGCGTAAGGCAGCATTGATGCGACTCTGGTAGCGTTTTCCGGTGCCTTTAAAGAAACTGAGCACATCAGCGTCCACTCGAAGCGTTATTTGCTGCTTGTTTTCACTTGAAACCAACAAACCTGGCCGTGTCCACTTCACCGGATCAGTTTGGCGTGGTATATCGCTGTAGTCGATAGCTGCGTCTGGAATGGCGGCAACCGCTTGCAAGCGTCTACGCTGTTCAGCACTGACTCGCGGCGGATTGATTGGATCAAGCTTGAATTTCACGGTATTGTTTGCGCTCATTGGCGTCTGCCTTTCTCGCGGAAATCAAGCGGATGGTGTCACCCTCATCTCCACGAATTGTGTAAACAACCGCCAGCACGGCGGGCTCAACAAGACCTATGGTCTTCCATCGGTCTTCACCGTAGGACTCTCTGCCATCAAAGGTCTCAATGCGATTGGGATCCAGGAAGATTCGAGCGGCGTCCTCAAAACTGACGAGATGTTTTTGTCGATTTGTTAGCGCCTTGTCCAGATCCCACTCGAATTCCATAGGCTGAATATACTACGTTTGTAGCTACAATATATTCACTGGGATTTGCCCGACTTCTGGCCGCTGCAAAAGCTGCCCAAAGATTTCATCGACATCAGCTTTGCCTTCTCGCGCACGCCGGGCCAGCCCAAGCGCTACGTGCAGGACCTGATGCGCGAACGTGCCGCCGATCTGGCGCTGCTGCTGGCGGACCCGAACGCTTACTTCTACGTTTGCGGTCTCAAGAGCATGGAACAGGGCGTGCTGCTGGCCCTGCGCGACGTGGCCGAGCAGGCCGGGCTGTCATGGGACAGTGTGGGTGCAGCGCTCAAGCGGGAAGGGCGCTTGCACCTGGAGACTTATTGAGGCCGTCACTGGCGCTGCGGCGCCTTCAGGATTTAAAGAGAACGGAGCGGTTTCGACCGGAATCTTTTGCACTATAAAGCGCCGTGTCAGCGTGGCCCAGCAGCGACAGGTCGCCCTCTTTTTCTGTCGGGACCTGGCTCACGGCACCAACGC
>JBAXFI010000098.1:0-9220 GCA_037139995.1 Comamonadaceae bacterium | reverse complement strand
CCAACGTCACCATTGCCACCAGCAGCAAGTACAAGAGCAAGACCGGCGAGATGGTTGAAGAGACCGAATGGCATCGTGTCACCTTCTTCGGCAAGCTGGCAGAAATTGTCGGTCAGTATCTGAAGAAAGGTCGCTCGGTCTACGTCGAAGGTCGTATCAAGACGCGCAAGTACACCGACAAGGATGGCGTGGAAAAATTTGCTACCGATATCATCGCCAATGAAATGCAGATGTTGGGCAGCCGTGAGGGCATGGGTGAGCCCTCAGGGGACGATGAAGGCGGCGGCTATTCGCGCCCGGCGCCGGCGTCCCGTCCGGCTGCAGCGCAACGTCCGGCTGCACCGGCAGCGGCCAAGCCGTCGAGCGGCTTTGACGACATGGATGACGATATACCGTTCTAGGGATGTAATTTCTAGAGCGAAGCGCTGGCTGGCGTCAACCACAAGGTAACCGACGTGCCAGCGCCGAGTCGGCTCTGGATCTCGACCTGACCGCCGTGCAGCTCCATGATTTCCTTGACGATGCTCATGCCCAGGCCCGTGCCTGCGATATTGCCTGAGGTGTCAGCCCGGTAAAAGCGTTCACAGACCCGCGCTGTCTGCTCGCTTGTCATGCCCAGACCATGGTCTGTGACGCGGATGCCGACTGGCGTCTGGGAGCCCGGGCCAGCGTTGATCACGCTGATCGCGACCGCGCCACCCTCAGGGGAGTACTTGTAAGCGTTGGAGAGAATATTGCGCACCGCCTGCATCAGTTTGCTGGCGTCCGCGCGCACCCAGCAGGCTTGCGCAGGGGTGTCCAGCACAAGGGCCTGCTGAGCCGCAGGCACACCGAAATCGGCGATCACCTCACGTACCAACTGGCAGGCATCGAGGCTGGAGAACTTGAAATCCTTGCCGCGCCTATCGTCAATGCGAGCCAGATCCAGCAACTCGTTGATGATCGCGATCATCAGTCCGCACTGCCGGTGGATAATGCCCAGAAACTCGCTCTGTTCCTCCTCGCTGAAGCTTTGTGCCATCATGATCTCGGCGTAGCCGTAGATGCTGGCCATTGGCGTGCGAAGTTCGTGCGCGGCGTGCGACAAGAACTCGCTCTTCATCCGATCGACTTCGGTTTCGTAGGTGACTTCACGGAAATAGAGGATTTGCGAGACTGTCTGAGCCGCCGACAGGCGCAGGCCGAGTTCCAGCACATGATTGCCGGGTCCTGCCAGTTCGATCAACTGGCGCTGACGTTTCATCGCTGGCAGGGACGACTCGCCACGGCCAGGCGGGTTGCTGGCGCCAAGCTCGCTCTTGAGTTCGGCAAGGTTCGGGAAAGCATTTGGATCCAGGCAGCCCTTGGCCAATCGCGCGGAAAAAATGGCTTCATCAAGTCCGATGATCTCTGCCGACTCCAGCCCTGTCATGCGGGAAAAGGCAGGATTGGCGTACTTGACGTGCCTCTGGGCGTCAAAGGAGACAAAACCATCCGGACTCAAATCAAAGATGGCGTTGAGTTGCTCCGTGCGGTCCTGCAAGGAAGCGGCAATGCGAGCTGTTTCTTCGTTGGCGCGGGTCAGCTGTTCTACGCGCTCGGCAATGGCGCGCGACATGACATTGAAAGCTGCACCCAGGCGACCGACGTCGTCCAGCCCCTCGGGGACCGGGGCCGGCGTCAACTGTCCCTGCGCGACGTTCAGGCTGGCTGCGGTCAGCAGCGAGAGTTGGCGGGTGATCAGCAGACCCAGCAGGGTCAAGAGGCCCGCCGACAGCAACAATTCGCTGATCGCAATCAGGACGCCCTGGGTCAACAGATTCTTGCGCGCGATCACGATGCGCTTCAAATCCAGGCCAAACTGCAGCGTACCCAGCGATTGGCCCGCCAGTTTGATGGGCAGTGCCAGGTCATAGCGTGGCGGATTGTCGTCGTCGTCCAGGGAAAACCGAGCATCAACAGGCGGCAACGGCTTACCACTGGGCCAGCCACTGGTTGCGACGATGGCGCCAGCGGTGTCGATCACCGCGAGGTAATCGATGCCACGAATCGCGTGACTTTCGTTCAGAATCGCCTGTACCGTTGCATAGTCATACTGCGCCAGTGGGGCCACCAGCGCTGCCGAGAGTACCGGTGCGATCTGCTCGGCCTGCTCGCGTGCCTGTTCCCCCATCGCCTCGTGCAGCAGGCGCAGACTGTTGCCCACCAGAATTGCCAGCATGACCAGCTCCACCAGCAGCGCTGCCAGCACCAGTCGGCCGCGCACCGTGCGCCAGGGAGTGAAGTGCATTACTTGGCCTGTTTCAACACCAGACGAACTTCATTGGCATAGGGGTCGAGCTCGATCAACTCGCGTGCTTCCAGGGCGCGATAGCCACCCAACTGGTGCTTGGCAAAATACTGTTTGGCTTGTGGTGTTTCGGCAAACGCCCAAAGGGCTGCCAGGATGCCTGCGTGTTGCTTGGCATGGCGCGCATTGAGAACATAGACGCGACCCGCCATGGGCAGACTTTCGGCCACCACCCGCAACTGTTCGCGCACAGGCGGGGGCAGGTTCTGGAAGTTGGCCAGCGACATGAAGCCCGCGCTGCCCTCGCCCTTGAGCAGCAACTGGCCGACACTGTCGGAGGCGCTGACATACTGCAGCGTGGCGTTGGCCACGGCGTTGCGCAGCAGCCAGTGCTGGCCCCACAGCGTTACCAGTGATGAGGCCGAGAGGCCGATCACGGTGCTGCCGGCCAGGTCCTTGGGCTCACGGTAGCGACTCTTGGCTGCGACCAGCGCGACGGCCTTGAAATCGGCCTGGTAGGTCAGCAACGTCAGGTAACGGGCGTCGGTCTGCAGCAGACGCGCCTGGTGGCCGGTGGTGATGGCAATGTCGTAGTCCTGCGCCATGGCGCGCCGCGCAAATTCGGTGAAGTCCGGTGCCGTGACAATTTCCACGGGGCGCTGCAGGACCTGCTCCAGGTGCAGGCGCAAGGGCTGGTACATCTCAATGATGACGCGCGCACTCGAATGCGGCGCGACACCGATACGAAAGGGACTGGCCGCCGCCGTTGCCGCCAGAGCCAGCGCTGGCAGCAGCAACAGCCCGGCAAGAATCCAGCGCATGCAACGCATTGTGATCACCTCTCAGAGTGGGGATAGAACGCGACGGTCGTCGCTTCGCGGTGCATTTTACTTGAGTGGACTTGTCGCCAAGCCGATCTGTGAGGAAGCAATCACGCCGCCGCCCAGACACACTTCACCTTGATACAGCACGGCTGATTGACCCGGCGTGACCGCCCATTGCGGCTGCCCAAAGCTCAGACTGAAAGTTGCTTCGCTATCCACGCTCAGCGTGCAGGCTGCGTCGGCCTGCCGGTAGCGTGTCTTGGCGCTCAGGGGACCCGGCGCCGGCGCTACCCCCGCCACCCAACTCGCGTCGTCGGCCTGCAGCGTAGTGGACTGCAGCCAGGCATGCTCGTGCCCCTGCACCACCCACAAGGTGTTCTTCTCCAGATCCTTGCGCGCGACAAACCAGGGAGCGTGCTCGCCACCACCTCGCTGCGCCCCTTTGGCCTTGATGCCGCCGATACCCAGTCCCTGACGCTGGCCCAGGGTGTAGAAACTCAAACCGACGTGCTCGCCAATGGTGCGTCCCTTGTCGTCCTTGATCGGGCCTGCTTGCATGGCGATATAGCGATTCAGGAAATCGCGGAACGGCCTCTCGCCAATGAAGCAGATGCCGGTTGAGTCCTTCTTCCTGGCATTGGGCAGGCCAATTTCGGCGGCAAGACGCCGCACCTCGGTCTTGTGCAATTCGCCGATCGGGAACAGCGTCTTGGACAACTGATCCTGATTCAGCCGGTGCAGAAAGTAGCTCTGGTCCTTGGACGGATCGAGTCCCTTGAGCAACTCGTACTTTTGCGTCTGCGGGTTCTGGCGCACGCGGGCGTAGTGCCCGGTGGCGATGCGGTGCGCACCCAGGCGCAGCGCGTGGTCCAGAAAGGCCTTGAACTTGATTTCGGCGTTGCAAAGGATGTCCGGATTGGGCGTGCGCCCGGCCTGGTACTCACGCAGGAACTCGGCAAAGACACGGTCCCGGTATTCGGCGGCAAAGTTGACGTGTTCGATCTCGATCCCAATGACATCGGCCACCGCTGCAGCGTCAACAAAGTCGATGTTCGACGAGCAGTACTCTGAGTCGTCGTCACCTTCCCAATTCTTCATGAAGATGCCAACAACTTCATAACCCTGCTCCTTGAGCAGCCAGGCCGTCACCGCGGAGTCAACACCCCCACTCAAACCGACGACGACCTTGTGCCCTTTTCCCTGCTTGTTCATAGGTGTGAGATTATCCTTGGCCTGCGTGCTGACCGATAGTCTACAGTTCGGCAAGACGACAAAAGCGACAAGGTTGATGTGAATCCAGATGTTTTGGTGATTGGTGGTGGCAACGCAGCGCTGTGCGCAGCGTTGATGGCGCGCGAGGCCGGCGCCAGTGTGCTGCTGCTGGAGGCGGCGCCACGGGATTGGCGGGGCGGCAATTCGGCGCACACGCGCAATCTGCGCTGCATGCACGACGCACCCCAGGATGTGCTCACCGACGCCTACCCGGAACAAGAATACTGGCAGGATCTGCTCAAGGTCACCGGCGGCCAGACCAACGAAGCGATGGCACGCCTGACCATTCGCGCATCGAGCACCTGCCGTGACTGGATGCACCGGCACGGCGTGCATTTTCAGCCCTCACTGTCAGGTACGCTGCACCTTTCTCGCACCAACGCATTCTTCATGGGAGGTGGCAAGGCGCTGGTGAACGCTTATTACCGTAGCGCCGAGAAACTGGGGGTTGCGATCCGTTATGACGCTGCGGTGGAACGCATCGAGATCGAACAGGGTCGCTTTGTCGCGGCCTGGGTTGGCGCTGAGCGCATCAGCGCCAAGGCCTGCGTCGTGGCAGCCGGCGGCTTCGAGTCGAACCGGGAATGGCTGCGCGAGGCCTGGGGTCAGAACGAGCGCGGCGAATGGCCGGCCGACAACTTCCTGATCCGCGGCACGCGTTTCAACCGCGGCGTGCTGCTCAAGGAGTTGCTGCAAGCCGGAGCCGATGCGATTGGCGATGCAACGCAGGCCCATATGGTGGCGATCGATGCCAGGGCACCGCTGTACGATGGCGGCATCTGCACCCGCATTGACTGCGTTTCGCTGGGCGTGGTGGTGAATCGCGGCGGCCAGCGCTTTTATGACGAGGGCGAAGACTTCTGGCCCAAGCGCTACGCCATCTGGGGCCGCCTGGTGGCGCAGCAGCCCGGTCAACTGGCCTATTCCATCATCGACGCGAAGGCGGCAGGGCGCTTCATGCCGCCGGTCTTTCCGGGTGTTCGCGCCGACAGCCTGGAGGAACTCGCACAAGAACTCGGGCTCGATGTGGATTGCTTCATGCGCACACTGAACGAATACAACGCTGCCTGCCAGAGCGGCAGCTTCGATCACACCGTGCTGGATGATTGCTGCACCGCCGGTTTGTCCCCAGCCAAGACGCACTGGGCACGCACCATCGATACGGCACCCTTCTTCGCCTACGCGCTGAAACCCGGCGTCACCTTCACCTACCTGGGTCTGAAGACCGACGCCAGCAGCGCCGTCCACTTCGACGGCAAGCCCAGTGAGAACCTGTTTGTGGCTGGCGAGATGATGGCTGGCAATGTGCTGGGCAAGGGCTACACGGCCGGTGTCGGCATGTCGATAGGCACGGCGTTTGGCCGCATTGCCGGCAGCCAGGCGGCGCAATCGGCGCTTGGACAGGGAGCGCAGCATGCAAACGCTTGAGACCCTGAGCCGCGAAGCCCGTGCGCTGGCCGATGGAGCCAGCCTCGGCGCGAGCGAGGCCGAAGTAGCGCGGCAAATGCAGATCTGCAACGCCTGTCGTTACTGCGAGGGCTTTTGCGCTGTCTTCCCGGCGATGACGCGACGACTTGAATTTGGCAAGGCCGATGTTCACTATCTCGCCAATTTGTGCCACAACTGTGGCGCCTGTCTGCACGCCTGCCAGTACGCACCGCCGCACGAGTTCGCCGTCAATGTGCCGCAAGCGATGGCCAAAGTCCGGCTCCAGACTTACGCTGATTACGCCTGGCCGGCGCCGCTGGGCTCGCTCTACCAGCGCAACGGCCTGACGCTCTCACTGGCGCTGGCGGCGGCACTGGCGCTTTTCATGATGCTGGTGCTGGGCGGCAGCGGCTCAAGCGGGCAGGCTACTGCTGCATCGGGTTTTTACGCGATCCTGCCCCACGGTCTGCTGGTCTCGCTGTTTGCGCCGGTGTTTCTTTTTGCGGTGCTGTCGCTAGTTCTTGGCTTGCGCCGCTTCTGGCGTGCGATCACGCCGGCGTCGCCGTCGGACCCGAGCGTCAAGACCATGTCAGGCGCCGCAATGCAGGAAGCCAGCCTCAACGCCCTGAGCCTGAAGTACCTCGATGGTGGCCACGGCGAGGGTTGCAACAACGATGACGATGGCTGGACGCTGTGGCGCCGGCGCTTTCATCACCTGACGGCTTACGGATTTGTTCTTTGCTTTGCCGCCACCGCTGTGGCCACGCTGTACCACTACTTGATGGGCTGGGACGCACCCTATGAGCTGCCCAGTCTGCCCAAACTGCTGGGTGTGCTTGGTGGTGTCAGTCTTCTGATTGGCAGCACAGGCCTGTTCGCTCTGAATCTGCGCCGGCACCCGCAGCACGGCGACGCCGCACAAAAGCCCATGGACCGGGGCTTCATCGCGTTGCTGTTCTTCAGCAGCGCCAGCGGTCTGGCCCTGTGGCTGGCGCGCGGCACGCTTGCCATGCCACTGCTGCTGGCATTGCATCTGGGTGTGGTGATGGCATTGTTTTTGACGCTGCCCTACGGTAAGTTTGCGCACGGCATCTTTCGTGGTGCCGCTCTGCTCAAGTGGTCGATAGAGCGGCGCCAGCCGGACCGGTTGAAGCTTGGATCGGATTAATGAAGATTTTCCAAGTGATGCCGAACGGAATTCCGCTGAATATGCGGTGTGGATCCGGCCGACGGGGCACTCAACTCCGCGACTGTCCCCCGCCCTGCGGGCTCCTCCTTTATGTCGCTGCGTTGAGCGCCCCATCAGCCAGATCTTGTGTGCGGTGCGGGTATTTGGACTGCGCAGACTACCGACGCCGGTTGCCGTGGGCGATGCGTTGGGTGGCGCAGCGAAATAAAGAAGGAGGCCCTAGGCCGGGTGACATTCGCGGAGCCATCCAATGCGTCACCCACGGCCCACACGGGCATGAAACCCGATGTAGCGAATTTCGACAATCCCCAAGGACAAAACATGGACTTACAACTCAAAGACAAGACCGCACTGGTCACCGGCGCCAGTACCGGCATCGGGCGCAGCATTGCGGTGGCGCTGGCAGCCGAAGGGGTGCATGTGGCCATTTCGGCACGGCGCGTGAATCTGCTGGCGGAGGTGGCGGAGCAGATCGAGGCGGCCGGCGGTCAACGACCTGTGATCATTGAGTCCGACCTGTACGCCGAAGACGCAGCGCAGCGTCTCACGGCAGCGGCCATGGCCGGTCTGGGCCACGTCGATATTCTTGTCAACAACGCCGGTGGCTCGCGCAGCTTTACCGACCTTCACGTCAGCGAAGAACGCTGGCAGGAGGCCATGACGCTGAACTTTCACCGACCACGCCAGGTGGCCGATGCCCTGCTGGACCAGATGATGGGGCGCAAGTGGGGCCGCATCATCAATATCACAGGCAAGAGCGAGCCAGAGCACGTGAATGGTGCTTTTTGTGCCAAGGCCGGCATCCACAGCTGGGCCAAGGGCTTGAGCCGCATGGTGGGCAAGCACGGGGTTACGGTCAACTGCGTGCCGCCTGGGCGAATACTGTCGGAGCAGATTCTGCGCAACTACACGCCGGAGTACCGGCAGTGGCAGTCCGATAATGAGATTCCGGTGGGTCGTTACGGCGAGCCCGAAGAGCTCGCCCACTTGGTGTGTTTTCTGGCCTCGCCCCTGGCCAGTTACATCACCGGCACCGTGATTGCGGTTGACGGTGGTTTGCGTCGCTACCAGTTCTGATGCAGTACCCTTGATGGATGCAGCAATCGTCATTGCGGGCGTGACCCGCAATCCATGGATGCCGGATCAAGTCCGGCATGACAATAGGTACCTTTTCCGGAGATGACAATATGAATTCCCTGACTTCACTTGATCGCCGCCAGTTGCTGCTGGCCGCCGGTGCCGCCGCTCTGGGCTCGACTGTCTCCCCACTGCACGCGCAGACCGCCTGGCCGTCCAAACCGATCCGCTTTGTCGTGCCTTTTGCCCCCGGCGGCACTTCGGAAATCGTGGCGCGCTCGGTCGCCGCTGAACTGACCAAGCAGCTCGGTCACAACGTCTTTGTCGAAAACAAACCGGGGGGCGCCGGCGTCGTTGCCATGATAGACGTGGCCAAGGCCGCGCCGGACGGTCACACCTTGATTCTGGGTCATGTCGGCACGCTGGCGGTCAACCCCTACATGCTGGCCAACCAGCCTTACGACGTCAACAAGGACTTCATTCCGGTGACGCTGCTGGCCAAGGTGCCCAATGTCTTTGTGGTGCACACGGATGTGCCGGCCAGGAATTTCAAGGAGTTTGTGGCCTATGTGAAGAAGAACCCGGGCCAACTCAATTACGGCTCTGCCGGCAACGCCAGCGCCGGCCACCTGGCCATGGAATACCTGAAGCTGGTCACCGGCATGTACATCACCCACATCCCCTATCGTGGCACCGGACCGCAGCTGACCGACCTGCTGGCCGGACGCACGCAAGCCTCTTCAGCCGGTTTGCCAGCGCTCTCGGCTCACATCAAGAGCGGCAAGCTGCGCGCCATCGCGGTCGGCACGCAGCAGCGCATCTCGCACCTGCCCGATGTGCCGACGGTGGCCGAAATGGGGTTCAAGGATTTTGAGACCTCGCAGTGGTACGGCATCCTGGCGCCGGCCGGAACACCGCCAGACGTCGTCAAACGCATTCAGGAGGAGTCGCTCAAGGCCCTCAAATCGAGCGCGGTCACGGAACGCTTTGCCAACGACAACGCGGTCGGTGGCGGCGGTCCATCTGCTGATTTTGCTGCCTTCATCGGTCGCGAGCAGAAGATCTGGAAAGACATCGTGCAACGAGCCCAGATCAAGGCGGACTAGAGATTGCCGTTTCATTGATCCACGTCATGCATCACCCTGGTCGCAAGGGTGACAA
>JBAXFI010000097.1:0-9236 GCA_037139995.1 Comamonadaceae bacterium | reverse complement strand
GCGATATCAGCTCCCCATCAGCGTCTTCGGCATGGATGGGGATGATCTTGCGGGAACCGGTGTCCTTGCTGTTCAAAAGTGATGTTTCCTGCGATCAGCAAAGACTGGCCGGCGCAGACTACTGGACTGTAACTCCACCCTTGTTGGAAAGTCCCCAAACGTAGGAGGCCAGCACATGAATTTGCGCCTCGGTAAATTTGTCGCCCTGAGCCGGCATCTGGTTTGTCTTCCCATTGTTGATCATGGCAATGATATTCGCTTCGCCGCTACCGTGCAGCCAGACGCTCTGATTGGTCAGGTTACCGGAGCCGATCGCCTGCAACCCCTTGCCATCCGGACCGTGGCAAGCTGCGCAAACCACAAATTTTTCTTTACCAAGAGCAGCGCGCACAGAATCGTGCGGACTGCCGGACAGGCTCAACACATACTGGGCGACGTTCTTCACATCATCAGCCGTACCTACGGCCGCTGCCATCGGAGGCATCATGCCGACACGACCCTTGACGATGTTGTTCTTGATGTTCTCGGGTGTACCACCACCTAGCCAGAAATTGTCGGTCAGGTTAGGAATCCCCTTGTTGCCACGCGCATCAGAACCATGGCACTGGGCGCAGTTGTTCATGAACAAACGCTCACCTATGGCCACGGCCTTGGCGTCCTTCGCCACGTCTTCTGGCTTCATCGCAGAAAATTTGGCGTACAGAGGTGCTGTCTCTGCGTTACCTTTATCTACTTCCGACTGGTGCTGCCCAGTCGAAGTCCATCCCAGTTTGCCGTTGTAGGCGCCGAGACCTGGGTACATCGCAAGGTAAACCAGCGAAAAAACGATGGTGATCACAAACAACCAGGCCCACCAGCGTGGCAAGGGGTTGTTCATCTCACGCAGGTCGCCATCCCAGACGTGACCGGTGGTGTTGTCGCTCGCCGTCATGGCCCTGGCTTTGCCAGAGGCCCACAACAACAGCAGACAAGCCAAAATACTCACCAAGGTGATGCCGGCAACGTACACCGACCAAAAGTTACTTGTAAAGTCGCTCATATTATTTCCTTAGATTGCGCTGGGTCAGTCTTGCTCGAACGGGAGTTTGGCTGCCTGTTCAAAATCGGCGGACTTGCGGCTGGAAAAAGTCCAGACAAGAATGCCGACAAACACGACGAAGCTAACTACTGTGGCCAGTGAACGCAGGGAGTTGATATCAAATTCCATAAAGGTAAACCCCTTTTACTTCACCAAGGTTCCCAACACCTGAAGGTAGGCAATAACCGCCTCAATTTCCTTCTTGCCTCTGAGCTCTGCCACAGATTTCGCAATCTGATCGTCGCTGTAGGGCACGCCCGCCGTACGCAAAGCCTTCATGTGAGCCGGCATCGAGGCTGCATCCACGTCGTCCTTGAGCAGCCAGGGATAAGCCGGCATATTGGACTCGGGCACCACGTCACGCGGATTGTTCATGTGATCACGATGCCACTGGTCGCTGTACTTGCCGCCGACGCGTTGCAGGTCCGGGCCGGTGCGCTTGCTGCCCCACTGAAACGGATGGTCATAGACAAATTCACCCGCCACTGAATAGTGCCCATAGCGCAATGTTTCCGCACGGAACGGGCGAATCATCTGTGAGTGACAGTTGTAGCAACCTTCGCGCGTATAGATGTCGCGTCCCGCCAGCTGCAAGGCCGTGTAGGGTTGCAGACCCTTGACGGGTTCGGTCGTGGACTTCTGGAAGAACAGTGGAACAATTTCCACCAAGCCACCAAACAGCAGCACCACCAGAATCAGCACGATCATCAGGAAGTTGCTGGTTTCAATCTTTTCGTGCGACAGTCCGCCGCTTGTATTGTTATTTGCCATGGTATTTTTCCTTTTCAGGCGTGGGCAGCAGCGGCCGGAATGGTCACGGTGACGGAGCGGCCGGTGGTCGCTGTCTTGAGTACGTTCCAGAGCATGATCAACATACCGACGAGGTACAGAAGACCGCCACAGAGACGCAGCACATAGAACGGGAACGTCGCCTTGACCGACTCCACAAAGGTATAGGTCAACGTACCGTCGGCGTTCACAGCACGCCACATCAAACCCTGCATCACACCGGCAATCCACATGGCAGCGATGTAAATCACGATACCGATCGTTGCGGTCCAGAAATGCACCTCAACGGCCTTCATGCTGTACATCTGCTTCTGCCCAAACAGGCGCGGAATCAGGTAGTACATGCAACCCATGGTGACCAGACCCACCCAGCCCAGGGCGCCTGAGTGCACGTGACCCACCGTCCAGTCGGTGTAATGCGACAAGGCATTCACAGTCTTGATCGACATCATCGGACCTTCAAAGGTGGACATGCCGTAAAAAGACAGCGAGACGATCAGGAATCGCAAAATGGGGTCATCCCGAAGTTTGTGCCAGGCACCCGACAGAGTCATGACGCCGTTGATCATGCCGCCCCAGCTTGGCGCCAACAAAATCAGCGAAAACACCATTCCCACAGACTGCGTCCAGTCCGGCAGTGCGGTGTAATGCAGATGGTGCGGGCCGGCCCACATGTAGGTAAAGATCAGCGCCCAGAAGTGGACGATAGAAAGCCGATACGAGTAGACGGGACGCTCAGCCTGCTTGGGAACAAAGTAGTACATCATCCCAAGAAAGCCCGCCGTCAGGAAGAAGCCAACCGCGTTGTGACCGTACCACCATTGAATCATGGCATCCTGCACGCCCGCATAGACGGAGTAGGATTTCAGGAAGCCGGCCGGAATCGCTGCGCTGTTGACCAGGTGCAGCAAGGCCACGGCAATAATCATGGCGCCGAAAAACCAGTTCGCCACATAGATGTGACGAACTTTACGGGTACCGATGGTGCCAAAGAAGACGACGGCATAAGACACCCAGACGAGAGTGATCAGTATGTCAATCGGCCACTCCAGCTCTGCGTATTCCTTGCCTTGCGTAAAGCCGAGCGGCAGCGAGATCGCGGCCGACAGGATGACAAGTTGCCAACCCCAGAAGGTAAATGCTGCAAGCTTGTCGCTGAACAGACGAACATGGCAGGTGCGCTGGGCGACGTAGTAAGACGTGGCAAACAAGCCGCACCCACCAAACGCAAAGATCACCGCGTTGGTGTGCAGGGGGCGTAGCCGGCCATAGGTGAGCCATGGAATGCCGAAGTTGAGTTCGGGCCAGGTCAACTGGGCAGCGATGATGACGCCGACCAGCATACCTACCACGCCCCAGACCACGGTCATGATGGCAAACTGCCTGACGACCTTGTCGTTGTAGCTTGTTGCTAGCGAATTGGGAAATATCATTTACACCTCTTCTTAGTTGGATCGGGCAAAGTTTCGCACGACAAACGGCGATTGAGAGTGATTCACGTCAAAACCTGAAGGTTTTTTCATGAATCCTTAAGAATTCGCTCACCCTCTGCCTCTATGTCGTCGAACTGACCCCGGTGGATGGCCCACCAGAGCCCGGCGAGTATAAAAAAGACTAAAACAACGGACAGGGGAATCAGCAAATAGAGAATATCCACGTTGGTCCTTGTTTCATGCGGCAATTGTCGCCAGGCGCAGTGCATTGAGCACCACCACCAAAGAACTCAGTGCCATGCCCAGGCCCGCCAACCACGCAGGCAGCCAACCGACGACCGCCAGGGGCACGCAAACCGCGTTGTAAGCGGCGGCCCACCAGAGATTCTGGCGCACGACACGAAGGGTTCGGCGAGCCACTTGAAAACTGGTCACGATAACTCCGATCTGCTCCCCCAGCACGACGAAATCGGCTTGCGCCTGCGCCAAGGGCGCGGCACGCCCAAAGGCGAATGAAACATGGGCGCCGGCCAGTACCGGCCCGTCGTTGAGTCCATCCCCCACCACTGCAACCCGCTGGCCCCGCCGCTGGGCGAGCCGCAGGAACTCGAGTTTGTCCAAGGGCGAGCAAAGCCCCTGAAACTCGGCGATGCCAACCTGGGCCGCGACGCGTCCTGCCGCCTGTGCTCCATCGCCTGATAACAAACAAACCCTGATTCCATCGCGCTGCAGCGCGGCAACAGCCTGCCTGGCGTCCGGGCGCAGGTCCTCGTGAAGTTCAAACGTTGCCAGCCATCCTTGTTCGTCACTCAGATGGGCCTGTAAAAAGTCGGATGGAGCCGCCCCCATGCCACAAAACTCCGCTGAGCCCAAGCGAATATCGATCTCGTCCGGCACGCCCTGGCTATTCAAGACCCACCCCCGAACGCCAGCGCCAGCAACTTCCTGCACCGCTCGCGCCGTCCAGCCGACTGCTGAACCCTGCTGCGCCGCCGCCAGCAAGGCCCTGGACACGGGATGCAGTGAGTACTGCGACAGCGCCGCGGCCATGGCCAACACCTTCGCCTGGGCAATACCCTCACGCACCCGTGTGGAGGCCAGCACCATGGCATCGCGAGTCAAGGTACCGGTCTTGTCAAACAGCACCGTGTCTATGGCCGCCAATGCCTCGAAGGCTTCGAGCCTGCGCACCAGCACACCCCGGTGCGCCAGGGCACCGGCCGCCGCCAGCATGGCCGCAGGTGTTGCCAGCGACAAGGCACAGGGACAGGTGACCACCAGCACCGCGACAGCGACCATCAAAGCATGCCCCGGATCGCGTCCCCACCAGAATGCGCAGGCCGAGGCGGCGGCCAGCAGGACCGCAATCAGGAAGGGCTTGGCGATCCGGTCGGCCAGTCGCGCCAGCGCCGGTTTGCTGGTGGAAGCCGTCTGCATCAGGGCGACAATCTGCGCAAAACGAGTCTGCGCGGCCGTCTGCGTCACTTCAACCTGAACCGCGCTGGAGAGGTTGTGACTGCCGGCAATCACGCTACTGCCGATGCCGCGTGCAACAGGCCGTGATTCACCCGTCAACAAGGCCTCGTCGACCATGGTCTGGCCCTGCAACACCAAACCATCCGCAGGAAAGGTCTCTCCGGGCAGGATGCGAATCAGGTCTGCTACTTGCAGGCGGCGCACCGGTACGCGTTCGTAACTGCCATCGGCGCTCTGGCGCAGCACACTGTCAGGCAGCCGATTCATCAGCGCCTCGAGTGCCCCGGCGGTTCGATCACGCAGTCGCAGTTCGAGCCAACGCCCCGAGAGCAGGAAGAAGACAAACATGGTCAGTGAATCAAAATAGACTTCGCGGCCAAGGTGTCCCTGTGGATCAAAGGTGCCCGCGGTGCTGACGACAAAGGTGATCAGCATCCCCAACGCCACCGGCAAATCCATGCTGACGCGACGTCGCAGCACATCGGCCATGGCATTACGGAAAAAGGGACCGCAGGAAAACAGGATCACCGGCAGCGTCAAGACCCAGGACGCCCAACGCAGCAACTGCTCCATTTCGGTGGTCAAATCTCCTGGCGCGGCGACGTAGGCCGGATAGGCATACATCATCACCTGCATCATGCACAGGCCGGCCACGGCCAGACGCCACAGCGCCTTGCGGCCCTCGTCTCGTCGCTGCTCACGGGCAAAGGCGTCGTTGGCCGGCACGGCGCGGTAGCCGGCGCGCTGCACGGCTCGCATCCAGGCAGAAGGTTGAATGGAGTCCGCTGACCAAACAATCCTGGCCCGATGACTGCCTGCGCTCACATTGGCCTGCAGCACGCCCGGCACACTCAGCAACGCCGCCTCCACGGTGAGCGCACAGGCCGCACAATGCATACCCTCGATCAGCAGGTTGGACTCCCAACAATGCGCACGGCTCGCATCCGGTCGACTGAAGGCCGACCATTCCTGTGGATCGTCCAGCAGCGAATACAGTTCCCCCGTGGGATCTGGGGCAGCCGCCTCGAACGGATAGGTGGCTCGCGCAATGTCGCTGATTTTGGGTGCCACCGGAGTGGCTGCAGGACTTGCAGTTGACATAGGATCCAAGTGTGCGCGGGTATGCCTTCAGTTTAACTGACCAAAATCAAGCAATTTGCCAGCGATCGGAGTAAGCTGCAAAGCACAACTCAACAGGAGAATGTTATGTACCAGAAGATCCTTGTCGCCACCGACGGCTCGCCGCTGTCCAAGAAGGCGGTGGCAAGTGCCATCGCGCTGGCTGCACTGACCGGTGCAGAACTGGTGGCATTAAAGGTTATTCCGCGTTACCCGCAAAGTTATTTTGAGGGCGGACTGGCCCTGCAGGCTGCCGAAGTCAGCAGAGTCGAGAAGCAATGGGCCGAGGATGGGCAGGCGATCGTCGAAGCAGTCCAAAAGGCAGCACTTGCCAAAGGCGTCAAAACCAAGGCTCTCACGGTCAAGTCTGACCTCATATCGGACGCAGTCATCGCTGCCGCGAAGAAGCACAAATGCGACCTGATCGTCATGGCTTCACACGGTCGACGAGGCATCAAGAGATTGCTCCTGGGCAGTGAGACCCAGCAAGTGCTGACGCACTCGCACGTGCCTGTACTGGTACTGCGCTAGTCGCTATTGGCGCTAGGGCGCCGGGTCGCTGCCGTATTGCACACGCAGCACATTTTTTTGCACCTTGCCCATCGCGTTGCGTGGTAGCTCCTCGACCACGTAGCAACGCTTGGGTATCTTGAAGTTGGCCAGCATGGACTTCAGACCGGCAATGATGGCACTGGGGCTCAACACGACCCCTGGCCTGGCAATCACCACGGCCACGCCAACCTCGCCAAAGTCCGCATCTGCCACACCTACCACCGCACTCTCTGCAACGCCTGGCATTTCATTGATGTAGCCCTCAATCTCGGCCGGATAGACGTTGTAGCCACCGCTGATGATGAGATCCTTGCTGCGCCCGACAATACTCACGTAGCCTTGTTCGTCTATTTTTCCTACATCCCCGGTCCGGAAATAGCCATCGGCCGTGAAATCCTCCGCCGTCTTCTCCGGCATGCGCCAGTAGCCCTTGAACACGTTGGCGCCCTTGACCTCAATCCCGCCAATTTCACCCACGGGCAGCGCCTGACCTTGCTCATCGCGCACCCGCAGGCTCACCCCAGGCAGGGGAAGACCGACAGTGCCGCCACGACGCAAGGCAGGATCGCCAAAATACGGATTGGAAGTGAGCATGACGGTCTCGCTCATGCCATAGCGCTCCAGAATCGTGTGGCCGGTCCTGTGCTGCCATTGACTGAACGTTTCGATCAGCAAGGGTGCTGAACCGGCGATGAAAAGTCGCATGTTGCACGTTGCAGCCTGGTCCAGACCGCGTTCTGCCAACAGTCTGACATAGAGCGTAGGCACGCCCATGAAGACGGTGGCACGTGGCAATCTGTCGATCACCCATTGGGGATCGAACTTGCTCAGCCAGAGCATCTTGCTGCCACTCAGAAGCGCACCATGAATCGCCACAAACAATCCGTGCACATGAAAGATCGGCAAAGCATGAATCAATACATCAACGCCCTCCCCCTGGCTACGCCAGCCCCAGTACTCCTTCAGTACCTGTGCATTGCTGAGCAGGTTGCCGTGCGTCAGCATGGCGCCCTTGGAGCGTCCGGTCGTCCCGCTGGTGTAGATGATCGCAGCCAGATCATCGGCCTGGCGCTTCACCGGCCTATGCTGGTCTGAACAATGCGCTGCGCGTTCCAGCAGCGACCCCGTGCGGTCGCTGTTAAGCGTGAAGACGGATTGCGTGCCAGCGTTGAAAGCAATCTTGCTGACCCAGCCGAAATTCTTGCCAGTGCACACAACGACAGCGGGCTCCGCATTGCCGATAAAGTACTCAATCTCCGTGTTTTGGTAGGCCACGTTGAGCGGCAGATAGACAAAGCCGGCGCGCAAGGTTGCCAGGTACAGCAGCATCGCCTCCACCGATTTATCAACCTGTACCGCAATCCGCGCACCTGCCGGCAAGTTCAACGATTGCAGCAAATTGGCCAGCATGGCGCTGGCACGCTCCAGGTCATGCCAGCTGTAACACAGGCCATCTTCGGTCTCCACCGCAATGGCGTCCAGGGTGCTCGGAAAGGCAGCGCGCAAGGCCTCATAAAGATTAACATTGCCTGGGGGTGAAACAGATGGAGTTTTCATGATATTCATCTGACCGTTGCCATACCCATCACCAGATCCGGGAGGCTGGTGGCGATACCCGGAAAAATGCAGATCAACAGCACCGCCAGAAACATCAGGAGCACAAACGGCAGCACGCCCCAGATAATTTCGCCCAGCGCAATATCCGGTGCGATATTCTTGATGACAAAAATGTTGAGTCCGACTGGCGGATGAATCAGTCCGGCCTCCATCACGATGGTCATCAGGACGCCGAACCAGATCAGGTCAAACCCGGCCGCCTTCAGCGGCGGCAGGATGATGGGTGCCGTCATCAGGATGATGCTGACCGGCGGCAGGAAGAACCCGAGCACGATCACCATTAGCAAAATGGCCGCCAACAAGACCCACTTTGACAGATGCAGGCCGACCACCCACTCGGCGGTGGACTGACTGATGTGCAGGAAGCTCATCACGTAGGAGAACAGCAGCGACATACCGATGATCATCATCAGCATGGTCGATTCGCGCAGTGTCGCTGTCAGAATGGGCGCTACATCCTTGGGTCGCCAGACCCCGTAGATCGTCGCGATCAGTGCCAGCGCCAGCAATGCACCCAGGCCGGCGGTCTCCGATGGCGTGGCAAAACCACCGTAAAGCGCCACCATGACGCCAATCAGCAGCAGCACGAAGGGCACGACCCGCGGCAGCATTTCAAACTTCTGCCGGTTGGTGAAGGTCTCATCGAGCAGCAACGCGGAAGCCGCGCCTGAGCGCTCGAATTCAGCTTGCGCCAGCCGATGTTCCTTGCGGTATCGCAGGGCCGCATAGACCGCAAACAGTCCGACCAGCAGAACGCCTGGGAAGATGCCGGCAAGAAACAGCCGCCCGAGCGACTGCTCTGCCGCCACTGCGTACAGAATCATGGTGATCGACGGGGGTAGCAATATCCCCAGCGTGCCTCCGGCGGCGATGATGCCAGCGGCAAATCCGGGCGAATAACCGCGCTTGCGCATTTCCGGAATGCCGGCGCTACCAATGGCCGAGCAGGTCGCCGGGCTGGATCCGGCCATCGCCGCAAACAGCGCGCAGGCGAACACGTTGGCGATGCCAAGCCCACCGGGAATCCGGCCCATCCAGACATGCATGGCAGCGTACAGGTCCTGGCCGGCACGGGATCTGCCGATCGCCGCGCCCTTGAGGATGAAGAGCGGAATTGACAGCAGCGTGATGCTGGCCATTTCCTCGTAGACGTTTTGGGTCACCGTGTTGAG
>JBAXFI010000096.1:0-9464 GCA_037139995.1 Comamonadaceae bacterium | reverse complement strand
GCAACGTGGGTGTGCAGTTTGTGCGTACCGATCAGTCCTCCGAAGGTTGGGTGTATCTGGGCGACACGGCCAACCCCGATCCAGCCAAACTGTATGCCGTTACCGGTGGCACGTCGTACAACGATGTGCTGCCAAGCATGAATCTGCGTTTCGACCTGCCAGATCAGACAGTGATGCGTGTGGGCGCCGGTCGTCAAATGGCTCGCCCGGACATCAACAAGATTCGCGCTGGCGCGAGTGGCCCCGCCGTGAACACCACGCCCGGCCCCGACTACGCCACCTGGTCGGGTGGCAGCGGTGGTAACCCTTCGCTGGAGCCTTGGCGCGCCACGGCCTATGACTTCTCGCTGGAAAAGTATTTTGGCAAGCGCAGCTATATTGCCGTCGCAGAGTACTACAAGGATCTGAAGTCCTGGGTCTATGACGCAAAGGTGCTGCGTGACTTTACGGGCTTCCCGAATCCTTCCGGTGTGAAACCTATTTCGCCCTTCGGATACTTCACGGCGCCGACCAATGGCCTGGGTGGGATGGTTCGGGGTTTTGAAGGGACGGTCTCGCTCGACGGTTCACTTTTCAGCAAGTCGCTCGACGGCATCGGCGTGATCGTCAACACCACGATTGCCACGAGCAGCCTCTTTGACAAGGATGGCAATGAGGTTGTTCCCGAAGGCCTGTCGGGTCGTTCCACCAACCTGACGCTGTACTACGAACAGAACGGATTCTCGGCGCGGATCAGCGAGCGTTATCGTTCACCCTTTACCTCGACCTATCGCAGCGTGGTGTTTCAGGACGTGACGACCAAGATCAGTTCGGACAACGTGGTTGACCTGCAACTGGGGTACGCCTTCGAGCAGGGTTACTTCAAGGGTCTGTCGCTGTTGTTGCAGGTCAACAACGTGACCGACAGCGCCACGCAACAGATGTCCTCGATCAACGGACTCGGTGGCAACAACCCAACGCCGAATGCTTCGCAGTTGGTTACGAAGTGGGTCAATCACTTCGGTCGGCAGATGCTGTTTGGCGTGAACTACAAGTTCTAGACCAAGAGTTCAACTGATTGACTCTCGGCGTAGAAAAAGCGGCGACTTCGTTCGCCGCTTTTTCGCTTCAGGCGTTTGATGGCAGACTCCCGTTGACCCACGCACTTTTGTGAGGACTTCCATGCCAGTTCAATATGTTCGTGATGTCGTCATTGCCGGTGGGGGCACGGCGGGCTGGATGACGGCAGCGCTTTTTTCGCGGACTCTTGGGAACAACTGTCGGATTCATCTCGTCGAGTCGGACGAAATCGGCATCGTCGGCGTTGGCGAGGCGACGATTCCGCATATTCGTGTCTATAACGAGTTGCTCGGCATCGACGAGAACGACTTTCTGAAACACTGCCAGGGCAGCTTCAAGCTCGGCATCGAATTTGTCAACTGGGGGCGGATCGGTGACCGCTACACCCACGGCTTTGGTCCGGTCGGTTCCCCCCTCTCCGGCGTACCGTTTCACCATTATTGGCTGCGGCAGCGCGCGGCCGGCAGCGTCGCCGATCTTGACGCGTTTTCATTGAACTGCAGTGCTCCGCGTGCGGCCAAGTATCTTAATTCGCAGCCGCAGATGCAGGGCTCGCCGCTGGCAGACCTGCCCAGCGCCTACCATTTCGATGCCAAGTTGTATGCCGCTTATCTGCGCAAGTACGCCGAGGCCCGTGGTGTCAAGCGCACTGAGGGCAAGATTGGTTTGGTCGATCTTCACCCGCAGTCGGGCCACATCCACGCGCTGGTTTTGGAAGGCGGCGAGCGCATTGAAGGTGATTTCTTTATCGACTGCACCGGCATTCGCGCCATGCTCATCGAGGGCGCCCTGGAATCTGGCTACGAGGACTGGCGCCACTGGCTGCCCTGCGACCGGGCGCTTGCCGTGCCGTGCGAATCGGTCGAGCCGCTGCTTCCGCTGACGCGCTCGACGGCGCACAGAGCCGGCTGGCAATGGCGCATTCCGCTGCAAAACCGCATCGGTAACGGCCATGTCTATAGCAGCCCCTACATTTCCGACGACGAAGCCGCCTCGGTGTTGATGAACAACCTGGACGGCAAGCCTTTGGCCGAGCCGCGGCTCATCAAATACACCACCGGGCGACGCAAGACGTTCTGGAAGAAGAACTGTGTGGCTGTCGGCTTGTCGAGCGGCTTTCTGGAGCCACTCGAATCGACCAGCATCCACCTCATCCAGACGGCGGTGATGCGAATTCTTTCCAATTTTCCGAGCCTTGGTTTTGCCCAAGCGGACATTGATCATTACAACCGTGAAACCCGGCTGGAATACGAAGGGATTCGGGATTTCATCATCACGCACTACCACATCACCGAGCGAAGCGATTCGCCGTTCTGGAATTATTGCCGAACGATGGAAATCCCTGACTCTCTGGCTCAGCGCCTGGCGCTGTTCCGCAGCAATGGCCGGATTTCGCGCGAACTCTTCATCCAGCTATTTGCCGAATCGAGCTGGGTTCAGATCTTGCTGGGTCAGCGCTTCATCCCGCAAGGCTGGCACGCGCTGGCAGGTTTGATTCCGGCTGAGGAGCTTAGCGCTTTTATCCACGACATCGAGTTGGTCACGCAGCGCTGCGTGGCCGCCATGCCCAGCCATGCCGACTATATCAAGGCCAACTGCGCCGCTGGTTGACGGCCACGTTATAGTGCGTGCACCACAGGAGTTGACATGGCGACGATCAAGGATGTAGCGCGACTCGCTGGCGTCGGCGTCGGGACCGCCTCACGCGTGGTCAGCGGCCACGGCTCGGTCGCTCCGGCCACGGCACAGAGGGTGCGCGAGGCCATCGCCGAGCTCGAATTCCGGCCCTCGCATGCGGCTCGCACCCTGCTGTCCGGTTCCTCGCAGATGATTGGTGTTTACATACCGATGCTGGTGGGGACGTTTTACACACCTATTCTTGGCGCCATCGACACCGAACTGCGTACCACCGGTCGGCACATGGTGGTGGCCTTCGGTTGCGGCGACGGCGACACGCGCCAGCAGGCGATCGAAGGGATCGATTTCCTTATCGAACGCGGTTGCGATGGGCTGGTGGTGATGAGCAATGCGCTACTGCAAAAAGACATCGAGGCGCTGGGTCCCAAGCAGGGCAAACTGGTCCTGCTGAACCACTATTTCAAGAAGCATGCTGATCAGTGTTTTCCCGCCGATCACGAGCGCGGCGGCATGCTGGCTGCGCAGGCTTTGCTGAAGATGCAGCATCGCAGGATTGCGGTCATTGCAGGGCCGCGCTCCTCACCCGACAACGTGGCACGCATCGATGGTTTCATGCGCGAACTGCAGCGTGAAGGTATTGACCCGGCGCAGGTGGTGATGTTGGAGAGTGACTTTTCACCGGCTGGCGGATGGGCTTCGGCGCGTTCGCTGGCCTCATCAGGCCATGAATTCACCGCGTTGTTTTGTGCCAACGATGAAATGGCGGTGGGGGCCCTGGCCTTCTTTCAGCAGGCCGGAATTTCAGTACCGGGAACCATTTCGGTGCTGGGCTACGACGACACCCACAACGCTGAATACTCGGCACCCCAGCTAACTTCAGTGCACATTCCCTGGCGCCAGATTACCCTCAACGGCCTGCGCTGGTTGCTCAACCAATGCTATGGCGAGACGCAGCTTGTGCAGCGGAAATTTCCGGTCAGTGTGACCTGGCGCGCATCGCTTGTCATGGCAACGGCCGCAGAGCAGCCCAAAGCCACTGCACGAAAAGCCCGTGCGCGCGCCAGGATTTAGGGACTCGAACTAAGGGTAGCTACGAATGTGGCTTGGCATTCCTTGTGCCTACAATTGGAAACCTTTCCACACGATCGGTAATTGCAGCAATTGAAACATGACGAACACAAGAACCAACGATCTACCGATTCTCAAACGCAGTGACTTCGCCGCTGACTTTCGCTGGGGGTGTTCCACCTCTTCCTATCAGATCGAAGGCGCTGTGCAGGAGGATGGTCGTGGCGAATCGATCTGGGATCGCTTTTGTGCCACGCCTGGTCGTATCCGTGACGGCTCCAGCGGGGCGTTCGCCTGTGATCACTATCATCGTTGGCCGCAGGATCTGGATGCAGCTGCCGGTCTGGGCACCAATGCCTACCGGTTTTCCATTGCGTGGCCCCGCATTTTCCCCAGCGGTCGTGGCCGGGTTCCCAACCAGAAGGGTCTGGATTTCTATGCGCGCCTGGTTGACGGCATGCTTGAGCGCGGGTTGGAACCCTGGGTCACGCTGTATCACTGGGATTTGCCGCAGGCTTTGCAGGATCAGGGTGGTTGGGTCCATCGCGATACCATCGCCGCTTTTGTCGAGTACACCGATGTCGTGAGCCGTCATCTGGGCGACCGCGTCAAGCACTGGATCACACACAACGAGCCCTGGTGCACCGCCTTCATCGGCAACTACGAAGGCGCTCACGCGCCCGGATTTAAAAACTTCCAGACAGCGTTGCAGGTTTGCCATAACGTGATGGTGTCGCATGGGCTGGCGATACCGGTGATCCGGCGCAATGTGCCTGCGGCACAGGTCGGCGCCGCGCTGAGCCTGCACCCGCTTTACCCGGCTTCGGACAGCGTTCAGGACGTGGCGGCAACCCTGCGCCACGATGGTTTGCGCAACCGCTGGTTTCTTGATCCCCTGCACGGCCGTGGCTATCCGGCAGACATCTGGAACCTTCTGGGTGACAAGGCGCCTGTGGTGCAGCAGGGGGATCTGCAAGCCATCGCCACGCCCACCGATTTCTTGGGGGTCAACTACTATTTCCCCGAGGTCGTTGCCGATGCACCAGGCCAGGGCGTGATGGCGACGCGCGTGGTTGATTCTCCCAATGTGGAGCGCACGGCGTTTGGCTGGGAGGTCTCGCCGGACGGCATGGTCGCGCTGCTCAGCCGCGTCGCCAGGGACTACCAGCCAGCAGTGATTTATCTGACCGAAAATGGCTCAAGTTACGAAGATGTGGTGTCACCCAACGGAGAGATTGACGACGGCGAGCGGCGGCGCTACCTGGAGCGTCACCTGCTGGCGCTGCGCGAGATTGTTGCCAAGGGCATCCCGGTCAAGGGCTATTTTGCGTGGAGTCTGCTCGACAACTTCGAGTGGGCCGAAGGCTACATCCGGCGCTTCGGTCTGACGCATGTGGATTTCGATACACAGCAGCGCCGCCTCAAGCTCAGCGGGAAATGGTACCGGTCCTTCCTGAAAGGTGAACTGTGAAGCTCAAACTCTTGACGCTGGCGCTTTCCGCGGGTTTCGCTGCGCTGGCCCATGCGGCCGGTCCCAAGGCAGAAGTGATCCACTGGTGGACCTCCGGCGGCGAATCGGCAGCTGTCAAGACATTCTCCGATGCTTACAACGCGGCCGGTGGTGTCTGGGTCGATACGGCGATCTCGATTGGTGAACAGGCGCGCTCGGTGGCGGTGAACCGCATTGTCGGCGGCAACCCGCCGACGGCCGCGCAGTTCAATACATCCAAGCAGTTTCTGGACCTGGTTGAACAGGGCATGCTCAACAATGTGGACGACGTTGCGCTGCGCGACGGCTGGGACAAGTTCCTGCCCGAGCCGGTGCTCAACGTGGTGCGGGTCAAGGGCCACTTCTACGCGGCGCCGGTCAACATCCACATGCCGACCTGGTTCTGGTACTCCAAGGCAGCGTTCAAGAAAGCCGGCATTGCCGCAGAACCCAGAACCATGGACGAGCTGTTTGCCGTGCTGGACAAACTCAAGGCGGCGGGTTTGATACCGCTGGCGCATGGTGGTCAGCCCTGGCAGGAAAGCATCGTCTTCACGGCCGTTCTGGCGAACGTGGGCGGAGCGGATTTGTACCTCAAGGTGCTGCGCGACCGCGATGCCAAGGCGATCCAGGGTGATGCGTTCAAGAACGTGCTGCTGACCTTCAAGCGCCTGCAGGCCTATGTTGACAAGGCTGCGCCCGGGCGCAACTGGAACGATGCAACCGCGCTGCTGATCACCGGCAAGGCGGGTGTGCAGATCATGGGCGACTGGACCAAGGGAGAATTTGCCCAGGCCAGGCAGTTGCCGGGCAAGGACTATGGCTGCATAGCCGGCTTTGGGCCGAAGTCACCGTACATCATTCAGGGTGACGTTTTCGTGTTTCCCAAAACCACGAATGCCGAAGCCATCAAGGCGCAGAAGATGATGGCCGGTCTGATGCTGGCACCGACCACCCAGGTCGATTTCAGCAACAAGAAGGGCTCGATTCCGGTTCGCACCGATGTCGATGTGTCGAAGATGGACGTCTGTGCCCAGCAGGGACTCGCCATCATGAAGGACAAGTCGCGCCAACTGGGCAATGGCGAGGTGTATCTGAACCCGGACCAGAATGGTTCGCTATCGGATATCCTGACGGCGTACTGGAACAAAAATGTGCCGGTGGAAAAAGTACAAAAGGACATTGCTTCAGCCCTCAAGAATTGAAACTGCTTTGCGCACGGTCATGACCCTCAAGCCCAAACAACTGTTTCGAAAGTTGGTGTCCTGGGCCGCGCTGCTGCCCCTGGCCAGCACGGTTTTGGTGGCCTATCTGGGCACCGTCTTGTGGTCCCTGAACATATCGTTTACCAACTCGCGGACCTTTCCGTCGGACCAGTATGTTGGTTGGGCCCAGTACCAGCGCTTGTTTGACAATGACCGCTGGTTGCTGTCCCTGCAGAACCTGGCTTTGTACGGTGTCCTGTTCATCGCTGCGTGCATGGTGCTGGGTTTTCTGCTGGCGGTTTTCATCGACCAGAAAGTGATGGCAGAAGGCGCCCTGCGCACCGTGTTTCTGTACCCCTACGCCATGTCGTTTGTTGCCACCGGACTGGTCTGGCAGTGGATGCTCAACCCCGGCAACGGCATCCAGCAGGCGGTGCGGCAGATGGGTTATCCGGACTTCACCTTCGACTGGATCATCGATCAGGACATGGTGATCTACACCATCGTGATCGCCACGGTCTGGCAAGCTTCTGGCTTGGTGATGGCGCTGCTGCTGGCAGGTTTGCGTGGCATTGACGAAGAGATCTGGAAAGCTGCGCGCATCGACGGTATTCCGACCTGGCGCGTTTATGTCTCGATTGTCCTGCCCATGCTGAGCCCGACCCTCGTCACCGTTTTTGTCCTGCTGTTCACGGCAGTGGTCAAGGTGTTTGATTCCGTTGTGTCCATGACGCAGGGCGGGCCCGGTACTGCCAGCGAGGTGCCGGCAAAGTTCATCATGGAGCACCTGTTTGGCCGCGCCAACATTGCACTGGCTTCGGCTGGCTCCATTGTGTTGTTGCTGACGGTCTTGCTGCTGGTGCTGCCCTTCATGCTGGTGCGCAACCGGTCCACCCTGGCTCGGGTTGAAAAATGACAAGCGGCACGCTGGCTGTTACGCCACCGCTTCGCCGCCCGTACCGGCTGCGCCCGGCCCGCGTGGGCGTTTACGCATTTCTGCTGACGGCGGCGGTGTTCTTTTTGCTGCCGCTCTACATCATGCTGGTCACTTCAGTGAAGTCGATGGACGAGATCCGGATGGGCAATATTTTTGCGTTCCCGATTCAGGTCACACTGGAACCATGGGTCACAGCATGGACATCGGCCTGCACCGGGGTCGCTTGCGACGGCATCCGGGGCGGCTTCTGGAACTCGGTCCTGATTGTGATTCCGAGTACGGTCCTGCCGATTCTTCTGGGGGCGCTCAATGGCTATGCCCTGTCGTTCTGGAAGCCGCGTGGCGCCAATGTGCTGTTTGCCATCCTGATGATGGGTGCCTTCATTCCAGTGCAGGTCATGATGTACCCGCTGGTGCGCATTCTGGCCACACTCGGACTGTTCAGTTCGCTGCCCGGGATCGTGCTGGTCCACATCATCTTCAGCATGCCGGTGATGACGCTGTTGTTTCGCAATTACTACCTGTCCATTCCGCAGGAGTTGTTCAAGGCGGCGCGAATTGACGGCGGCGGATTTTTCAGGATTTTTCTGCAGCTGATGCTGCCGATGTCGACGCCCATCATCATCGTTGCGGCCATCATGCAGGTCACCGGTGTATGGAACGACTACATCCTGGGCCTGGTGTTTGCCGGTCGCGACAACCTGCCGATGACGGTGCAACTCAACAACGTGATCAACACAACGACCGGAACGCGACTCTACAACGTGAATATGGCAGCGACGATACTGACTTCGCTGGTGCCGCTAACGATCTATTTTGTTTCCGGGCGCTGGTTTGTGCGTGGTATCGCCGCCGGGGCGGTAAAGGGCTAATCCATGAGCAGTGTCAGCATCCACAAATTGTGTGTTCGCTTCGGCGCAAACGAAGTCATCAAGGATCTCGATCTTGATGTGCAGCAGAGCGAGTTCCTGGTGCTGCTCGGGCCTTCGGGTTGCGGCAAGTCCACCTTGCTGCACAGCATTGCCGGCCTGATCGATGTGGCCGACGGGCGCATCGAAATTGGCGGACATGACATGACATGGGCCGATCCGACCGACCGCAATATCGGCATGGTTTTCCAGTCCTATGCCCTCTATCCGACCATGAGCGTCGAGCGCAACATGTCGTTTGGTCTGCGTATCAAGGGCATGCCCAAGGCTGAAATTGAACGCCGGGTTCAGCGGGCTGCGCAAATGCTGCACCTGGAGCCGCTGCTCAAGCGCAAGCCCGCGCAGTTGTCCGGCGGCCAGCGTCAGCGTGTGGCGATCGGCCGGGCTTTGGTGCGCGAGGCGGGTGTTTTCCTGTTCGATGAGCCCTTGTCCAATCTGGACGCCAAGCTGCGTGCCGAATTGCGACGTGAACTCAAGCTGCTGCACAAGAATTTGCGTTCGACCATGATCTACGTGACCCATGACCAGGTCGAGGCCATGACGCTGGCCACGCGCATCGTGGTGATGTACGCCGGCAGAATTCAGCAGATCGGCGTTCCCTCCGAGGTTTATGAAAAGCCCGAGAACCTGTTTGTAGCGGGCTTTCTGGGTTCGCCGGCCATGAACTTTCTGCATGGGCAACTCAAGCCCACAGCGGACTCGATTCTGTTTGAGTCGCAGGGGCTCACGCTCGATGTGACGCCGTATGGCTGGCGCGCCCCGGTAGCCACCACCCTGGAAGTGGTTCTGGGCATTCGTCCGGAGAACCTGCGAATTCATGCCGGCGGGCAATTTCAGGCGACGGTTTCCCTGATCGAACCGATGGGTAATCACCACGTCGTGTGGCTCGAATTTGGCGGCCAGCTGCTTTCCAGTGTGGTGTCGGGTGCTTTGACGGTTTGTGTTGATGACGCAGTCCGTTTCGGGCTGGACGCAGACCGGATTTCGCTGTTCGACCGGGTTACAGAGCAGCGCCTCTAGGGCAGTGCAGGTGACAGCGGATGGACGTTCATTGATGCGCAAAGGGGGAATGATGATGCGAAGTTTGAAGTGGCGGGTGTTGACGCCAGCGCTCGTCGGGATGGTGTTGCTCGGCTGTG
>JBAXFI010000095.1:0-9687 GCA_037139995.1 Comamonadaceae bacterium | reverse complement strand
ATTCGTTCCGCATGTATTTCCTGGTGTTCCACGGCAAGGAGCGCTTTGACCAGAACCCGGACGCGCATCACGGTCACGGGCACCACAACGAACCGCAGCTTCCACACGAGTCGCCCTGGGTGGTCACGGTGCCGCTGGTCCTGCTCGCCATTCCTTCGGTGGTGATCGGCTTCATGACCATCGAGCCCATGCTCTATGGCGCCTTCTTCAAGGATTCCATTTTCTTTGCGGAAAAGCATGAAGCCCTGAAGGAAATGGCCAAGGCTTTCCACGGCCCGGTGCAAATGGCGTGGCATGCATTGACCACGCTGCCGTTCTGGCTGGCGCTGGCGGGTGTCGCGACCTCCTACTACATGTACATGATCAACCCAGCATTGCCGACGGCGATCAAGAAGGCCGTGCTGCCGATCTACACCCTGCTTGAGAACAAATACTACCTTGACTGGTTCAATGAGAACGTGCTGGCACGCGGCGCCAGAGCCCTCGGTACCGGATTGTGGAAGGGTGGCGACGAGTACGTGATTGATGGCACTCTGGTGAACGGCTCGTGGAAACTGGTTGATTGGGTATCCGGCACGGTGCGTCGGGTACAGACGGGTTATCTGTACCACTACGCGCTGGGCATGATCCTGGGTGTTTTTGTGCTGATGACGTATTTTGTATGGCTGAAATGACGCCCTCTGTACCCAACTGATTAGGAATAAGAAAAATGGGATTGTTGAGCCTGGCTATTTGGACACCAATTGCTTTTGGTGTTGTGCTGCTGGCATTGGGTCGTGACGATCAGGTGCGCTCCGTGCGCTGGGTCGCCTTGATTGGTGCGATTGCCAGTTTTCTGGTGACGCTGCCGCTGTATGACGGATTCAAACTCGGCACCGCTGCCATGCAGTTTGTTGAAAAAGCACCGTGGATTGCCCGCTTCAATGTCAACTACCACCTCGGCGTTGACGGAATTTCGCTCTGGTTTGTCCTGCTGACCGCCTTCATCAATGTGGTGA
Source organism: Comamonadaceae bacterium (assembly GCA_037139995.1). Classification (GTDB taxonomy): domain Bacteria; phylum Pseudomonadota; class Gammaproteobacteria; order Burkholderiales; family Burkholderiaceae_C; genus Rhodoferax. The sequence continues at coordinate 8,689 of JBAXFI010000095.1, read as the reverse complement.
TCGTGATTGCCGGATGGGAGGTCATCACCAAGCGTGTGAACCAGTACATGGGCGCTTTCCTGATTCTCAGCGGCTTGATGATCGGTGTCTTCTGCGCACTCGACGGCATGCTGTTCTACGTGTTCTTTGAGGCCACGCTGATCCCGATGTACCTGATCATTGGCATTTGGGGCGGTCCGAACAAGATTTACGCGGCTTTCAAGTTCTTCCTGTACACGCTGCTGGGCTCGTTGCTGATGCTGGTTGCCCTGATCTTTCTCTACACCAAGTCCGGTGGCAGTTTCGATCTGGCGCTGTGGCACAAAATGCCGCTCGGCGGCACGACGCAGACACTGCTGTTCTTTGCTTTCTTCGCCGCCTTTGCCGTGAAGGTGCCAATGTGGCCGGTCCACACCTGGTTGCCTGATGTGCACGTGGAGGCGCCCACGGGCGGTTCGGCCGTGCTGGCAGCCATCATGCTCAAACTCGGCGCCTACGGTTTCCTGCGCTTCTCGCTACCGATCGCGCCCGACGCGGCCCGTGAATGGGCTTGGCTGATGATTGCGCTGTCGCTGATTGCCGTGGTCTATGTCGGCCTGGTGGCCATGGTGCAGAAGGATATGAAGAAACTGGTCGCCTACTCTTCGGTGGCGCACATGGGTTTTGTCACACTGGGATTCTTCATCTTCAACGATCTGGGTGTTGCTGGTGGCATCGTGCAGATGATCGCGCACGGCTTTGTCTCGGCTGCCATGTTCCTCTCGATCGGTGTTCTGTATGACCGCGTGCATTCACGTGAAATCGCAGCTTACGGCGGCGTCGTCAACACCATGCCAAAGTTCACCGCCTTTGCCCTGTTCTTTGCCATGGCCAATTGCGGCTTGCCGGGCACTGCCGGTTTTGTTGGCGAGTGGATGGTGATTCTGGGTGCCGTCAAGAGCAACTTCTGGCTCGGCTTTGCGGCCGCCAGTGCGCTGATTTTCGGCGCTGCCTACACCTTGTGGATGTTCAAGCGCGTTTACCTCGGACCGATTGCCAACAAGCATGTGAAAGAACTGCTGGATATTTCCAGTCGCGAGTTTCTCGTGATGAGCCTGCTGGCGGTGGCCGTCCTGTATATGGGCATCTATCCGAAGCCGTTTACCGATGTCATGGATTCGTCCGTGACGCAATTACTCAAGCACGTGGCGTTGTCCAAGCTGAATTGATCAGTCTGACTTGACCCAATTGAACAGAGAAACAGAAAATGATCGACAAACTCAGTTGGATTTCGGTTTACCCGGAAATCATCCTGCTTACCATGGCCTGCGCTATTGCGCTGGTTGACCTGGGCGTCAAGAGTGCGCAGCGCACCGGAACCTATTTGCTGAGCCTGTTGACGCTGGCCGTGGTCGCTGCGCTGCAGGCCGCTTATGCCAGCGCCGGCACCACCATTTATGGCTTTGGCAATATGGTGGTGAGCGACCAGATGGGCAACTGGCTCAAGTGTTTTTCCACCATCGCCGTGATGGTCACCCTGGTTTATGGCCGCCCTTACGCCGCAGCGCGCGGCATGCTGCGCGGTGGTGAACTGTTCAGCTTGAGCGTGCTGTCCCTGCTTGGCATGTTCGTCATGATCTCGGGTAACAACTTCCTGGTTATCTACCTGGGGCTGGAGTTGCTGACGCTGTCGAGCTATGCGCTGGTGGCGCTGCGGCGTGACAACGCGGTGGTGATTGAAGCTGCCATGAAGTATTTTGTGCTGGGTGCACTGGCCTCGGGTTTCCTGCTCTACGGTCTGTCCATGATGTACGGCGCCACAGGGTCGCTCGATATCAATGCCGTCTTCAAGGCCATTGCTTCACGGCAGGTCGATCACCGCGTGCTGGTGTTTGGTCTGGTCTTTGTGGTGGCCGGTCTGGCCTTCAAACTGGGTGTGGTTCCCTTTCACATGTGGATCCCCGATGTCTATCAGGGTGCGCCCACAGCGATCACGCTGATGATTGGTGGTGCGCCCAAGCTGGCGGCTTTTGCCATCATGATCCGTCTGCTGGTTGAAGGCATGCTGCCACTGGCGATTGACTGGCAACAGATGCTCATGGTGCTGTCGGTGGGCTCCTTGCTGATTGGGAACCTGGCAGCCATTGCGCAGACCAATCTCAAGCGCATGCTGGCGTTTTCGACCATTTCGCATATGGGCTTTGTTCTGCTCGGACTGATGTCGGGCGTCATCAACGGCAACAGCAACGCTGCCGCCAATGCCTACAGCTCTTCGATGTTCTATGTCGTCACCTATGTGCTGACGACGCTGGCCAGCTTCGGCGTCATTCTGCTGCTCTCGCGTGATGGTTTCGAGAGCGAAGAGATCAGTGACTTCGCGGGTTTGAACCAGCGCAGTCCGTTTTACGCGGCCGTGATGGCGATCTGCCTTTTCTCGCTTGCGGGCATACCTCCGATGGTCGGTTTTTACGCCAAGCTCTCGGTGCTACAGGCCTTGGTTGCGTCGGGTCAGGTCTTTGATCTCGGGCTTGCCATTTTTGCGGTCATGATGTCACTGATTGGCGCCTTCTATTACCTGCGGGTCGTCAAGGTCATGTACTTTGATCAACCGATCACCGCCAGTGATGTCTCGGCACCGCTGGACGTGCGTGCCGTTCTCTCAGTCAATGGCGCACTCGTGCTGGTTCTTGGACTCGTCCCCGGTGGCCTGATGGCCTTGTGCGCCAACGCCGTTGTGCAGATGCTGGGTACCTGACACGGTCATTTTGGTCCGTCGATGGATGATCGCCATCTGATCGAGCACCAGCTCTCCAGCAAGGAACTGTTCCAGGGCGATTTTCTGCACGCCTTTCGCGATACCGTCAGATTGCCTGACCGTACCAGCGCTGTGCGCGAGTATGTGCGCCATCCGGGTGCCGTCATGATTGTTCCCTTGTTGAGCGATGCCCAGGGCGAGATGCAAGTGGTGCTGGAGCGGCAATTTCGCTATCCGGTGGCTCAGGTGATGATCGAGTTTCCCGCCGGCAAGCTCGATCCCGGCGAGGCCAGCCAGTCGTGCGCGCAGCGCGAACTGCTGGAAGAGACAGGTTACCGTGCCGAGCAGTGGGCGCTGGCCGGGCGCTTGCACCCGGTTATTTCCTACTCCACCGAGGTTATTGACATCTGGTTCGCGCGTGGCCTGACTGCGGGCGAGCGCCAACTCGATGCGGGCGAGTTTCTTGAGGTCTTCACTGCCAGTCCCGCGCAACTGCTGGCCTGGTGCCGCGATGGTCAGGTCACGGATGGCAAGACCTTGACGGCGGCACTCTGGTTGCAAAACGTCCTTTCCGGTAGCTGGGCATTGACCTGGCAGGGTGTTGTCGAGGCCGATATCGCCCGATAATGTCAGCATGAAAGTTCTCGACCTTGCGTGTTGCCAGAACCACGTCTTTGAGGGCTGGTTTGCCTCAGAAGAAGATTTTCAGAGTCAGCGCGAGCGCTTGTTGATCGAGTGCCCCGTTTGTGGCACATCAAGCGTTTCCAAGAAGCTCAGCGCGCCGCGTTTGAATCTTGCCGGCTTTGCCTCTGATGAGGGCGCGCCAGAACAAGCGACGGTCGCCGTGGCAGGCGCCGAGCAGACCCTGCAAGCCGCCTGGATGACCATGGCACGGCGTGTGCTGGCCAGCACCGATGACGTTGGCGAGCGCTTTGCTGAGGAGGCACGCAAGATTCATTACGGTGAGAGCAAGGAGCGCGGCATCCGTGGCCAGGCCTCGCGTGCAGAAACCCAATCCCTGATCGAAGAGGGCATTGCCGTGATGCAGTTTCCCTTGCCGCAGGCGCTCAAAGGCCCTCTGCAATAAGACTCCAAGAATTTCAGGAAGGATCATGATGAGTTCCCACGTTGACGAATTACTGACCTACATGCAGGAACATGCAGGCGCCGAAGCCCAGCGACAGCGCAGTTTCATAGCCGCCTATTTTGAAAATGTCGACCCCGACGAAATGGCGGCGCGCGGCCCGGCCGCCTTGTATGCCATCGCCAATGCACATTGGCGCTTGCTTGACGCGCCGCACGCTGCGCAGAGCGCCCGGCTGCGGGTCTACAACCCGACGCTGTCGGAAGACGGCTTTGTCAGTGAGCACACGGTGCTGCAGATCGTGCATGACGACATGCCTTTCCTGGTTGACTCCGTCACCATGGCCGTCAACCGCAGCAGCCGAACCGCGCACTGGATTGTGCATCCCCTGATGAGCGTGGTACGCGACGCTGCCGGCCGCGTCGTCAGCGCCAGCAGCGTGGCTGCAGCGCTCGCCCTGGGTCAAAAAAACCCGATCGAGTCGCTCATTCTGGTCGAGTGCGACCGCATAGTCAGTGAGATAGAGCGCCAGGCGCTGGCACAGGAGTTGACCCGGGTGCTGGGCGATGTGCGCAGTTCCGTGCAGGATTGGTCTGCGATGCTGGAGCGCGTCCAGAGCGTCAGCGATGCGGCAAAGAATTCACCGCTGCCAGCTGACAGTCGGCAGGAAGGTATTGAGTTTTTGCACTGGCTGCAGGACCGTCATTTCACTTTCCTGGGTGCGCGTGATTACGACTTCAGGCGTGACGCCGACGGTGTCAGCCTGATAGCCTGCCCGGATTCAGGTTTGGGCATTCTGCGCGGACCCGCCCAGACCCTGGAGACGCCCTTGCCAAGCGGCGCTGTGGCCCTGCTGGAGTCCAATGAACTGGTGCTGGTGACCAAGGCCATGACGCGCGCCACCGTGCACCGTCCGGCCTGGCTTGACTACATTGGTGTCAAGCGTTTCGACGCCGATGGGGTCCTTGTTGGCGAGACACGCTTTCTGGGTCTCTACACCTCGACTGCCTATTCGGCTCCCGTCAGCCAGATTCCCCGCGTTCGCCGGCTGGCCGCTCAGGTCATGCACAGCGCTGGTGTCGTGCCCGACAGTCATGCAGCCAAATCGCTGCAGGCGATACTGGACGCCTACCCGCGCGACGAGTTGTTCCAGATCGATGTCGCCAACCTGACCGAGCACGCCATGGGCATCCTGCGCCTGCAGGAACGTCAGCGCACCCGCGTGTTCCTCAGGCGTGATCCGTTTGGCCGGTTTACCTCGGCCCAGGTGTTCGTGCCGCGTGAGCGCTTCAACACCGAGTTGCGCATTCGGGTCGGCAACGAACTGATGAGCGCGCTGGAGGGGCAGTCGATCGAGTTCACACCGACTTTGACCGACAGCCCGCAGGCGCGCATTCATTACCTGGTGCGCGCCAGAACCACCGCACCCCAGAATGTCAACCTGGCGGCGCTTGAAGCGCGGGTAGCCAAACTGGCGCAGCGCTGGGAAGACGACTGCAGCGCCGAACTGTTGCGCTCGCACGGCGAAGGCCAGGGGCTGCTGCTGGCACGGCGCTTTGCCAGTGCCTTCCCGATCGCCTATCGCGAGGACTTTTCGGCGGCGGTCGCTGCCGAAGACACGGACATGCTGGCGGCCCTGTCGCCCGCAACGCCGCTGGCCGTCAAGCTCTATCGCACCCTGGATGCGAGTCCGGGTCAGCTGCGTTTCAAGATTTACAGCACCAGCAAGGTCGCTTTGTCGGACTCCCTGCCAGTGCTTGAGCGCATGGGCGCGCTGGTGCTCGATGAACACCCGTACCACATCGGTAGCGCCGAGGCGCTGCTCTGGATTCACGATCTCGGTCTGCAGTTGCCCCTTGATACCGATCTGGCCTGTGTGAAGCAGCGTTTTGAAGAGCTTTTTTGTCTGGCCTGGCGCGGTGAAGTCGAGAGCGATGACCTGAACAAACTGGCGCTCGGCAGCGCGCTGGATGCCCGTGCCATCGCCGTGCTGCGCGCCTATACGCGCTACTTCCGGCAGCTTGGTTTTGCCTTCAGTCAAAACTACATCGAAGTTGCCCTGAACCGCAACGCCCTGATCGCGCAAGCGATTGTGGAATTGTTCAACGCCCGCTTTGATCCCGCCGCGACCGGCGACAGGGAAGCCACGCAGCACTTGCTGAGGCAGCAGATTGAGGCGAACCTGGCCGAGGTGGCAAGTCTGGATGAGGACCGCATCCTGCGCCAGTTCTTTGCCAGCGTGCTGGCCACCTTGCGCACCAATTTCTGGCAAAGAGCAGCGGGTGGAGCGGTCAAGCCCTACCTGAGTTTCAAACTCGACTCGCGTCAGCTACCGGGTGTGCCCGAGCCCAAGCCGCTGTTCGAGATCTGGGTCTACTCACCGCGTGTCGAAGGCATTCATCTGCGCAACGGCAAGGTGGCGCGCGGCGGCCTTCGCTGGTCGGACCGGCGCGAAGATTTCCGCACCGAAATTCTGGGTCTGGTGAAGGCACAGCACGTCAAGAATACGGTCATCGTTCCGGTGGGTTCCAAAGGAGGCTTTGTGTTGAAGCATCCTCCGTTGACCAGCGATCGTGAAGCCACGCTGGCCGAAGGCGTGGCCTGCTACAAGCTTTTTCTTTGCGGCCTGCTTGATCTGACTGACAACCTGGTCAAGGGCGCCGTCGTACCGCCGCCCAAGGTGGTGCGCCATGATGCGGACGATACCTATCTGGTGGTGGCGGCGGACAAGGGGACGGCCAGTTTTTCCGACATCGCCAACAGCGTCTCGGCCGACTATGGCTTCTGGCTTGGCGACGCGTTTGCCTCGGGTGGCTCGGTCGGCTATGACCACAAGAAGATGGGCATCACGGCGCGCGGCGCCTGGGAATCGGTCAAGCGGCACTTCAGATCCTTGTCTATCAACACGCAGACGACGCCCTTCACGGTGGCCGGCATCGGCGATATGTCGGGTGATGTGTTCGGCAACGGCATGCTGCTGTCGCCGCACATCCAACTGCTGCTGGCGTTTGACCACAGGCACATCTTCATCGACCCGGCACCGGATGCGGCACGATCCCATGCCGAACGAGCGCGTCTGTTTTCCTTGCCGCGCTCCAGTTGGGACGACTACGACAAGCGCTTGCTCTCAGAGGGCGGCGGTATTTACGCACGCTCTGCCAAGTCAATCCGCTTGAGCCCCGAGGCGCGTGCCGTCATTGGCACAGACACCGAAGAGCTGACGCCGGCCGAATTGTTGCGGGCGATTCTGCTGGCGCCGGTGGACCTGCTCTACAACGGCGGCATCGGCACCTACGTCAAGGCGGCTTTTGAGAGTCAAGCCCAGGTCGGTGACAAGGCGGGCGATGCGTTTCGCGTCAACGGTAACGAATTGCGCTGCAAGGTGCTGGCAGAAGGCGGCAACCTGGGGTGCACGCAAAACGGCCGCATCGAGTTTGCGCAGAAGGGTGGCCTGATCTATACCGATGCAATCGACAATTCTGCTGGGGTCGATTGCTCTGATCATGAGGTCAATATCAAGATCCTGCTCGGCAGCGTCGTCGAGTCCGGTGACCTGACCCTGAAGCAGCGCAACGACTTGCTGGCTTCCATGACCGATGAGGTCGGCTTGCTGGTGCTGACCGACAACTACTACCAGACCCAGGCGCTTGATATTGCCGCGCACCGCCCACTGTACCTGCTTGACGGCCAGCAACGCCTGCTGCAGTGGTTGGAGCGTTATGGGCACCTGAACCGGGCCATCGAATTCCTGCCGACCGACGAGGAAATCGCCCGGCGCAAGGCACACAAGACAGGTCTGAGTGCGCCTGAAAACTCGGTCCTGCTGGCTTACGCCAAAATGTCCGTGTTTGATGAACTTCTGACCAGCAACCTGCCCGACGATCCCTATTTCAAGCGCGTGCTGGCCGCCTACTTCCCCAAAGCACTGAGCCAGAAATTTGCGCCAGCCATTGCCAGCCATCCGCTGCGGCGCGAGATCATCGCCACCTTCATGACCAACACGGTGGTCAATCGCACCGGCGCCACCTTCGTCAACTTCATTGCCTCGGAGGCCGGTGCCACAGCGGCCGACGTGATTCGCGCCTTCACGCTGGCGCGCGAGGTTTTTGACCTTGAAGCCTTGTGGGATCAGATCGATGCGCTGGACTACCAGGTTGACGCCAGCCTGCAGCTCGATCTGCTGGCACGTCTCACCAGCATTGCCCAGCGCGCCTCACGCTGGATGCTGCGTGCCCGCGGGCAAAGCAGCGACTTGCCCACCCTGATTCAGGCCTATCAGCCGGCAGCGCGCGAATTGCGCAAGCAACTGGCGGGCTGGCTGCCGTCATCAGCCCATGCCAGCTGGCAAGCGGCAACCGCCAAACTGGTCGAGGCCGGCGTCGAGGCGGTGTTGGCAGAAAACCTGAGCGCACTCGATTTCATCTTTCCGGCGCTCGATCTGGTCGATCTGGCGCAGCACGCGAAGACCGGCCTGGAGCAGGCGGCGCGTGCCTATTTCGCGATTGATGCCGAGCTTGGACTGACCGCCTGGCGGGCGCAGATCAACCGCCTGCCCACCGAAACCCTGTGGCAGACCCAGGCCCGGGCCAGCGCGCGGGATGACATCTATTCGATTGCCAGCCAGATCACGCGCGGCCTGCTGTCAAGACAGGAGCCACTGGCGGATTGGCGAGCCCAGCAGGCGCCGGAGATTGAGCGCCTGCGTCGCCTGTTGAGCGACATCAGTACCCAGAGCGCCGACCTGGCCCCGGTCTCTGTGGCCTTGCGCGAACTGCGTCAGCTGGCTTGACGGGCGAAGTCAGCGCAATGACGGCGTGAGGGCGCAATGACGGCCAGTTGTCATCCCGGACTCGATCCCATAAGCGCTAACTTAGTAATTCACGTCCCGTTTG
>JBAXFI010000094.1:0-9762 GCA_037139995.1 Comamonadaceae bacterium | reverse complement strand
TAAAGCCATTTTAGCCACAGGTCACCTCAGTTCTTGAAGGGGAAACGGAAGCCTGCGAGCAGTGCTTTGCACTCTTCATCGGTCTTGGCCGTTGTGGTGATGCTGATATTGAGGCCGCGCAAGGCGTCAACCTTGTCGTATTCAATTTCAGGGAAGATGATCTGTTCTTTGACGCCGATGTTGTAGTTGCCGCGGCCATCAAAAGCCCGACCGGAAATTCCCCGGAAATCGCGAACACGCGGCAAAGCCACGGTGACGAAGCGATCCAGAAACTCGAACATCTGGACGCCACGCAATGTAACCATGCAGCCAATGGCCTGGTTCTCACGAATCTTGAAGCCCGCAATGGCCTTCTTGGACATGGTGACAACCGGCTTCTGACCGGCAATCTTGCTCAGGTCAGCGACCGCGTGGTCCATGATCTTCTTGTCGGCCACGGCCTCACTGACACCCATGTTCAGGGTGATTTTGGTGAAACGCGGAACCTGCATGGGAGAGGTATAGCCAAATTTGGCCATCAGCTCTGGCGCCACTTTTTCGCGATAGTGTTGTTGCAAACGAGCCATGTTCATGCCACCTTGATTTCTTCACCGCTGGACTTGTAGACGCGAACGCGTTTACCGTCAGCCAGCAGTTTGATGCCAACACGATCAGCCTTGCCCGTGGCAGCGTTGAAAATCGCCACGTTGGACTGATGAATGGGCATCGCCTTTTCCACAATGCCGCCAACCGTCCCCTTCATGGGATTGGGTTTGGTATGTTTCTTGACGATATTGACGCCGTCCACGATCACGTGGGAGTCGTCCTTGCGCGAGGCAATGGTGCCGCGCTTGCCCTTGTCGCGCCCTGCGAGCACGATGATTTGGTCGCCTTTGCGAATCTTGTTCATGGCGTGTCCTTACAAAACTTCAGGAGCCAGGGACACGATCTTCATGAACTTCTCGGTACGCAGTTCGCGCGTCACCGGGCCGAAGATACGGGTGCCGATTGGCTCCAATTTGGCGTTCAGCAACACTGCCGCATTGCCATCGAATTTGACCAGCGAGCCGTCACTGCGACGAATACCCTTGGCCGTACGTACCACCACTGCACTGTAAATCTCGCCTTTTTTGACGCGACCGCGCGGAGCAGCTTCCTTGATACTTACTTTGATAACGTCGCCGACGCTGGCGTAGCGGCGCTTGGACCCACCGAGCACCTTGATGCACAGGACGGACTTGGCGCCGGTATTGTCGGCAACTTCTAATCTGGATTCAGCTTGGATCATTTCAATTCTTCCCAACTTGCACCGGATAAATCCGGTCAGTCTTGGGCCCGTCGTTTGCGATGTAAACCACTCACATCACGCTCGCTGGGCAGACACTTCGTACTTTTTCAAGCGAAGCCGGCTATTGTGCACGACTTCTGCCAGGCCGTCAAGAGGATTATTCAGGCAGGGTGAAATATTGCCGCGCCAAGGCGGAAAAAGCGGCGACTTCAGGGTCCAGTCCGGTTTCCTGTCGCAGTATTTCTGCAACCCTTGGCGCCAGCGATGCCGCCAGTCTGGCGTCCAGGAACAGCAGTCGCGAGCGCCGGGCCAGCACATCTTCCACCTTGATGGCGTATTCGTATCTGGCGGCAAATCGAACCATGGCTTCGGTCAAACCGGCGCAAAGCACTGCGTCTGCACCGGGCAGCCCCGCCAACAGGGCTTGCTCATCGCCGTAGGAGTGCGCGCCAGGCGGCTGGCAGATTGACACTGCCTGTGCGCCAGATGCGCCAGCGCCAAGCAGTTTCAAGTGCACAGTCACCCCAGCCGGCTTCCTGGCAAGCAGGGACTTTTGCATGCAGGTGTCCAGCACATCCTCGGCCATGGCGCGGTAAGTGGTCCATTTGCCACCGGTCACGGTTACCAGACCGCTGCGGCTTACCAGCACGGTGTGCTCGCGACTCAAGCCCTTGGTGTTGTCGCCCTCATCGTCCTGCGGCTTGACCAGTGGGCGCAGGCCGACCCAGATGCTCCTGACATCCGAGCGCTGCGGTGGGCGCGTCAAGTAGCGAGCCGACTCGTTCAAAATGAAATCGACCTCTTCCTTGAAGGCCAGCGGCTCGCGCGCGAGGTCATGGCGCGGCGTATCCGTGGTGCCTAATATGACTTTGCCCAGCCAGGGCACTGCAAACAAAACCCGTCCGTCGCTCGTCTTCGGGACCATCAGGGCGCTGTCGCCGCCAAGAAAGTCACGATCCACCACGATGTGAACGCCTTGACTGGGCGCCACCATGGGCTTGACCGGACGTCTGCCGACACCGCTGTTGGCCACTCCGTCTTTTTGTCTGAGTTCATCGACCCAGACACCTGTGGCGTTCACCACGCAACGCGATCGGATGTGGTAGGACTGCCCGGTCAGTGCATCGTGACAGACCAGCCCGGCCACTCTGGCTTCGTCATAAAGCAGATCTGAGGCCGACATATAGTTGACCAGCAAGGCCCCCTGCGCTGCCGCGCTGCGGGCCAGCGCCAGCGCCAGCCGGGCATCGTTGAACTGACCATCCCAATACTTGATGCCACCCATCAGTTGATGCGACTTCGAGGCCGGCAACAAGGCCAGGGTTTCGGCAGCACTGAGTATTTCAGTACGCCCCAAGCCGGCTTTGCCCGCCAATACGTCGTACAACTTCAGCCCGCTACCGTAGAACGGCAGTTCCCACCACCGGTAGGCCGGCACGACAAACGCCAGCGGTTGCGCCAGGTGCGGCGCATTCTGCAGCAGGGTACTGCGTTCATGAAGGGCCTCGCGCACCAGCCCAATATTGCCTTGGGCCAGATAGCGCACGCCGCCATGGACCAGTTTGGTAGCACGTGACGACGTGCCCTTGGCAAAATCGTGCGACTCGACCAGCACCACCTTGAAGCCGCGCGCCGCGGCGTCGAGTGCGACGCCCAGGCCGGTGGCGCCGCCACCAACGATGGCGATGTCATAGTGGCAATCCGCCGCCAGACGCGCGGTCATTTCTTCGCGCCGGGTCGGAAGTGCTTGCGCCGACTTCGGCCAGATTGCATCTCGATTAATAATGCCTCTCCATTCCCATTCCGGCAGTATCCCATGACCTACCTGCTCGCCCTGGACCAGGGCACCTCCAGTTCACGCAGCATCGTGTTCGACGCCCGCGGCCACGTCGTGGCCCAGGCACAGACGGAACTGACGCAGATCTACCCGCAGCCCGGCTGGGTAGAACACGATCCGCTGGAAATCTGGCGCAGCCAACTGGCCACAGCGCGTGAAGCCCTGCACAAGGCGGGTATTTCGGCGCGCCAGGTACGCGCCCTCGGCATCACCAACCAGCGTGAAACCACCGTGGTCTGGAACCGGCGCACCGGATTGCCGATTCACCATGCCATTGTCTGGCAGGACCGACGAGCCGAGCCGGCCTGCCTTGAACTGCGAGAACGCGGATTGACGGCGACGATTCAGGGCAAGACCGGCTTGCTGGTCGATGCCTATTTTTCAGGCACCAAGCTCCAATGGCTGCTCGATCACGTGCCAGGAGCGCGCCAGCAGGCGCAAGACGGTGAGTTGGCTTTCGGTACCGTCGATAGCTGGCTGCTCTGGTGCCTGACCGGCGGCACGGTTCACGCCACCGATGTCAGCAATGCCTCGCGCACCATGTTGTTCAACGTCCACAGCAACCAATGGGATGCCGAATTGCTGCAGGCAATGGACATCCCCTCCAATTTGATGCCCAAAGTCAAGCCGTCGAGCGCCTTGTATGGCGAGGTTAGAGCTGATTTGCTGGGGCACAGCATTCCCATCGGTGGCGTCGCTGGTGACCAGCAAAGCGCCCTCTTCGGCCAGGCCTGCTTCAAGGCCGGCATGGTGAAGAACACTTATGGCACGGGCTGCTTCATGTTGATGCACACCGGAGGCAAGTTCGAGACCTCCAACAACGGCCTGATCAGCACCAGCGCGGCGCAAACGACCGCGCGCACCGAATTTGCGCTTGAAGGCAGTGTCTTTATTGGCGGCGCAGTGGTTCAATGGCTGCGCGACGGCTTGCGCGCCATCTCCCACAGCGCTGAGGTGCAGCAACTGGCGCAAAGTGTGCCGGATTCGGGCGGCGTGATGGTGGTGCCGGCGTTTACCGGACTCGGCGCCCCTTACTGGAAGCCCGATGCGCGCGGCACCATTACCGGATTGACGCGCGGCAGCAGCATTGCGCATATCGCCCGCGCCGCGCTGGAGAGCATCGCCTTTCAGAGTGCCGCCTTGCTGCATGCCATGAGCCGCGACGCGGTTGAGGCCGGCGGCTCCCGGGTAAGCGAACTGCGGGTGGACGGTGGTGCCTGCGTGAACGACTTGTTGATGCAGTTTCAAGCCGATCTGCTTGGCATTCCGGTGGTCCGGCCGGCCATCACCGAAACCACCGCACTTGGCGCGGCGTATCTGGCCGGTCTGGCCACCGGTCTTTACCAGAGCACCGATGAGCTGACCGATTTGTGGCAAGTGGAGCGGTGCTTCCTGCCAACACTCGCTACCAGCCGTGCCACGGAGTTGATGGAGCAATGGGAGCACGCAGTCCGGCAGACTGTCCTTTAGACTTGGGCCTTCAAACGGCGCATTGTGGGAAGAAAAATCATGAGCAAACGCATTGCGTTCATCGGCGGCGGCAATATGGCCAGTGCCATCATCGGCGGTCTGCTGGGCCAGGGCTTTGCCCCGAGTCAAATTGACGTGGTAGAGCCGTTTGCCCCGGCCCAGGAAAAACTCCGCGACAGCTTCGGTCTGACGGCACAGGCACAGGCCGGATCGTTCTTGAACGCCGCCGATCTGGTGGTCTGGGCGGTCAAGCCCCAGGCCTTCAGGCAAGCCGCAAAGCAAGTTCAGCCGCACACCCAAGACGCGCTGCATCTGAGCGTGGCAGCAGGCATTCGCAGTGACAGCATCGCACGCTGGCTGGGAACCGAGCGGATTGTGCGCGCCATGCCCAACACGCCGGCCCTGATTGGCAAGGGCATCAGTGCCCTGTTCGCTCGCGAGGCGGTAAGCCTTGCCGACAAGGCCTGGATTGGCGAGGTCATTGCCAGTACCGGTGAGTTTGTGTGGCTTGACGCGGAAGAAAAGCTCGACGTGGTAACCGCCCTATCGGGCTCCGGGCCGGCCTACCTTTTTTACTTTATGGAGGCCATGACCACGGCCGGCGTCGAGATGGGTCTGACGCGTGAGCAGGCTCATCAGTTGACGATCGCCACTTTTGTCGGTGCCGGCGCGCTGGCGCAGGCCAGCAGCGAGTCGCCCAAGGTATTGCGTCAACGGGTCACCTCCAAAGGCGGCACCACCGAGGCCGCCATCGCCTCCATGGAAGACGACGACCTGCAGGCTCAATTGATCAACGCCATGTACGCGGCCCGCCAGCGGGCCAAAGAACTGGGTGATGAATTTGGCGCAAATTGAGCGTCAACCGCCGCCACTGCGCAAACGTTACGGTACAGTGAATCACTTCCGCTTCATCCACAGGATCTCTACATGAAAAAGCTTCTTACCGCCCTCATCAGCGCCGCCATCATCGCCATGCCTTTGGCCGTGATCTCCAGCCCCGCATCCGCTCAGGGCACAAGCCAGGCTGAGCCGGCCAAAGCAAAGAAGGCCAGCAAAGCCAAGTCCAAGGCCGGGTCAAAGGCCAAGAAGTCAAAGGCCAAGAAAGCCAAAAAATCGGCCAGCGCAGCGTCTCAGTAAACAATCTGCAAACCTTGCAGATCAAAGCCGCCCCATCGGGCGGCTTTTTCAATGCAGCGCGTAACTGGCCGCGATGCCGGCAAACAGTGTGAAACCAAGCCAGTGGTTCAGGCGGAAAGCCTTGAAGCAGCCGTCCCGCGAGCGCTCCCGAATCAAGGTGTAATGCCAGGCGACCTGCCCAAAAGCGAGCGTCACTGCAGCGTAGAACGGCGTGCCCTGGGCATAGGTCGTCAGGGCAACATCCCAGATGACGATGTAAACCAGATAACAAAGCAGAATCACCGGCACGTCCCAGCGACCCAGGGTGATGGCGGACGTTTTCATGCCAATCGCAAGATCGTCATCCCGGTCCACCATGGCGTATTCGGTGTCATAGGCCAAGACCCAGCACAAGTTTCCCAGCAGCAGGACCCAGGCCAGCCATGGCACGCTGGCGCGCATGGCCACCAAACTCCAGGTGTCTTGCCCCTGCACTGCCGAGAATGCCATCGGAATGCCAAAACTGAAGGCCACCCCCAGCACGGCCTGCGGCATGGAAACAAAGCGTTTGGCATAAGGGTAAAAAAGGGTGATGCCCAGCGCCACGAACGACCAGGCAATGGTGACGGCATTGGTAGTCAACACCAAGGCAAACGCCAGCAGCGCCAGCCCTGCACCGAGCAACAAAGCCTCTTTGACCGACACCGCGCCGGTGGTCACCGGACGCGCCGCCGTGCGTTTGACATGCCGGTCAAACTCGCGATCGGCAACGTCGTTGATACAACAACCGGCACTGCGCATCAGGATGGTGCCAAGGGTGAACACCAGCAGCAGATGCCAGCCCGGAAATCCGTTGGACGCAACCCACAGGGCGCTCAGTGTGGGCCATAGCAGCAGCAACCAGCCGGCAGGGCGATTCCAGCGAATCAAATCCAGATAAAGAGACAGCCGCAGCTTCAGGAAATTCACTCGTCGACCCTCAGGAAAGTCTTGTCACGCCCGGTAACTCGCAGGCATAGATGGCATTTCTCAAGGCCGCAATCGCCTCATAGCGGGTAAAGCTGCGACGCCAGGCCAGAACCACGCGACGCGTTGGCGGATCGCCAGCAAACGGCAGGTACTTGACATGCGGCTCTTCATCGCGCTTGCGCCGCGGCTTGCCGGTAAAAGTTTCCTTGGGCACACTCAGGCGTGGCACCAGCGTGACGCCCATGCCGGCAGCCACCATGTGCTTGATGGTCTCCAGGGAAGAGCCCTCAAAGCTCTTGCGAATGCCGTCGGCGTTGCTGGAAAAACGGGCAAATTCCGGGCAGACCTCCAGCACATGATCACGAAAACAATGGCCACTGCCGAGCAGCAGCATGGGCTCCTGCTTGAGCTCTTCCGTTGTCACCTGCTCCTGGCCGGCCAGACGATGGCCGGACGGAACGGCTGCCAGAAAGGGCTCATCGTACAAGGGCGCGATGGCCAGGCCAGCGTCCGGAAACGGTTCAGCCAGAATGGCACAGTCAATTTCGCCGGTGCGCAACATGTCAAGCAGCTTGACGGTGAAGTTTTCCTGCAACATCAGTGGCATCTGCGGTGTGCGCGCAATCACCTGACGCACCAGGTCGGGCAACAAATAGGGGCTGATGGTGTAAATCACACCCAGCGTGAGCGGCCCGCTCAGTGGACTCTTGCCACGCCTGGCAATTTCACGAATGGCAGCAGCCTGCTCCAGCACGCTTTGCGCCTGCCGCACGATCTCCTCTCCCAGCGCCGTCACGGCAACCTCGTTGGCGCTGCGCTCAAACAACTTGACCTCAAGCTCTTCTTCGAGTTTCTTGACGGCGACCGAGAGCGTTGGCTGGGAAACAAAACAGGCATCCGCCGCCTTGCCAAAATGCCTCTCACGCGCCACTGCCACAATGTATTTGAGTTCAGTCAGAGTCATTTTTGATGGGTCCCGGCGAGCTACGCTCAGGCCTTCAGGTATTCTAGTTGCACCCCCAGCCAGCGATCGATGTGCTGGCGTGCCTCAGCGGGATATTGGTCCAGCAGCAAGGGCGCCTGTTGGCGCGCCCACTCGAGCAGACCGGCATCCGTGAGCAGATCGGCAAATCGCAGCAGCGCCGCACCGGATTGGCGCGCGCCAAGAAACTCGCCCGGTCCGCGGATCTCGAGATCGCGCCGCGCAATCTCAAAACCATCGTTGCTTTGGGCCATGGCCTTCAGGCGCTCGCGCGCCATCTCCCCCAGACGCGGCGCGTCCCCCGTGGAGTACAGCAGCACGCAAGCCGACGCGGCAGCGCCGCGTCCAACCCGGCCGCGCAGCTGGTGCAACTGGGATAAGCCAAAGCGCTCGGCGTGCTCAATCACCATCATGGAAGCGTTGGGCACATCCACGCCGACTTCAATCACGGTGGTGCTGACCAGGACGCCCAACTGGCCACCGACAAACGAGGCCATCACTGCCTTCTTCTCGGCCGGCACGAGGCGCGAGTGCAGCAATCCCACCTTCACTTCCGGCAAGGCGGCGCAGAGCTGGGCATAGGTCTGGGTGGCATTGCTCAAGTCAAGCGCTTCACTCTCTTCAATCAAGGGACAGACCCAGTAGACCTGGCGGCCTTGCGCGAGCTGATCACGCATGCGCCTGATCACCTCGTCGCGGCGCGCATCGCTCACTACCTTGGTCGTGATCGGCGTGCGTCCCGGTGGCAGCTCGTCCAGCGTCGAGACATCCAGATCGGCGTAGTAGCTCATGGCCAGCGTGCGTGGAATAGGAGTGGCAGTCATCATCAGAAGATGAGGCTCCAGCAGCGCTCCCTGGAGCTTGCTGCGCAGCGCCAGGCGCTGTGCCACGCCAAAGCGGTGCTGCTCATCAATGATGGCCAGAGCCAGATCCTTGAACACCACCTTGTCCTGGATGATGGCGTGCGTGCCCACCACCAGAGAAGCCTCACCGCTGGCGATCAATGCCAGCATGGCGCGCCGCTCCTTGATCTTCTGGCTCCCGGTCAGCCAGGCGGCCTTGACGCCCAGTGGCTCAAGCCAGCCAACGAGCTTGCGGAAATGCTGCTCGGCCAAAATCTCCGTGGGTGCCATCAGGGCACATTGCCACCCAGCGGCTATGCAAAGGGCACCGGCCAGCGCAGCCAGCACGGTCTTGCCGGACCCGACGTCCCCCTGCAGCAAGCGGTGCATCGGTACCGGCCGCGCCAGATCAGCGGCGATTTCCCGGTTGACGCGGCCTTGCGCTCCGGTCAGCTGAAACGGCAGCGCCGCCAGCAAGCGATGATGCAAGGGCGCACCGTCGTTCCCCTGCGGCGTCAGCGCCGGTGCGCGCAGAGCGGCGCGCTCCCGTTTGGCCTGCAGTTGTGACAACTGCTGGGCCAGCAGTTCCTCGGCCTTGAGTCGCTGCCAGGCCGGGTGACTGTGGTCTTCCAGGGTGGTCAAAGCCACCTCGGGCGTCGGGTTATGCAGAAAAGTCAGCGCCTGGCGCAAACTCCATGCAGGCTGCCCCCCCATGGCGTACAGATTTTCAGCGGGCACCGTGTCCGCCAGATCAGCGCGGGCCAGGCCGCCCTGCACGGCACGGCGCAAATACGCCTGCGGCAAGCCTGCCGCCGTCGGGTAGACCGGCGTCAGCGCCAGCGGTAATTCACCCAGCGCCGACTTGAACGACGGATGCATCATTTGCCATCCCAGCAGGCCACCCTTAATTTCGCCACGAGCCCGGATCCGGTTGCCCACGGCCAGCGCTTTTTGCTGCGAAGCATAAAAGCTGAAGAATCGCAGCAAGCAACTATCTGACCCGTCATCCAGCGTCACCAGCAGCTGACGCTGACCTCTTTGGCGCACCTCGCAAACCGTGACGACCCCCTCAATTTGCACCATCTCACCGTCGCGCACATTGTTCAGTTTGAGGATGCGGGTTTCGTCCTCGTAGCGCAGCGGCAGATGCAGGGCCAGATCGATCGGCCGCAACAACCCCAGCTTGCGCAGCGCCTTTTGTGGACCGCTGATGGCCGGCGATGTCGGTTTGGCAGCCTGCAGCTTCATGTTGGTATTTTGCCGGCTATCCATCGATCAA
>JBAXFI010000093.1:0-9998 GCA_037139995.1 Comamonadaceae bacterium | reverse complement strand
GGTTTGCTGCCGTGCAGGTGGAAAAGCGCATGATGTTCATCATCCTGACGCTGATCGTCGCGGTGGCTGCTTTCAATCTGGTCTCCACCCTGGTCATGACAGTCACCGACAAGCGTGCCGACATTGCGATCCTGCGCACCCTGGGTGCGAGCCCGAACTCGATCATGGGAATCTTTGTGGTGCAGGGCGCCATGGTTGGCGTGATTGGCACGCTGGCCGGGCTGGCGCTGGGTCTGGGAGTGGCTTTCAACATCGACGTCATCGTGCCAGCGCTGGAGCAGTTATTCCAAGCCAGTTTTCTGCCCAAAGACATTTACCTGATCAGCCGCATGCCGAGTGATCCGCAGCAGGCCGACATTGTTCCGGTTGCGATCATCTCCTTGCTGCTGGCCTTTGTCGCCACGCTGTATCCAAGCTGGCGTGCTAGCCAGGTGAACCCGGCGGAGGCCTTGCGCTATGAGTAATATGGCCCCCACGCCCGGCGGCGAAGTCGTCCTCAGCGCTAGCGGCCTGAGCAAACGCTTCACGGAAGGGCGGCTCGATGTGACGGTGCTGCAGGGCGTCGATCTGGAGGTGCACGCGGGTGAGACGCTGGCGATTGTGGGAGCGTCGGGTTCTGGCAAGAGCACGCTGTTGCATCTACTCGGTGGGCTGGACGCGCCTACCAGTGGGACTGTCATGCTCAACGGACAGGACCTGGCCGCCCAGAGTGCGGCAGCGCAGGGCCGCTTGCGTAACCAGCACCTCGGTTTTGTTTACCAGTTTCATCATCTCTTGCCGGAGTTCAGCGCACTGGACAACGTGGCCATGCCCTTGTGGATTCGGCGCCAGCCACGGGCGCAATCCGCCGAGGCCGCCAGCGCCATGCTGGCCAGCGTCGGACTGCAGGACCGTTTGCTGCATCGCCCCTCGGAACTCTCGGGTGGTGAGCGCCAGCGTGTGGCGATTGCGCGCGCCCTGGTGACGCGCCCGGCCTGTGTGCTGGCTGATGAGCCCACCGGCAATCTGGACCGCAGCAGCGCCGACGGTGTTTTCGAGTTGATGCTGGAACTGGCCAGAACGCAGGGCACGGCCTTCATTGTCGTCACGCATGACGAAACATTGGCCGCGCGCTGTGCCCGGCAACTGCGGCTGGTGCAGGGCAAGCTCGCGTGAGCCTGGGCGGGGCTTGCATGGTGCGCGCGGGGCCTGCAAGAACTTTGGCTGGAACTTGCAAGAATCTAGAAATGAGATTAAACTGATATCACTTTGATTTCACTGGAGCTCTCATGAATTCTTCTGCTGCCAAGCCTGTCTCACCGCTGCGCGAGCTTGCCAAATCGTCCTGGCCCGGTCTGCCCATGGTTGGCGCGGCCTTTCTGTGTGTGGCGACGGCGGCGTGGGCGATCTACGGCATGGCAGCCCACCAGGACTTTGCGCAGGCCTGGAAATTGCCGCTGATCTTGGTCGCCGTCTTCATCCTGGCTGGTCTCTACATGCTGCAGCCCAAGGAGGCGGCGATCCTGACCTTCTTCGGCCAGTACTCCGGCACCGATCACGGCGAAGGCCTGCGCTGGGCCAGCCCCTTCTACATCAAGCGCCGGATTTCCATGCGTGCGCGCAACCTTAACGTGGCCACACTCAAGGTCAACGATCAGCGCGGCAATCCGATCGAGATCGGGGCTGTCGTGGTCTGGAGCGTGCAGGACACGGCCAAGGCGGTCTTTGATGTCGATGATTACGAGCGCTATGTGCAGGTGCAGGCCGAGGCGGCGCTGCGCCATCTGGCGTCGCAGTACCCTTATGACGAGGGCGAAAGCGACGGCCACACAGTCACCACGCTGCGTGGCGGCATGGACGTGGTCTCGGAAGCTTTGCGCGTCGAGTTGCAGGTGCGTTTTGAGCGTGCCGGGGTTGATGTACTCGACGCCAAGCTGACGCACCTGGCCTACGCGCCCGAGATCGCCCAGGTGATGTTGCGTCGGCAGCAGGCCGAGGCCATCATTTCGGCACGCAACAAGATTGTGCAGGGCGCGGTGAGCATGGTGGACGCCGCGCTCAAGGGCCTGTCGGAGCGCAACATCGTGGTGCTCGATGATGAGCGCAAGGCGGCGATGGTCTCCAATTTGCTGGTGGTCCTGTGTTCGGACCGGGAAACCCAGCCCATTGTCAACGCAGGCACGCTGTACAACTAAAGGGCATGGAAATTGCAAACGTCCCCCTTTGTCATTGTGTCCCCCGTTGTCATTGCGAACGCTCCTCTTTGTCATTGCGGGCCACGACCCGCAATCCAGGGCTCGCGTGGCACTGGATCCCGGATCGAGTCCGGGATGACAAGCGATCTGTCCGGGATGACAAGTGATTTGTCCGGAATGACGGCGCCTTCACCGATTTAACCCATGGCCAGTCCCGGCAAGAAATCCTTCCCGCTGCGCATTGACCCTGTGCTGTGGGCGGCCATCGAGCGTCTGGCGGCGCAGGAAATCCGCAGCGCCAACGCCCAGGTCGAGTATTTGTTGCGGGAGGCGCTGAGCCAGCGCGGCATCCGTCTGCAGATACCGGTGTCGAACCCTGACACACCGGAGAGCGAGAGTCCGTAGCGCCTCAGGGTGTGCGTACCCGGGTCCCTTCCTTGATCCGGTCATCGGGCTGAATGATCACCCTTTGCCCGGCTTGCACTCCACCGAGCACCTGGCTTACCAGCGCCGAGCGCAGACCTAACTGCACCGGCGTGCGCTGTGCCGTTTCACCTTCGACCCGGTAAACGGCCCAGCCATCGGCGTGGCGAAACAGGGCGTTGCTGGCAACTTGCAATACATCCTTTTCCTGGCGCAGGATGAATTCGACTTCGACCCGGTAGGCGTCGCCCAGTGCGGACCACTTTTCCGGCGGCGTCGTGAAGTCCAGGATGATCCGGGTGCGCTGCTCCTCGACACCGAGCGCCGAGATCTTGGTGTAGCCACCCGGCTCGATGCGCCTGACGCTGGCCTCCAGCACGCCCTCGCCGCCCCAGCGCAGCACGCGGGCCCGGGTACCAGGTTTCAGACGCACGGCGTCGCTGGACAGAACTTCAACCTCGATTTCAAGGGCTTGCGGGTTGCCGATTTCCAGCAGCACCTGTCCCACCGGCACGGCCGTCGCACTTTCCACCGTGCGCTTGACGACGACGCCATCTGCTGGCGCGGTCACGCTGATCAGCTTGCCGCGTCCGGCGCGGCCCTCGTCAGCGAGCATGGCCTGTGCGCCGTGCAGGCGCTGCTGCGCCATCTGCACTTCGGCGCGGGCGCTGCTCAGGGCAGCGGCAGCGCCGTCAGCCTGCGCGCGGGTCTGGTCCAGCAGGGATGCTGTGACCATGCCGCTGGCGGCCAGCGTGCCCAGACGTTGCAACTCCTTTTGCGCCACGGCACTGGCGGTCTCTGCCGCGCTGATGCGTTGGCGTGCCGCTTGCAGGGCGGCCTCACTGCTGGCGACCTCGGCCTGCGCCTGGCTGCGGGCCCGTGCATCCAGCAGGCTGGCGCTGACTGGATCGATCTGCGCCAGCACCTGTCCGGCGCGCACCGTGTCACCCGGTTGCAGCGTGATCCGCCGCACCTGTCCGGCCAGCGGCGCGGTCACGACATAGCGCTGCTTCAATCGCGTCTTGCCCTCTTCCAGAAAGCTCTGTTCGAGCGCGCCACGCGCCACTGTTGTCACGCTGACCATCTGCACCGGCTCGCGCAGCGCGGCCCAGGTCAGCAGCGCCAGTGCCAGTGCCGCCACCATCCAGATCAGGAGTTTGCGTGGAATCTTCATGCTCATGATGGTTGCTCCGTTGACAGAAGGGTTGGCTTCATTCGCGTGTTTTCAGTACCGCGATCAGGTCCAGCGCGTGAATGCGGCGTCGCACCGCCAGCGCCGACAAGAGCGCAGAAATGACGGTGATCAGCGCCGCATGGGCGTAGGCCGCTGCCGGAATGTGGACCGGGACGCGGTACAGGTCGGACTGCAGGTTGTGCGCCAGAAACCACGACAGGCCGAAGCCCGCGGCGAAACTCAGCGGGATCGATACCAGCACCAGCAGCGCCTGCTCTCCCAGCAGGATGTAGCTGACCTCGCCCTGCGTGAAGCCGAGCACGCGCAGGCTCGCCAGCTCGCGGCCACGCTCGGCCAGCGCAATGCGTGCCGAGTTGTAAACCACGCCAAAGTTGATAACGGCACCCATCAGCAAGGAGATCCAGGTGAACAGGCCAGTCATCTGTGCAATGCTCTTGTAGAGTGCTGAAATCGATGCCAGGCGTGACTCGGCACCGACGACACGGGGTCGGCGGCCCAGCTCCTTGAAGACCGCATCCTGCGTGCCGTCCTGCACCGCCAGCAGTACGCCGCTGATGAGGTCGCCGTCGCCCAGCGCGCGGTTCAGCGCGTCCAGGTTCATATAGGCCTGCA
This sequence comes from Comamonadaceae bacterium, assembly GCA_037139995.1. Lineage (GTDB taxonomy): Bacteria > Pseudomonadota > Gammaproteobacteria > Burkholderiales > Burkholderiaceae_C > Rhodoferax. The sequence goes on along the minus strand of JBAXFI010000093.1, from coordinate 5,594 downwards.
GGCCCAGCGGTTCGCTCACCAGTTGCTTGACGGGCTGGCGCAGCGTTGGTTGGCGCCCTTCGAGCACCTCGACCCAGAGCCAGTCGCCCACAGTCACACCGAGCTTGCGCGCCAGATAGTCGTTGATCACCAGACCGTCTTCGGGCAGGGCAACACGGCGCAGCTCAGCGTCAATCGGAACCCGCATCCGGCCGTCGCTTGCCAGACCCAGGATCGAAGTCTGCACCGCGCGCTGGTCCGCCTTCAGGCGCACCGCCACCTGGCGCAGGCCCTCGACGCGCTGCACACCGGGCAGGGCGGCGAGCTCATTGGCGGCGCGCCGCGGTGCGGGCTCGATGAAATTGGCACTCAGGTCGTACTGCTGCGACAAGCGGTACTGCAGCTCAACCATGTGGTTGATGGAGCCCTCCTGAAAGCGCGCCATCATCAGAATGGCACCGGCCAGTGCCAGACCCAGCACTGTCAGCAGCGCCTTGACCGGGCGCCGGTCGAGTTGGCGAAAGATGATGCGCGTCGGCTGCGAGAGCCAACGCTGCAGCCCGAGCCGCTCGATCAGGCTGCGCCGAAAATGCTCCGGTGCCTCCGGGCGCATGGCGTCGGCCACGGGCAGCCGGGCGGCGGCGAAGACGGCGCGAGCGGTGCCCAGCAACGAGGCCAGCAGGCTCACGGCAATGCCTGACAGTACCACCGGCACGCTGACGTGAAAATTCAGAAACGGAAAGCGGAAGTAGAGCTGGTACATGGCGGCCAGGCCGGTGCCCATCCAGGCGCCCAGGGCCACACCCATGGCGGCGCCGAGCAGGCCAATCAGCGTGACGATCAGGCCGTAATGCAGTGCCACGTCCCAGGTGCTGTAGCCAAAGGCTTTGAGAATGGCGATCTGGTCACGCTGGGTTGCGACCAGGCGGGTGAACACCACGTTGAGCAGAAAGGCCGCGACCGCCAGAAAGATCGCCGGAAAGAGCCGCGTCATGGTGCCGAGTTGCCGAAACTCCTCGTACAGGAAACGGTAGGAGAGCTGCTCCATGCGGCCGTGCGCACCGCGTCCGCCGCTCTTGACAAGCAGGCGGTCGATGGCGGTCAGCGTGTCCTTTTCGTTGGCGCCTGGCGCGAGTCGTGCGGTGAGCTGGTTGAATGCGCCGCTCATGTCGAGCGCCGCTTCCAGTGCCTGGCGGCTGGTCCAGACGATGGCGTAGCGCTCGTAGTCCGGGAACATGGCACCGGGCTTGATCTGGTAGACGTACTCCGGTGAAACCGCCAGCCCGACGATGCGAAACCACTGGCTGCGGCCGTACAGCGTGGCGCGCAAGCGCTCACCCAGTTGCAGCCGGTGCGCCTGGGCAAAGGCCTCGCTGACCAGCACCTCGTCATGTGCCCAGGGCGAGAGCATGCGACCGGCGCGCAGGTAGAGCCTGTTCTGCTTGGCTTCACCCTGATTGGGCAGCGATTGCACGATCGCCTCAATCGGCTCGGGGTAGCCCGGCAACTCGATCTTGGCCCCGGTTGTCAGGCGTGTTTCGACTTCCTCCACGCCCGGCAACTCGGCCACGCGCTCGGCCAGCGCAAGCGGTGCGCGTTTGACACTGGCCCAGACATCGGAAAAACGGTAGTCCTGGTACAGGCGGTCGCGCGTTTCCTGCAGTGAGAGCAGCGTGGCGGCCGACATCACCAGCATCGCAATGCCTGCGGCAATCACCGCCGCAATCGCCAGCGCCTGACCGCGCAGGTGCCAGAGGTCCCGCAGCGCCTTGCGATGTACTGCTCTCACCAGTGCAACTCCCGCGCCGCGATGCGCTGCTCGTTGACCTGCTCGCGCACGATGCGCCCGTCGGCCATGTAAAGCACGCGGTGCGCCATGCGCGCGATGTCCACGTTGTGCGTGATGATGACCGTGGTCGTGCCCATCGTGCGGTTGACTTGCTCCAAAGCGTCAAGCACCCGGATGCCGGTGCTGGAGTCCAGCGCGCCGGTCGGCTCGTCGCACAGCATCACCACCGGCCGCTTGGCAATGGCGCGGGCAATCGCCACGCGCTGCTGCTCGCCGCCGGAGAGTTGTGCCGGAAAGTGGTCCAGTCGATCGGTCAGCCCGACCATGGTCAGCGCTTCTTCGGGCGCCAGCGGCTGCGGCGCGATCTCGGTGACGATAGCCACGTTCTCGCGCGCCGTCAGGCTCGGAATCAGGTTGTAGAACTGGAACACAAAGCCGACGTGCTCGCGCCGGAAGGCAGTTAGTTCGGCGTCGCTGGCGCTTGTCAGGTCTTCACCGTGGTACCAGACGTGGCCAGCCGTGGGCACATCGAGCCCGCCCAGGATGTTGAGCAGCGTCGATTTGCCGCTGCCCGAAGGCCCCAGTAGCACCACCAGTTCGCCCGCGTACAGCAGCAGGTCGATGCCGCGCAGGGCATGCACCTCAACCTCGCCCATGCGGTAGATCTTGGTCAGGCCCTCGGCCTTGAAGATGACTTCTTTGGTGCTGGAGTTGGCATCCATAGCCATCATCGTATCCCCGAATCGTGTCGCTGTGACACTATCACTCCGAGTGCATGGGATGAGGGCCTTGGTGGCTCGACGGATCAGACGGACGGGGCACTCAGCTCCGTTCGTGTCCCCCGGCCTGCGGCCTCCTCCTTTACCTCACTGCGCTGAGCGCCCCATCCGCCTGATCCTACCAACACACGGACGGAGCTATTGGGGTCAGCCACCAATTTCGCTTTTTCAATCGAGATGCACTGCAATGCTTTCGCACGCGGCCAAATAAGGCTGTTTGGCTCCTCTCTTCCGCCCGGCGGGGCGGGAGAGAGGCTGGGGAGAGTGAGTGGGGGAAAGTAGCCGCGGAGCCGAGCGCCTCGTCAGCCTGATACCACCACCAGGCTGAACTGGGCTACGATGATCGCGGACTGGACTGTATGAGCTTCTGGATCGATACCCACTGTCACCTTGATGCGAGCGAGTTTGCAAGTGATGTGCAGGCGGTGCGTGCGCGCGCTGCGGATGCTGGAGTTGCGCACTGCGTCCTGCCAGCGGTTTGTGCCGCCGATTTCGCCAAGGTTCGCGAACTGGCACATGAGACCGGTGACAGCTACGCGCTGGGCATTCACCCGATGTATGTGGAAAATTCTCAGGATGGTGACCTGGTCCTGCTCGATCAGGCTTTGCAGGAATATCGCTCAGATCAGCAACTGGTGGCGGTCGGTGAAATCGGACTCGACTTCTTTGTGCCTGAGCTCTGCGTCAGTCCCCTGCGCGAGCGCCAGCAGTACTTTTACACAGAGCAGCTGAAACTGGCGCGCAGGCATGATCTGCCGGTCCTGCTGCACGTCCGCCGCTCGGTTGATCAAGTGCTCAAGGGTCTGCGAGCACAGGCCGCAGGCAAAGCCTGGCACGGCATAGCGCACGCCTTCAATGGGAGTGAACAGCAGGCCCAGGCCTTCATGGCGCTGGGTTTGAAGCTGGGTTTTGGGGGTGCACTGACCTACGAGCGCGCGTTGCAACTGCGGCGTCTGGCCATCTCTTTGCCGCTGGCGGCGCTGGTGCTGGAGACCGATGCGCCGGACATGCCGCCGCACTGGTTGTACCGTAGCGCCGCTGAGCGCGCTGATGGCCTGGCGCAGGCGCGCAACGAGCCCAGCGAATTGCCGCGCATCGGAGCCGAATTGGCACGGCTGCTCGGCATCGATGCGCCCGAACTGGCCCGTGCCACCAGCGACAACGCCCAGGCTGCCTTGCCGCGACTGGTGCTTCAGCGCCGGGACATCTGAGTTGACTATGATTGCTGTGGGCGACGCCTGCAACAGGATGGCGCGGCCGACAATCCTCCCTATGCCAAGACGTATCAAAATTCTTTTCGTTCTCCTGAGTACCTGGCTGCTCGCGACCTGCGGCGGCGGTGGCTCTGCATCGACTCCCGTCACTCCCGTCAACGCAGCGCCAGTTGCCAACGCGGGTCTGGCGCAAAGCGTCCTGACCGGAACCCTGGTCACGCTGGACGGCAGTGCCAGTACGGACGCCAACAACGACGCCCTGAATTATTCCTGGTCGCTCAGCTCCAAACCCGTTGGTAGCGGCGCGGCGCTGCTTTCTCCAACGTCCATCAAAACTACTTTCACAGCGGACGTGGCTGGAGGCTATGTTGCTGCGTTGACTGTCAGCGATGGCAAGCTCAGCAGCAGCGCCGCGACGGTCAGCGTGACGGCGACCAGTCTGCCAAGCCTTACGTTGAACCTGCCCGCGCGTTCCATCAGTGCCAGCCAGCTGGCTGTCGTCGTGGCAGCAGGAGATCCGCTTTCCGAGGCGATTGCCAGTTACTACCAGACTGCAAGGGGGATACCGGCGACCAACATCATCCGGGTGGCGCTCACAACGGGCGTGGACACAATTTCTGCCACGGACTTTGCGGCACTCAAGGCGGAACTCGAGGCCAAACTGCCCAGCACGGTGCAGGCAACGCTGCTCACGTGGACCGCGCCCTCGCGCGTGGTGGGCAGTTGCGCCATGAGCATTACCAGCGCGCTGGCGCTGGGCTTCGATGCCAAGTACTGTGGCAGTGGCTGCGCCAGCACCGCCGCCTCACCCTACTTTGACTCCGAGTCGGCGCAGCCCTGGGTGGATCACAAACTGCGCCCGTCCATGATGCTGGGAGCGAGCACATTGGCTGCCGCCAAAGCCCTGATTGACCGGGGCGTGCAGGCTGATGCCAGTCTGCCCACGGGCGACGGCTACCTGCTGCGAACCAGCGATGTCAACCGCAGCGTGCGCTACACCGACTACGCAGCCTTGCCCGCCCTGTGGGCCGGCAACAGCGGACTGCAGCTGAGCTACATCGACAACTCGACTGGCGCGGCCAGCGACGGCATCAGTGGCAAGAGCAATGTACTGTTCTATTTCACCGGGCTGGCGGGTGTGCCGCCCGCTCTGGCGAGCAACAGCTTTCGGGCCGGTGCCATCGCTGACAGTCTGACTTCGTTCGGGGGTTATTTGCCTGGTGGCAATGGTCAGATGCCGATCACCAGTTGGCTTGACGCCGGTGCGACGGCCAGCTACGGCACGGTGGAAGAGCCTTGCAACTGGACGGAGAAATTCTCGCGTGCCTCGGTCTTGATTGACCAGTATTACCGCGGCGCCACGCTGATTGAAGCCTACTGGAAATCGGTTCAGTGGCCAGGCCAGGGGCTCTTTGTTGGCGAGCCGCTGGCACAGCCGTTCCGGGACAGTCCGGGTTTCAGTGTGGACGCCGGGCAGTACCTGATCAGCACGCGCAGCCTGCGCGCCAACAGCACCTATGCCTTGCAGTACCAGAACACCAGCGCTGGCAGCTGGGTCACGTTGGGGAGCTTCAAGCTGACGCGGGCACAACCGCAAAGCTGGCGTGTAGCCTTGCCGCCCGGCAATGCAACGCAGTTGCGTTGGCTCGGTCCCTGCCCGGCCAACGCGGCGCTACAGTGCACGCTGAGCACATCACCCTGACCCGATCAAAAAAAAGGGGCTCCTGTGACAGGAGCCCCGAACCTTGGAGCAGTCGCCCTCAGGCGAGCTGCGCAATCTCAGAAACTGTGGCGCACGCCGAATTCGTAACCGGTGCTGCCGCCACCCGGGGT
>JBAXFI010000092.1:0-10109 GCA_037139995.1 Comamonadaceae bacterium | reverse complement strand
CGGTGAGCGTCATCTCTGCTTAATTTGCTGGGAACTCCCGCCTGAAACCCTGCGCGCTGCGCGGGGTTTTTTGTTTATGAGGACTTGTGGGACAGACCACAGCTACGCGCAGCGAGCCAGCTCTGTCCTCAACTGACTAATAGAATGAAATCATGAAGTTCGTTGACGAAGCCTATATTGACATCTCTGCTGGAGATGGCGGCGCTGGCTGCGTCTCGTTTCGGCATGAAAAATACAAAGAGTTCGGCGGCCCCAACGGTGGTGACGGCGGTCGTGGCGGCCACGTCTTTGCGGTAGCTGATCCGAATCTCAATACCCTGGTCGATTTTCGTTTTTCCCGGAGGTACGATGCCAAACGTGGTGAGCACGGCATGGGTTCGGACATGTTTGGCGCCGCGGGCGACGACATCACCCTGAAGATGCCGGTTGGCACGGTCATCACGGACGCAGAGACCGGTGAGGTGCTATTCGAACTGCTGACCCCGGGCGAGGTGATCACGATCGCCAAAGGTGGTGATGGTGGTTTTGGCAATATGCGCTTCAAGAGCGCGATCAACCGCGCGCCACGCCAGAAGACACCAGGCTGGCCGGGTGAGAAACGCAACCTCAAGCTTGAACTCAAGGTGTTGGCCGATGTCGGTCTGCTGGGCATGCCGAACGCCGGAAAATCGACCCTGATCACGGCGATCTCGAACGCGCGTCCGCGCATTGCAGACTATCCTTTCACGACGCTGCACCCGAATCTGGGTGTTGTGCGGGTCGGCCCGGAACAGAGTTTTGTGGTTGCGGATTTGCCAGGCCTGATTGAGGGCGCCTCCGAAGGCGCGGGGCTCGGGCATCTGTTCTTGCGCCACCTGCAGCGCACCCGACTGCTGCTTCATGTGATCGACATGGCGCCGTTTGACGAAGCGGTTGACATCGTTGCGCAAGCCAAGGCGATTGTGAATGAGCTGAAGAAGTACGACCCCGCACTGCACGCCAAGCCGCGCTGGCTGGTGCTGAACAAACTGGACATGGTGCCGCTCGAAGAGCGCCCAGCGCGTGTCAAGGAATTGGTCAAGGGTCTCAGGTTCAAGGGACCGGTGTTTGAAATTTCGGCCTTGACGCGTGAGGGCTGCGAAGCGATGGTCAAGGTTGTTTACCAACAGGTGAAGGCGCAGCAGAAAGCTGAGCAGGCGCCAGAAGCGGTGGATAGGCGTTTCGCGCTTGACCCGGAGTAAAGCATGACGCAGATGGAGGACACTTTTCAGGTATTGCGTGGCGCCAGGCGCATCGTGATTAAAGTCGGATCCAGCCTCGTCACCAACGAAGGACGCGGGCTGGACGAGGCTGCGATTGGTGAATGGTGCCGTCAGATGTCTTTGCTGGTAGGCGACAAACGCGAAGTGATCATGGTCTCCAGCGGTGCCATCGCCGAAGGCATGAAGCGCCTTGGCTGGGTTGAGCGGCCGCGCGAAATCAATGAGTTACAGGCTGCTGCTGCTGTCGGGCAAATGGGGCTGGCGCAGATGTACGAAACCAAACTGCGTGAAAACGGCCTGGGCAGTGCACAGGTTCTGCTGACCCACGCCGATCTGGCTGATCGGGAGCGTTACCTCAATGCCCGCTCCACCCTTTTGACGCTGCTGAAGTTGGGGGTGGTACCGGTGATCAATGAGAACGACACCGTGGTCAACGATGAAATCAAGTTTGGTGACAACGACACGCTGGGCGCGCTTGTGGCCAATCTGGTTGAGGCTGATGCCTTGCTGATCCTGACCGATCAGCAAGGGCTCTACAGTGCCGATCCGCGCAAGGATGCTGCGGCGAGATTCGTCCGGCAGGCCAAGGCGGGTGACCCGGCGATCGAAGCCATGGCCGGTGGTGCCGGCTCCAGTCTCGGGCGGGGCGGAATGATCACCAAGATACTGGCGGCCAAGCGGGCCGCCGGATCAGGGGCGTCCACCGTGATCGCATGGGGGCGCGAGCCCGATGTACTGGTGCGGCTGAGTCATGGTGAGGCTATCGGAACCTTGCTGGTGGCGCAGACGCAAAAGAACCAGGCGCGCAAGCAGTGGATCGCCGATCACCTGCAACTGCGCGGCTCGGTCACTGTCGATCCCGGGGCCGTGACCAAGTTGCGTGAAGACGGCAAGAGCCTGTTGCCGATTGGCATGACCAGTGTCGATGGGGACTTTTCGCGCGGCGACGTGATCGCCATTCGCGATGCTGCGGGGGTGGAAATGGCACGCGGCCTGGCCAATTACGCCAGTTCCGAGGCACGCCTGATTTGTCGCAAACCCTCAAGCGAATTTGAAAAGCTGCTGGGTTATGTGGCAGAACCTGAAATGGTGCATCGGGACAATCTGGTCCTGACCCGTTCATGACGGGACCGGGGATCGTTCAGTTGTCCTGACCGTTGGCAGGGCTCTGCGAAAACAGGCCGGCCTGTGGCACGGGCTCCAAGGTACCTCCCGGCGGCAGTTCCAAATGCATCGCTGGCATACCAGGCTGCTCCTGTTCTGCTTCCAGTTCATGGGGCCGCATACCTTGTCGCAGAAAGCGGTTCCTGTATTCGTTGCGAGGCAGATGGCGCGCCAATTCGGTCAGGGCCATTTCATAGACGCCGCGTTTGAATTCCACCACCACATCCAGCGGCACCCAGTAGTCGTTCCAGCGCCAGGCGTCGAATTCCGGATGGTCGGTGGCGCGCAGGTTCAAATCCCAGTCATTGCCCAGCAACTGCAGCAAAAACCAGATCTGTTTCTGACCTTTGTAATGGCCGCGTGCATCGCGGCGAATGTATCTGTCCGGCACCTCGTAGCGCAACCAGTCCCGGGTCCGGGCCAATATGCGAATATGCTCCCGATGGAGCCCCACCTCTTCGTGCAGTTCACGGACCATGGCCTGCTCAGGGGTTTCGCCCCGATCAATGCCACCCTGCGGAAACTGCCACGAGTGGGTACGTATTCGCTTGCCCCAGAACACCTGGTTCTTCTGGTTGAGCAGGATGATGCCGACGTTGGGCCGAAAGCCGTCCCGGTCAAGCATAATCAAACCCCAATTCTTAAACTGCGTCCATTATGCACAGCAAGCGCCGCGCATCAAGAGGCCCAGCCCTTAGTTTTTTCAAAGTCCTGCCATGAAAGCCTCTCAATTCTTCATATCCACCCTCAAGGAAGCACCGGCTGACGCCGAAGTGGTCAGTCACCAGTTGATGACGCGTGCCGGCATGATCAAGAAGCTTGGCGCTGGCATTTACACCTTGATGCCCATGGGGCTGCGTGTGGTTCGCAAGATCGAGGCGATCGTGCGGGAGGAGATGAATCGTGCCGGTGCCGTGGAACTGAGCATGCCGGTGGTGCAGCCAGCCGAGCTGTGGCAGGAGACGGGGCGTTTTGAGACGAACGGACCGGAACTGCTGCGTGTCAAGGATCGTCATGATCGCGATTTTGTGATTCAGCCGACCAGCGAGGAGGTGGTGACCGACATCGCGCGGCAGGAAATCAAGAGTTACAAACAGTTGCCAAAGAATTTCTATCAGATTCAGACCAAGTTTCGCGACGAACGACGGCCCCGCTTTGGTCTGATGCGCGGGCGTGAGTTCATCATGAAGGACGCCTACAGTTTCGACCGTGACCAGACCGGTGCCAAGGCCAGTTATCAGGTGATGGCCAATGCCTACCGGCGAATTTTTGACCGATTCGGTCTGACCTATCGCGCCGTGGCGGCTGACAGCGGCGCCATTGGCGGCGATTTGAGTGAAGAATTCCAGGTGATTGCTGCTACTGGTGAAGACGCGATAGTCTATTGCCCAGGCAGCGATTACGCCGCCAACATGGAAAAGGCCGAGGCACTGGCGCCTGTCGGGACACGTCCGGCTCCGACGCAGCTTCTTGTCAAGACAGCGACGCCCGGCAAGAGCACCTGCGCCGATGTCGCTGAACTCCTGGCGGTGTCATTGCAAAGCACGGTCAAGTCGCTGGTGTTGGCGACGGACAGCATCGATGCGGCGGGACAGGTGACCAAGACCGTGATCTGGTTGTTGCTGCTGCGCGGCGACCATGACATGAACGAGGTCAAGGTAGGCAAGCTGGAAGGTCTTGCCGGCTACCGCTTTGCGACGATCGCGGAAATCGTGGATTGTTTTGGTTGTGAGCCGGGTTATCTGGGCCCGATTGGCTTGAAGAAGCCGGTCAACATCGTGGTCGATCGGGAAGTGGCCGTCATGGGCGACTGGATTTGTGGTGCCAATGAGGCCGACTTTCACCTGACGGGCGTCAACTGGGGTCGGGACCTGCCGGAGCCGCTACGGGTAGCGGATTTGCGCAACGTGGTGGCCGGTGATGCCTCACCCGACGGACAGGGTGCGTTGGCAATCGAACGCGGCATCGAGATTGGCCATGTGTTCTACCTTGGCACGAAGTACAGCAAGGCCATGAACGCGAGTTATCTGGACCTCAACGGCAAACCGCAGTTGATGGAGATGGGCTGCTATGGCATCGGTATTACTCGCCTGCCAGCCGCGGCCATTGAACAAAACCATGACGCACGCGGCATCATCTGGCCCGATGCACTGGCGCCTTTTACGGTCGTGCTCTGTCCTATCAGCCCGGATCGCTTCCCCGATGTCAAAGCCGCGGCAGACCGCCTGTATGAGCAACTGCTGGCAGCTGGTGCGGACGTGATCCTGGACGACCGGTGCGAGCGCCCGGGCGCCATGTTTGCCGATTGGGAACTCATTGGTGTGCCGCATCGAGTCACCATTGGGGATAGAGGGCTGAAGACCGGTGAAGTTGAATACCAGCATCGGCGTGACGCCGCGGCGACGCCGGTTGCGCTGACTGAAGTTGCCGGCTTGATTCAGTCCAAGCTGAAGGCCTGAGCGCACTGCCGGGAATGCGGATGGTTTCACGGCGAAGCAGCTTGCTGTTCCTGATCACAGGGCTGGGCCTGCTGTGCGTTGGAGGCCGGGCGACAGCGGGTGCACAGCTGGAAGAACCTTTGGCGGATTCGGTGCGCGGCGCCTTGTCGGCAGCGATCTCCAACAGCGCCCCGCCCGTGCCGGAGTTTTCCGATACCGAGGCGCGTCTGGCCTACTTGAGCTGGCTGGGCCGCGTCAGCCCGCGCCTGCAGAAGCAAAAACCGGACTGGAATGTTCGCAAGGAATTCTTGCAGACGCTCTGGTATGAGAGTCGGCGCGCCGGACTGGAGCCTGCGCTGGTGCTGGGCTTGATCCAGATCGAAAGCAACTTCCGCAAATTCGCTGTGAGCAGTGTTGGTGCTCGCGGCTACATGCAGGTGATGCCGTTCTGGACGCGCCTGTTAGGCGATGGTGACGCCAGTCAGCTCTTTCATATGCAGACCAATTTGCGTTTTGGCTGCGTCATTCTTCGCCATTACCTGGCTCTGGAAAAAGGCGACCTGTTTCTGGCACTGGGGCGTTACAACGGCTCGCGCGGGAAGGCGCCGTACCCGAATGCCGTGCTAGGTGCCAAGAAGCGTTGGGAATCCTGAAACCCGGACGCCTGCTCAGGCAATCAGTTTTTGCAGTTCGCCGTTTTCGTACATTTCCAGCATGATGTCCGAGCCACCAATGAATTCGCCCTTGACGTAGAGCTGCGGAATGGTGGGCCAGTTGCTGTACTGCTTGATGCCATTGCGAATGGCTTCGTCCTCCAGCACATTGAGCGTCTTCAAGGTCTTGAGATCAACTCCGCAGGCCTGCAGTATCTGAATCGCGCGGCCCGAAAAACCGCACTGCGGGAAACTGGCGCTGCCCTTCATGAATAGGACCACCGGGTTGGATTTGACCAGTTCATCAATGCGTTGCTGTGTGTCAGTCATCTTTCAATTCCTTCTGCGTTAGTTCTTTCATTATCCCATCACCTAAACTCCCACGTCATGAACAATGAGATGCTGGTTCTGGGGTTTGAATCGTCGTGCGATGAAACCGGTGTGGCGCTGGTTCAGTGGCGTGGCTCAGACTTGCCCGTGCTGCTCGGACAGGCCCTGCACAGCCAGATTGAAATGCATCAGGCCTATGGCGGGGTGGTGCCGGAACTCGCCAGTCGCGATCATATTCGCCGCATCTTGCCACTGACAGTCCAGGCGCTCGCAGCATCCGGTCGGGAGTTGGCGGAGGTGGATGTGGTGGCCTTCACCCAGGGGCCGGGTCTGGCCGGAGCATTGCTGGTGGGTTCCGGTGTGGCTTGCGCCCTGGCTGCTGCACTCGGCAAACCGGTGCTGGGGGTGCATCACCTTGAAGGCCACTTGCTGTCGCCCTTTCTCAGTGTCGACCCGCCGAATTTTCCTTTTGTTGCCTTGCTGGTGTCGGGTGGTCACACCCAATTGATGCGAGTCGATGGGGTGGGGCGCTATGCCATCCTGGGGGAGACGATCGACGACGCGGCGGGTGAAGCCTTTGATAAGTCGGCCAAATTGCTGGGTCTTCCCTATCCGGGGGGGCCGGGCCTGGCGCGTCTGGCAGAGCATGGCAATCCGGCGGCTTTCAATCTGCCGCGGCCCTTGCTGAAAAGCGGCAACCTTGATTTTTCGTTTGCCGGGCTGAAGACCGCCGTCATGGTGCAGGTCAAGAAGCTTTCGGCCGTTCGGGCGGAACCGGTCGAAGGCTGGCCGGTGCAGTTGTTGGCTGATCTGGCGGCGTCAACCCAGGCAGCAATTGTTGAAGTGCTGGTGAAAAAAGCGCTGAGTGCCTTGCGTGAAACAGGTCTCAGACGGCTGGTCGTGGCAGGCGGCGTCGGGGCCAACCGCGAGTTGCGTCAGCAACTCGACGGCGCGTGCGGCAAGCTCGGCGTGCGTGTGCACTATCCGGAAATGTCACTTTGTACCGACAACGGCGCCATGATTGCGATGGCCGCCGCCATGCGCTTGCAATCGGGTCAGCAAGCGCCCAGTGAGACCTACGCGTTCGACGTCAAGCCGCGCTGGTCGCTGGCCGCCCTGCCAGTCAGTTGATCTGCAAAGTGGTGACGCGGTTGACCGGCACATGTTTGCCGAGTTTGAGGGTGAGTACGCCATTTTCCAGTTTCGCTTCGCTGCTGCCGACGTCAATTTCCTGGGGCAGTTCGTAGGCTGATTTGTAATGGCGCGGCGCACCTTCCCCAGTCTCGATGCGCACGATGCTGCCTTCAATGCCGATGGTCAACTGATCCTTGGCGATGCCGGGTACGTCAAAGCTCAGCGTATAGGACTTGTCATCCTGCTCCATGGCGCAGGACTTTTGGCGACTCATAGCCTGCGCTTCGTTGAGGAAGCGTTCGAGCGAGCGCGCAACGGGCGAATTCAGGGAATGACGGAAACTGGCGGGCGTGGTGGTGGCAAAAAACATGATCTAACTCCTTGTACACTTCGCGGCGTTCAACATGAAGCGTCGCTTGTGTCCAATCTGCGCACGATAGAGGCGTTTTCAAGAGAAATCTTCCTATGTTTATTGTTAGGCGCAAGGCCTTGAAATTGGCACTTGTGGCGCTATGTCTGCCGACCCTGAGCCTGGCTCAGACGGCACAGCCACCCATCAAGATCGCGATGATCGAGACCCTGAGTGGCCCTTTTGCCAACACGGGCGAGGCAGTAGCTCGCAATTTGATCTGGGGCCTGGAGCGCATCAATTTGCGTGGCGGCGTCAAACTCGCGGCCAGCCACCGCCTGCTGAGTCTGGAGCGATTCGACAACAAAGGGCAGATTGAGGAGTCCTTGTCGGCACTCAGATCAGCGATCGACGAGGGGGCCCGGTTCATTGTGCAGGGTAACTCTTCCGCCATCGCCGCCTCCCTGATCGACGCCATCAACAAGCACAATGAGCGTGAACCAGACCGGCGTGTGCTTTTTCTCAACTACTCGGCGGTGGATCCCAGCCTTACCAACGAAAGATGCAGCTTCTGGCACTTCCGGTTTGACGCTCATGCCGACATGCGCATGACCGCCTTGATGTCGGTACTCAAGGACGACAAGATGCTGCGAAGTGCCTACCTGATCGGCCAGGATTACAGTTTTGGCCAGGCCGTGGCGCGGGAAGCCAGACGGCAGCTTGGCTCGCTGCGACCGGACGTGCAAATCGTCGGCGATGAGTTGCATCCGATGGGGCGTGTCAAGGATTTCCTGCCCTATGCCGCCAAGATCAAGGCCAGTGGCGCCCAGGCTGTCATCACCGGCAATTTCGGCAATGACCTGGCGCTGCTGGTCAAGGCGGCCAAAGAGGTCGGCTTCGAGGGCAAGTTTTATACCTTTTATGGCAATGCATTGGGCGCGCCTTCGGCCATCGGTGAGGCCGGTATTGGCAGAGTGCTGGCTGTAGCCGACTGGCTGCCCAATGTGCAATCTGGCGCAAGTGAGGTCTTTTACCAGTCGTTTCGTGAACGCTTTCCGAAGCCTGCTGACGACTATGTCCACATGCGCATGCAACTGATGCTGGAGGCACTGGCGCAATCGATAGAAGCGGCCGCAACGATGGAGCCGCTGGCAGTGGCTGCGCAGTTGGAAAGGGCGAGCGTCAGTTTCGCTGGGCAAAGTGCAGCGATGCGACGCAGCGATCACCAGTTCCAACAAGCGCTGGTGGTGGGCTTGATGGAGCGACAGGGAAGCGCTGGCGTGAAATTTGATGTCGAGGGCTCAGGCTACGGCTTTCGCATCATCAAGACCCTCAGCGCTGCCCAGGCCGAACTGCCCGGCAGTTGCAAGATGCAACGACCTATACCGAATCAACCTTGAATTGAACCCGTCATGCGCCAAGTCATCCAGAACCTTGAAGAGTCCAGAATCCGTGAAGTCGCCAATGCCGGCATGGGGCGCAGCGACGTGCTGGCCTTCTGGTTCGGGGAAAGCGACGAAGTGACGCCGGACTTCATCCGTCAGGCAGCGATTGACTCCTTGCAGCGTGGCGAAACCTTCTATTCGCATAACCTGGGCCTGCCCGAGTTGCGAGTGGAGATTGCCGCTTACATGAGCGCGCGCCATGGCACGATTGGCGTGGAGCGGATCGCTGTCACCAGTGGTGGCGTCAACGCGCTGATGCTGGCGATGCAGCAACTGGTGGATGCGGGTGATGAGGTGGTTGTCATCACACCGGTATGGCCGAACCTGACAGCGCAACCGGTCATCATGGGAGCGCAGCTGAGGTGTGTGCCGCTGACGCCGATCGATGGTGACTGGACACTGGACATGAACAATCTGCTGGCTGCCGTGACCCGTAAAAGCAAAGTGCTGATCATCAATGCGCCCAACAATCCGACCGGCTGGACGCTGACACGTCTGGAGCAGCAATGCATACTGGAGCATTGCCGCAAGACCGGAACCTGGATACTGGCCGACGAGGTCTACGAGCGTCTTTATTTCGAGTCCAGCGCCAACGCTTGTGCGCCGAGTTTTCTGGATGTTGCGCTGCCCGACGACAGATTGGTCGTGGTGCACAGCTTCTCCAAGAGCTTTCTGATGACTGGCTGGAGGCTGGGCTGGCTGGTCATGCCGCCTGCCATGACCAGGCACATGGGCAAGCTGATTGAATTCAACACCTCGTGCGCCAGCGTTTTCACACAGCGTGCCGGTGTTGTCGCTTTGCAGCGAACCGATGAGGTGACGCCCAAGGTGGTGGCCCATTTGAAACTCTGCCGCGATACCCTGGTCGCGCAGTTACAGACGATCCCGGACCTGCAGGTGAGTACGGCGCGCGGTGGCATGTATGCGTTTTTCAGGTTGCCGGGTTTTGATGACTCGATTGGCACCGCCAAGCGCCTGGTGATGGAAGCCGGACTCGGCCTGGCACCCGGGGAAGCCTTCGCGCCCGAGGCGCGTGGCTGGCTGCGCTGGTGTTTTGCGTCGAAAGACCCGCAGCGCCTGCTGCAAGGCGTAGCACGGCTCAAGGCCTGGTTGTCAACACAAGCTCTCTGATCGTTATCCCTGGCTTTCTGACTGTCATCCCTGGCTTTCTGACTGTCATCCCGGGCTTGACCCGGGATCCAGTTGCACGCACGCTCTGGATTGCGGGTGCTGAAACCCCGGACTCGATCCGGGGACGCAATGACGCTAGGTGCAATGACGCTCGGGTGCTCATCATCATCGGATCGGCTACAATCGCACGGCTTTGCACATTGCACAAGCGCACGTCAGGGGCA
>JBAXFI010000091.1:0-10114 GCA_037139995.1 Comamonadaceae bacterium | reverse complement strand
GGTTGGGCAAAGCGGTTGACGCAGGCTTCGCAAATGGGCTGACTCGGCCAGGCATGGCAGACCAGGCACTGACTGGGCAGTGCATCAAGCAGCCTTTGGATGGTTCGCCGCAACATGGAGTCAATATACTCTGGCCACCTCCCGTTTTGCCACAACATGCCCGCCTTGCCTGTACCCACAATCGATCCTGCCGCTGTGCAGCGCTGGCAGCGCCTGCCCGCCAGCGCTTCGCCGTGGCTGCACGAGGAAGTGGCCCGACGCATGCAGCAAAGGCTGGACTGGATCAAGCTGCAGCCGCAGAGCTGGGCGCATTGGGAGCCGGTGCGGGGCGGCTTGCAGGCCCATGCCGCGTTGGCGCAGCGCTATCCGGATGCCCTGAGTTTTGTGACCGAGTTTCAGGCAGACCGGGTCCGCTTTGCCACCAGCGCGATCAGCAAACCCTGGTGGCATCCCTCGCGCTGGCGCGCCGCAAAGACACAGTTTCAGGAGCCCACCGAGGGTGCCGTGCAAATGCTGTGGTCGAACATGGCCTTGCACATGACCAGCGACCCGCAGGCCTTGATGGCACAGTGGCATAGCGCGCTGGCGGTCGATGGCTTTCTGATGTTCTCCTGCCTGGGTCCTGACACCTTGCAGGAGGTGCGCACGCTTTACCACGCCCTGGGTTGGCCACCGCCGGCCCACGAATTTACTGACATGCACGACTGGGGCGACATGTTGCTGGCGGCAGGCTTTGACCAGCCGGTGATGGATATGGAGCGCGTCACGCTGACTTATCAGACGCCGCAGCGCCTGCTGGCGGAACTGCGTGGACTGGGTCGCAATCTGCATCCGCAGCGTTTTCCTGCATTGCGCGGGCGCCGTTGGCACGCGCAGTTGCAGCAGGCTCTTGCGGGTGCACCTCTGCAACTGACTTTTGAGCTGGTTTACGGTCATGCCTTCAAGCCTGCGCCGCGCCATACTGTTCGGGCTGAAACAGTGCTTTCCCTGGAGCAAATGCGCGAAACCTTGAACCAACGCAAGAACTATTCTGATAAACCTTGAGAAAGGGACTTGACAACACGGCAGATCCTAAAACCCATCCTGAACTACAATCGCGCGTCGTTTCGAATGGAGCCAGCTTGCAGGGAATGGTGCTTGAACGCGCTGCCCAGTCAAATTCGGCTGATCTGAGGCAATTAAAAAGAGAGCACGATGAAGCGCATTTTCGATAGATTGACCGGCACGCTGCTGGCGGCAAGTGCATGGATGGGCAGTGCGGCATTCAGCGTGGCGCATGCAGTCAATGACCTGCCCGGTGGACCGGCCGTGAACCAGCTGAACTTGCAGATCCCGGTCACCAGGATCGCCGAGGACCAGGTCTGGCTTCACTGGCTCATGCTGATTCTTTGCACGGTGATCTTTGTTGCCGTGTTCAGCGTGATGTTCTATTCAATCTGGAAGCACCGCAAGTCAGTGGGGCACAAGGCGGCCAATTTTCATGAGTCGGTGACGGTGGAAATCATCTGGACCGCCGTGCCGTTCATCATTGTGATTTTGATGGCACTGCCAGCCACCAAAGTGGTGATTGCAATGAAGGACACCACCAATGCCGACCTCACGATCAAGGTGACGGGCATGCAGTGGAAATGGGGCTACGATTACCTCAAGGGCGAAGGCGAAGGCATCGGCTTTCTTTCGGCGCTGGACCTCACGCAGCGCCAGATGTCGAACAATGGCGGACCGAAGGCGGGCGAGGTCGTTGACGATTACCTGCTGAAGGTTGATCACCCGCTGGTGGTTCCCGTCAACCGCAAAGTCCGTATCATCACCACCGCCAATGACGTCATCCATGCGTGGTTCGTGCCGGCCCTGGGCATTCAGCAGGCGGCGATTCCGGGCTTTGTGCGCGATACCTGGTTTCTTGCTGAAAAGATTGGCGATTACCACGGTCAATGTGCGCAGCTTTGCGGCAAAGAGCACGCCTATATGCCGATTCATGTCAAGGTTGTGTCGAGCGCAGACTATACCCAGTGGGTAGCGGGTGAGAAGAAGAGAATGGCTGCTCTGGCAGACGACCCGACCAAGGTTTGGAGCGCAGAAGACCTGATCAAGCGCGGTGAAAAAGTCTATGCCACCAACTGTGTTGCCTGCCATCAGGCGCACGGTAAGGGCGCGGGGCCGATCAAACCGCTCGACGGCTCCGCCGTGGTACTGGACGCCGACAAGGGCGTACAGATTGCGGTGCTGCTGGCGGGGCGGGTGAACCTTGGCATGCCCACATGGAAGCAACTCAGCGATACCGACATCGCGGCGGTTGTTACCTACACCAAGAACAACTGGTCCAACAAGACGGGTCAGCTCGTTCAGCCGGCTGACGTTGCTGCGGCGCGCCATTGAGCGTTTGTCACCCGAACACAAGAATGAAGAAGGAAATCAGATGAGTGCCGCTTTAGACCATCCAGCCCATCCGGACCACGGCGATCACCACGGCCACACACCCACGGGATGGCGTCGCTGGGTATACGCGACCAATCACAAAGACATAGGCACCATGTACCTGCTGTTCAGTCTCACCATGCTGATGCTCGGTGGCGTACTGGCCTTGATCATTCGTGCCGAACTGTTCCAGCCGGGCCTGCAATTTGTCAATCCGGAGTTCTTTAACCAGCTCACCACCATGCATGGATTGATCATGGTGTTCGGCGCCATCATGCCGGCCTTTGTAGGTTTTGGAAACTGGATGATCCCGCTGCAGATCGGCGCCTCCGACATGGCGTTCGCACGCATGAACAATTTCAGTTTCTGGCTGCTGATTCCGTCTGGCGTGCTGCTGGCGAGTTCCTTCTTCATGCCGGGTGGCGCTCCTGCTACCGGCTGGACGCTGTACGCGCCGCTGTCGCTTCAGATGGGTCCCAGCATGGACAGCAGTATCTTTGCGATTCACATCCTGGGCGCCTCCAGCATCATGGGGTCGATCAACATCATCGTCACCATTCTGAACATGCGTGCGCCTGGCATGACCTTGATGAAAATGCCGATGTTCTGCTGGACCTGGCTGATTACCGCTTACCTGCTGATTGCCGTGATGCCTGTGCTCGCCGGCGCCGTCACCATGACACTGACAGACCGCCACTTCGGCACCAGCTTCTTCAACCCGGCGGGCGGTGGTGACCCCGTGATGTTCCAGCACATTTTCTGGTTCTTCGGACACCCCGAGGTCTACATCATGATCTTGCCGGCTTTCGGCATCATCAGTCAGATCGTGCCTGCTTTTGCCCGCAAAAAGCTATTTGGTTATACCTCGATGGTGTACGCGACGTCCAGCATCGCCGTCCTTTCGTTCATCGTCTGGGCGCACCACATGTTCACGTCCGGCATGCCGGTGGCCGGACAACTGTTCTTCATGTACTCCACGATGCTGATTGCGGTACCGACCGCTGTCAAGATTTTTAACTGGGTCGCCACCATGTGGCGGGGTTCCATGACGTTTGAGACGCCGATGCTGTTCGCGGTCGGGTTCATTTTTGTGTTCACACTGGGCGGCTTTACCGGATTGATTCTGGCGATGGCGCCGATTGATATCCAGATTCACGACACCTACTACGTGGTGGCGCATTTTCACTATGTGTTGGTGGCCGGATCACTGTATGCGCTGTTTGCCGGCTATTACTACTGGAGCCCGAAGTGGACCGGCGTGATGTACAAGGAGTCGCGCGGCAAGATTCATTTCTGGTGGTCACTGATTTCGTTCAACATCACCTTCTTCCCGATGCACTTCTTGGGACTGGCCGGCATGCCGCGCCGTTACGCCGATTACCCGATGCAGTTCGCCGACTTCAACGCGATTTCTTCGGTGGGCGCATTCTTCTTTGGCTTTGCGCAGGTGTATTTCATCTTCTTCGTCGTAGTGCCGACAATGCGCGGACAGGGCGAAAAGGCACCGCAAAAACCGTGGGAAGGTGCCGAAGGTCTGGAATGGGAGATCCCATCGCCCGCACCGTTTCACACGTTTGAAACACCGCCCAAGTTGGACCGCACTGCCACCAGAATTATTGGCTGAACGATGACAACAACAGAACAAAGGAAAGCCAACCTCAGACTGGGTTTGATCCTGGCTTCGGTAGCCCTGGTGTTTTTTGTCGGTTTCATGGCAAAAATGTATCTGCGTAGCCACTAGAACATGAAGCTGCTGCGTGGAAACGTCCCCATGGTGAGCAAACTGATCGTGATTGCGATCGGTATGTTTGCCTTTGGCTACGCGATGGTGCCACTCTATAAAACGTTTTGCGAAATGACCGGGATCAACATCCTCGCCATGGGGGATCGCAACATCCCTGGCGCTGCCCCCGACGTCGCAATCAACACGCAGGTGGACACCAGTCGCACGATTACCGTGGAGTTCGATGCCAATTCAAGAGGTCCGTGGGAGTTCAAGTCCAGGCTGCGCTCGCTGCAAGTGCATCCGGGCGAACTGGCCACCGTGATCTACGATTTTCAAAATGTACAAAACCGGCGCATGGCTGCGCAGGCAATACCGAGTTATGCGCCGGCGCAGGCCGCAGCCCACTTCAACAAGGTCGAATGCTTTTGCTTCAAGCAGTACACCCTGGAGCCGGGCGAAAAGAAGTCATGGCCGGTGGTTTTTGTCATCGATCCCAAGTTGTCCCGGGATGTGAAGACGATCACCTTGTCCTACACCTTCTTCGAGGTTGGCGGCAAGACGCCGGCCGCCCCGGTAGCGGATTCTGGTGCTCGGGTCGCGACTGGAGGTGGCACATGACATCCTTCCTTCGCAGCCTGCGCATGGTTGCCTGGTCATTCCTTGGCATACGAAAGAGCAGCGAATCGCACGAGGAAACGGCGAGCCTCAACCCGCTTCACATCGTCGGAGCGGCCCTGGTCGGGGTAGCGGTTTTCGTCATTGGTTTGGTCCTGCTGGTGAACTGGGTGCTTGGCACGTAAGGCGACACGCTGCCCCCCCTAAATGGAGCTTATATGAACTCAACAACAAACGCGGCAAGCCAGAACTATTTTGTACCTGCGCCTTCGCGTCATCCTGCGATGGCCGCATTCGGCTTGTTCTTTGTCCTGCTGGGCGCCAGCCAGTGGATGAACGGAATCGAGTGGGGAAAGTATTCGTTGATCTTTGGTTTGTTGTGGTTTCTGGTGGTGCTGTTTCAGTGGTTTAGCGATTCGATCGGTGAGAGCGAGACGGGTCAGTACGGGCAACAGGTGGATCTTTCATTCCGCTGGAGCATGAGCTGGTTCATCTACTCGGAAGTCATGTTTTTTGGCGCGTTCTTTGCAGCATTGTGGTGGGTGCGCGCGCACTCCATTCCGGCACTGGGTGACCCTGAAAATGCCTTGTTGTGGCCAGATTTCAGGGCCGTCTGGCCCAGCCTGGCAGCGGGGGTTACAGGCTCGCCTGCAGGGATTGTGGAGCCTTTCACTACCATGACCCCATTCTGGTTGCCCACCATCAACACGGCACTGCTGCTCAGCTCCGGCGTGACGCTTACCATTGCACACCACGCCCTGATTGCGGACAACCGGCGCAAGACCATTGCGTTCATGTGGTTGACCGTGCTGCTGGGAGTTACCTTCCTGTTGGTCCAGGGCTATGAGTATTTCCACGCTTACCATGAGCTCAACCTGAAACTCAGCTCGGGCGTGTATGGCTCGACCTTTTTCATGCTGACGGGCTTCCACGGTTTTCACGTCTTCATCGGCATGTTGATGCTGCTGTTCATTACCTTGCGTCTGCAAAAGGGGCACTTCAGCGCGCTGCGACATTTCGGCTTTGAGGGCGCCGCCTGGTACTGGCACTTTGTTGACGTCGTGTGGCTTGGCCTCTACGTCACGGTCTACTGGATCTAACCGGGGGTCAGGTCCCAGCGAGTCCGGGCCTCCTTGGGATTTGTCGCTGCCCGCTAGCGACCGGCGGCGATGCCTGTGGGCTGGATGTAGCCAAACTTCCATGCCAGCAAGATGCCGGAAAACAGAATAATTGAAATGCCGACCCGCAAGGCCAATGCTGATGCCATCTTGCGGGCTCTCGATTTTTCGTCACCCTTGTTCTTCAGCATCAAGATAAGCGCGGTAGCCAGGCTGCCGAGGATGCCGATAAACGCAAGCAGAATCAGGTATTTCATGGACGGGATTATCCGGTGAACGCGCGCTTCAGGTTCTGGTTGATGACATCGGCTGCTTTGCTGGCGGTCGCAATTACCATTGCCTTGGGGCGTTGGCAACTGTCGCGCGCAGCCCAGAAGGAAGCAGTTCAGGCGAGCATCGACGGCGGCGCTGCCTTGCCCAGACTGCCAGGCCAGGCTCTGGCGGCGCGTGCGGATCAACTGCTGCAACTGCATCGCGTGGTATTGTTGCGCGGTCGCTGGCTGGCGCAGCACACGGTGTATCTCGACAACCGCCAGATGAACAACAAGCAAGGGTTTTATGTTGTGACACCGATGCAGTTGGAGGGCAGTACCGACGTCGTCCTGGTGCAGCGCGGCTGGGTTGCCAGGAATTTCATCGACCGCACGTTGCTGCCAAAGATTGAAACTCCAGCAACGGGCGTTGAAATCGAGGGTCGTATTGCCCCGTCGCCGTCCAAACTTTTTGAATTTGAAGCGCACGATACAGGGCTGATCCGGCAAAATCTGGACATGAACAGCTTTGCATCAGAAATCCGTACGCCTTTGCTAGGCGTTTCCGTGCAACAGTTGGGCCCGGCCAGTGAAGGTTTGTTACGTGACTGGCCGCCGGTTGAAACCGGCGTGGAAAAGCACTACGGCTACGCTTTCCAGTGGTTTGCGCTGAGTGCTTTGTTCGCGATTCTTTATGTCTGGTTTCAAATTGTTAGACGATTCATCCTCCCTCGCCGCACCTGACATTCCTGCAAGCAGGCATGCCGGTTCAAGCGATCAACCACTGGGCATGACGGTTCATTCCTTGCCCTCGCCCGACCACGTCCTGGAGCAGGATTCCCGGCGCGTCCGCAACGGCCGCTGGAAGATGATGCTGGTATTTCTCGTGTGTGCCGCGCCGGTGCTGGCCTCGTACATTACCTATTATTGGGTGCGACCTGAGGGGCGGCGCAATTTTGGTGAATTGATAGAGCCGCAGCGAGCGCTGCCCGACTTGCCAGGCGTGAGTCTGAGCGGTCACAGAATCAATCTCAAGACACTCAAAGGCCAATGGCTGTTGGTAAGCGTGGCAGGCGGTGCCTGCAATGAGCTCTGTGGCCGTCATTTGTACTTGCAGCGTCAGATGCGTGAAGGCTTGGGCAAGGACAAGGGCCGCCTTGACTGGATTTGGCTCATTTCCGACGACGCCGAAGTGCCTTCCAGCCTGCTGCCAGCACTCAAAGAGGCAGCCGTGCTGCGCGTTTCGCAAGCGGGCCTGTCAGCCTGGCTGAGCCCGGGGGCTGGCCGTGAGCTCGCTGATCACTTGTACCTGGTGGATCCAATGGGCAACTGGATGATGCGTTTCCCGGTAGATCTTGATGTTTCCGGCGCCGCGCGAGCAAGGCGTGATCTGGAGCGCTTGCTGCGCGCCTCGGCCTCCTGGGATCAGCCTGGACGTGAGCCAGTGCATTGAGGGATGATTCATCGTGCACACCCTATATGATCTCTCGCCGCTACTGCGCATCCTGTTGCTGGGTGCGCTGTTCGCGTTGCCACCTTTGCTCTGGGTCGCCTACCAACAGCGCAATGCCGGAACATCGAGTTGGGCACAGGCGCTCACCCTATTGACGCTCTTTCTCACTTTCGATCTGATCGTGTTTGGCGCCTTCACACGCTTGACTGACTCGGGTCTGGGCTGCCCGGACTGGCCGGGCTGCTATGGCAACGCCAGTCCCGTGGGTGCCAACGCCCCTATCGCAGCGGCACAGAGTGCCATGCCCGATGGCCCGGTAACGCAAGGCAAGGCCTGGGTGGAAATGATTCACCGCTACCTCGCTACAACGGTCGGCGCCTTGATCACGGTGCTGACGGTCCGAGCCTGGATCGGACGTTTCAGAGCAGGGCGCAGTGTGCAAGCCAAGGCGCTAAGTCCATGGTGGCCGACCGCCACCCTGGTCTGGGTTTGTCTTCAAGGCGCGTTTGGCGCCTTGACCGTCACCATGAAACTGTTCCCGGCCATTGTGATGCTGCATTTGCTGGCGGGTCTGCTGCTGCTGGTGCTGCTGTGCTGGCAACTGGTGCGCGCCAGTCAGCTTGACGGCGCCCGCTCGCTGGCCCTGACGGATCGCAACCTGCGCGGCTTGCTGTGGCTTACTGCAGTTTGCCTCTTGCTGCAGATTGCGCTGGGCGGCTGGGTCAGCTCCAACTACGCGGTGCTGGCCTGCAGTGACTTTCCGCGCTGTCAGGGCAGTTGGTGGCCGCTGATGGACTTTGAGCAGGGCTTTGAGTTCTGGCGACCCCTGGGCTTGACACGCAGCGGCGACTTTCTCAACTTTTCCGCTCTGACGGCCATTCACTATGTGCATCGAGTGGCGGCCGGCATCGTCCTGCTGCTGCTGGGGCTGCTGGCCTGGCGCCTCAATGCAGTCCTTGCGCTGCGCCGGTGTTCGCGCTGGCTTGCCGCGCTGACTGGGCTGCAACTCGCCACGGGACTCAGCAATGTCGTGCTGGACTGGCCCATGCTGGCCGCACTTTTGCATACCGGTGGCGCGGCGGCGCTGCTGCTGGCCCTGACCTGGGCACTGGCTTCGAGTCGCAGCCGATGAACCGCCATTCCGTTTCTGCCAGCACGTCCGTGATTCGGCAGTTCTACGCCCTGACCAAACCGCGCGTGATTCAGCTGATCGTGTTTTGTGCACTGATTGGCATGCTGCTGGCTCTACCCGGACTACCCTCCTGGGCCGAGCTCCGGCTGGCCCTGCTCGCTTGCCTCGGTATCTGGCTGGTGGCCGGTGCTGCCGCAGCATTCAACTGCATTGTCGAAAAAGGCATAGACGCGAGCATGAAGCGCACCGCCTGGCGTGCCACTGCCCGCGGCGAACTGGAAGACTGGCAGACACTGCTGTTTTCCGCCGTGCTCTGCAGCGCCGGCTGTGTGCTGCTCTACCAGTGGGTCAACCCACTCACCATGTGGCTGACCCTGGCAACTTTCATCGGCTACGCCGTTGTTTACACCGTCATCCTGAAGCCCCTGACACCGCAAAATATCGTGATCGGCGGTGCTTCCGGTGCCATGCCGCCTGTGCTGGGCTGGGCCGCCATGTCCGGCGACGTGGGCCCTGAGGCGCTCATCCTGTTCCTGATCATTTTCCTCTGGACGCCGCCGCACTTCTGGGCGCTGGCCTTGTACCGTGTCGAGGATTACCGCAAATCGGGTTTGCCTATGCTGCCGGTCACGCACGGCAACCAGTTCACGCGTCTGATGGTCCTGCTCTACACGCTGATACTGTTTGCGGCCTGCCTGATGCCCTACATCTACGGCATGAGTTCCTGGCTTTACCTGACGGCAGCGTTACTCCTGAACACGGGTTTTTGTCTGTACGGCTTTTATCTCTGGCGCGATTACTCCGACGAACTCGCGCGCAAGACATTTCGCTTTTCTCTGTGGCATCTGAGTCTGCTGTTTGCTGCCCTGATGCTGGACCACTACCTTTGCTGATTGTCAATATGAACAAAAGAACTGCTCTCAAGGCCTTGCTGTTGTCGTTCAGCCTGGCGGGACTCGCCGCATGCTCGGAGAACAAGCCGGCCTTTGCTGCCGTTGACATCACCGGCGCCGACTATGCCCGCGACTTTGCCCTGACCGATCACAACGGACAGCCACGCAGTCTGAAAGACTTTGCCGGCAAGGTGGTCGTACTGTTCTTTGGCTATACCCAGTGCCCCGATGTCTGCCCCACGGCCATGTTGGAACTGGTCGAGGTGAAGAAGTTGTTGGGGAAACAGGGCGAACGTGTGCAAGGGCTGTTTGTGACCGTCGACCCGGCGCGCGACACGCCGGAAGTGTTGAAGGCCTATATGGAGAATTTCGACCCCAGCTTTCTGGCGCTCTACACCACCTCCGAGAAGCTTCAGGCTCTGGCCAAGGACTACAAGGTGTACTACAAGAAGGTGGAGGGACCCACGCCGACCAGTTACAGCATGGATCATTCGGCTGGCAGCTATGT
>JBAXFI010000090.1:0-10168 GCA_037139995.1 Comamonadaceae bacterium | reverse complement strand
CCCCGAGGGGGCCAATTCTCCTTGGGGCGGCCCGGCGGAGAATTGGTCGCCCCCACGCTCATGCAGGGTGCGAAATTGGTCGGTACCCCAGGCCTGGGCGTCTGCACTCAATGGCGAGCCGGTCGTGCCCAGCGCCCGCACCTGGGAAAGATCACCACAGCGAATCAGGTCCACACCCGCCTTCTGGCAGTTCGCGTAAAACGCGGCGCCAGCGCCAAAAAAGGTGACACCGAGCTCAGCGGCAAAGCGCCACAGTGTGGTCCAGTCAGGCTCGACTTTGTTGCCGCTGGCATCGACGGTGCGGCCGGCCGGATTTCCGTCAAAGATGCAACAGGTCACCCCGGCGAGCAAGCCACTTGTTTGAGCGTTCCACATCACCCAGCCGGTCGAGCTGTACCAGTGGTAGCGCTCCCCCAGGGAATTAGGCGCATAGCTGCACCCAACATCGTTGTGCAAGCACAGCAGCGTCCGCCCGACCAGCACCGTTCCACCATGACCATGCACGATGGGTTTGGGTAGCCCGGTGGTGCCGCTGGAATAGACGACCCACAGCGGGTGCTCAAACTCCAGCCAGAGCGGCTCAAAGGCCTGCGTCTGGGCATCGTCCCGCCGGATGGTTTCGTTGAAGTTGACGCTGTCCGGGAAAATCTTGCTGAGATCCGTCACCAAACCGAGGTTGCTGTGCAACACCAGATGGTGCACCGAGGGCAAGGCAGCACAGAGTTCTGTAATGACCGCGCTCTGATCGATATCGCGTCCGCCATAGGTGACGCCGTCGCACGCAATCAGCACTTTGGGCGCAATCTGCTTGAAGCGATCAAGCACAGCATTGGTTCCCATGTCGGGCGCACAAATGCTCCAGATAGCCCCAATGCTGACGGTGGCCAGGAAGGCAACCACGGCCTCAGGCGCATTGGGCAAATAGGCCGCCACCCGATCGCCCGGCTGCACCCCTTGGGTCTGCAGATGAAGGGCCAGCGAGGCAACCTGACGCCGCAGTTCAGACCAGCTGGTTTCCCGGGCTGGCGATTTGCCAAGACTCTTTTCATTGTGGCTCAAAATGGCCGGCACTCCAGCTGCTTGAGCCGACTGCACATGGCGCAGCACTTCTGCGGCGTAATTGATTTTGGCGCCGACAAACCACCGGGTATCAGGCATGGGTGCGCCGTCGCAGACCACGCTGCAGGGCGAGGGGGAGCGCAGTTCGAAGTAGTCCCAGATGCTTTGCCAGAAAGCGTTCAGGTCCGTTGTCGACCAGCGCCAGAGCGCATCATAGGAATCGAAGGAGAGCCCGCGCTGCGCACAAAGCCAGTCCTGATAGAGACGAATCTGAGGTACCTGAGGAGGCATGGTGGCTTGGATCGAGTACCGTGGTTAAGGCAACACGCGGAGAACACCCATTATTTCAAGTCGGCTTGCAACAGGCGCTCGCTCTTCCAGTAAACATCGTCGCCCACGCTGCCGTCAGTGCGGTGCCGGTTGAGAACGCGGGCCAACACAAACAGCAGGTCACTCAAGCGGTTGAGGTACTGGCGCGGCGTATCTTTCAAAGGCTCCTCGTCCTCCAGCGCAACCACGGCACGCTCGGCGCGGCGCGTCACGGTGCGGCAAACATGAGCCAAGGCGGCAGCGCGCGACCCCGCAGGCAGAATGAACTCCTGCAATGCGGGTAAAGCAGCGTTGTATTGAGCCAGCGCCTGGTCCAGCGCCAGCACGGCCTCCGATTTGAGAAGTTCAAATCCGGGAATGGACAATTCACCACCCAGATTGAACAACTGGTGCTGAATCTGCACCAGCAGTTCACGCACTGCGTCAGGCATATCCTCGCACAGCAGCACACCTAGATTCGAGTTGAGTTCATCCACATCGCCCATGGCGTGCACTCTAAGGTTGTTCTTGGAGACCCGCGTGTTGTCGCCAAGGCCGGTGCTCCCCATGTCACCAGTGCGGGTGGCGATTTGTGTCAGACGTTGTCCCATGAAGCATCTCCTTGATCGGTGCTATTGTTGCAGCAAAATAGGAGTTGTTGCCTTGGGTAACAATCCGTCGCCAAGCTCCGTATTACCCTGAGCTGATTTGAAAATCGTAGAAAGCCCATGTGAACACACTGACTGAAATACCCGCCATGACTCCCGCAATCTGTCAACGCGAGGTGCCTCCTGCCTTGATTGAGATGCTGAAGGAGCGATTTTCCGGTCAGTTCTCGATCGCACTGGCGGTGCGCGAGCATCATGGTCGCGACGAATCTTCCTTTGCCGCACCCCCACCTGCCGGTGTGTTGTTTGCGCAGTCAACACAGGACGTCGTTGATGCGGTCAAACTGGCGAGTGACTTTGCTGTCCCGGTCATTCCGTTTGGCGTTGGAACTTCTCTCGAAGGGCATTTACTTGCGGTGCAGGGCGGTATCAGTATTGACGTCAGTCGCATGAACCAGGTTCTGGCAATCAACGCCGAAGATCTGACCGTGACCGTAGAGGCCGGCGTGACCCGTAAACAGCTCAATGAAGCGGTCAAAAGTACCGGCCTGTTCTTTCCCATAGATCCTGGGGCCGATGCCACCTTGGGCGGCATGAGCGCCACTCGGGCCAGCGGTACCAACGCGGTGCGCTATGGCACGATGCGCGAAAATGTTCTGGCCTTGAAGGTGGTTACTGCAGGTGGCGAAGTTATGCGCACCGGCACTCGCGCCAAGAAAAGCAGTGCCGGTTACGACCTGACACGTCTGATGGTCGGCTCGGAGGGCACGCTGGGCATCATCACGGAAGTGACGGTCAAGCTCTACCCGTTGCCTGAAGCGATCTCGGCGGCAATTTGCTCCTTCCCCAGCATCGAAGCGGCCGTGCGCAGCACCATTCAAATCATCCAACTGGGCATTCCGATCGCCCGGGTGGAATTGATTGATGGCAACACGGTACGCATGGTCAACGCCCACTCCAAACTGAACTTGCGCGAGGAGCCCTTGCTGCTGATGGAGTTTCATGGCTCCCCCACCGGCGTCAAAGAACAGGCTGAAGCGGTACAGGAAATTGCCACGGGGTTTGGTGGGACTGCGTTCGAGTGGGCCACCACACCGGAAGAGCGAACGCGCCTGTGGACCGCCAGGCACAACGCCTACTTTGGCGCCATTCAATCGAAACCTGGTTGTCGCGCCATTTCAACCGATACCTGTGTCCCTATTTCCCGCCTCGCCGATTGCCTTCTTGATTCAGTGGCAGAGGCCGATGCCAGCGGCATTCCGTATTTCCTGGTTGGCCATGTTGGTGACGGCAACTTTCACTTCGGCTATCTGATTGACCCCAATATTCCTGAAGAACGTGTGCTGGCAGAGAAACTCAATCACGCTCTGGTTACCAGGGCTCTCAAGCTGGAAGGGACTTGCACCGGCGAACACGGCGTGGGCTTGCACAAAATGGATTTTCTGGTATCCGAGACTGGCGCTGCGGCGATGGAGATGATGCGAACCATCAAACGCGCGCTGGATCCAAAAAACATCATGAATCCGGGCAAGATTTTCACCCTCTAATTGACCGGCAATTGGGCTTCCTCAGCGATGGCGTTGGCCATGTACTCGATCATCCGTTGCATATCCTGGTCAGTGTCGGCGTAGCGAAGGGCGATGACCCGAAAGTCATCCTGAATTTCAATAAATGCGTCCACGATGTCGGGGTCAAAGTGACTACCGCGGCCCTCAAATATGATGGCGACTGCCTGGTCGTGAGGAACGCCAACCTTGTAAACCCGATTTGAAATCAGGCCCTCGTACACGTCGGCTATAGCCAGCAGGCGGGCCGCCAGTGGGATCTGCTCTTGAATCAGCCCCTGCGGATACCCGCCGCCATCCCACCTTTCGTGATGCGAGTGCGCCATTTCCTTGAGCGTCTTGAAGGGTTCCCCCTTGTAGCCATAGGTCTTCTCAACCTGCTCAAGGACATCGCGCGCCAGTGTGGTGTGTGTCTTCATGACAGCAAGTTCCGCTGGTGACAGGCGGCTCGGCTTGAGCAGAATCCAGTCGGGTATTCCAATCGTTCCCAGATTGTGCAGAGGTGCCGCAAAAAATAGCAGGTTGATGTAAGACTCAGTCAACACCGACGCAAACCGCGGGTGGTCTTGAAGGCGCTGTGCCAGACACTTGAGGTAGTGCTGGATGCGCCAAATATGATTAGCCGTGTCTGAACTGCGCGCGCCCGCCAGCTTGGCCAGGGTGAAAGCGACAACCGACATGCCTTCCAGCACAGAATCGGGAACGTTTTCTCGGTTACTGTCGGGTAAGTTCAAAATCTGGCCCTGTATTTGGAAATTTCTTAGACCGGCAGTTTAGGCTACCTTGGCGTTTGCTGCAAAGGACCCAACAATGCTATGGTCAGTTCCCTCACGACCCTGTCCCGAATTCAATGGGCCGCAGTGCGCGCCAGTTTTTCAATCAAGCCGTTAAGTTCATCCAGTGAAGCAAAACGGATGCTGATTTCGCCCATTTCCTCCATGCGTCCTGCCCGCTTGACACGCTTCTTGACACGAACCTCAACCTCGGCGGTGAGCAGGTCCGACAGTTCCTCTTCCACTCGCTTGATGTCACGGGACTTCTCTTTCTTGTGCTTGACCGAGGTCAGGGCGAACTCGGCGCCAAGTTTCTTGGCCAGTCTTTCGGCTTCGCGTACCGACATCTTGCGCGCACTGATCTGACTCGCCGCCGTGATCTGCGTCGCTCGGTCCAGGGCAAGCAGGGCACGCGCATGGCCCATGTCCAGGTCACCTGCCATCAACATGGTTTGCACCGGCTCGGCCAGGTTGAGCAAGCGCAGTAAATTGCTGGCGGCGCTGCGCGAACGACCCACGGCTTGCGCCGCCTGTTCGTGAGTGAGCCCAAACTCCTTCACCAGACGTTGTAATCCTTGGGCCTCCTCCAGAGGATTTAGGTCTTCGCGTTGAATATTCTCGATCAGCGCCATTGCCGCCGCGACTTCATTGGGAACATCCCGCACCAGCACCGGGACACTGTCCAGCCCGGCGAGCTTGGCAGCACGAAAGCGTCGCTCGCCAGCAATGATTTCGTATTTACCCTGGTTCGGTCCATCCTGCAGTTGCCGAACCAGTATCGGCTGCAAAATCCCCTGCGCCTTGATGGACTCTGCCAGTTCGTACAGGGCGCCTTCGTCCATGCGCGTGCGTGGCTGGTAGGTACCCGGTAGCATGTCTGAAAGTAATAACGAGGCCGGCTGACCAGGACTGACCGGATTTCCAGCCGAGGCATCAAAAGCCGCCTTGTCGCTCACATTGGGTCCTAGCAAAGCTTCAAGTCCGCGACCTAACCCTTTGGGTTTTTTGGTAACCATCATCTTCCTTGTCTGTTCGTTTCTGTGTGCAGTTTCAGGTCCGTCCCCAACTGATTGCATCTGTCCAGCATTTGATGCCCCGCCAGCCAGTCACCCAGATTGGAGTCGGCATTGATGTGGCCGGCGTACCCATAGTCGATGTACTCCGAGCCCCACGCTCGGGCGAATTGGCGTGCCCGTAATTCGGTGCAAAAGGGATCGTTCCGGCTGCCGACCAAGATGGTGCTGAAGGGTAGCCTTTGCAGGGGAATGGGTGACCATGTGGCAAGCGTCGGTCGCAACGCTTCGCGCTCCGCATCGCCCGGCGCGACCAGCAGCGCCGCTTTCACCATGTGGCTGTTGCGCGAGCACCCGGCCCATGCCGCCACCAGGAGACAACCCAGGCTATGCGCCACGAGCAGCGCCGGCTCACTCCGCATCAACAAAGCCTCCTCCAATCGGGCAATCCAGTCTCCCCGCAAGGGTTGCATCCAGTCGTGCTGTTCAAGTCGTGCGTAGCCATGCAAGGTCTCCCATCGGCTCTGCCAGTGAGCAGGGCCGGAGCTTTGCCACCCGGGCAGGATCAACACATCGGAAGGCTTCAATTTGCTATTCTTTTTGTAGCAACAAGGGGTTTTCTGTGGGGCGCGCAAACGGCATATCAAGTCTTGCTATTGCGTTCAACGACTTCCTGGGCGAACGCAATAAAGGCCTGCGCGCCTTTGCTTGAAGGATCAAAAAGTACCCCTGGGAGGCCATAGCTTGGCGCCTCAGCCAAACGCACATTGCGCGGAATAACCGTATTGAAGACTTTGTTGCCAAAATGGGCCTTGAGCTGCTCGCTGACCTGTTGCTGCAAAGTGATGCGCACATCAAACATGACTCTCAACAAACCGATGATGGAAAGCTCCCGATTCAGATTTGCGTGCACCTGTTTGATGGTATTCACCAAATCCGTCAAGCCCTCCAGCGCAAAATATTCGCACTGCATCGGGACAATGACGCCATGTGCGCAACACAGGCCGTTGAGCGTCAGCATGGACAGCGACGGTGGACAATCTATCAGAACGAAGTCATAGTCGTTTTGAACCTCCACCAACGCCTGTTTGAGGCGTTTTTCCCTGCGCTCCAGATCCACCAACTCAACCTCGGCACCCGACAGTTCGCGGTTCGCTCCCAATATGTCGTAGCTGCACCCGCCCGCCATCAACTTGTCACTTGTCACTTTAGCTTCGGCAATCGATGCCGATTCAAGCAGGACATCGTAAACCGTCAGTTTGAGTTGACGCTTGTCGACACCCGAGCCCATGGTTGCGTTTCCCTGCGGGTCAAGATCAACCATCAGCACGCGTTGTCCGACCTTGGCCAGACCGGCAGCCAGATTGACAGTGGTTGTGGTCTTGCCAACCCCTCCTTTTTGATTGGCGATACAGAAGATTTTTGCCATGTGTTGTTTCTTTTGGATGAGCCTATGCCGCGCTTTATGCCAAGCTTACCGAGACAGCGCCAGCTTGACGCCAAAACCAACCAGAAACAGACCGGCGAGTTTTTCCATGCCGGCAGATATCGATGGGTTGGCCTTTAGGCGCTCGGCCAAGAAGTGGGTCAACAAAACCACCGTCAAACCATAGGCGAAGGTAAGGGCCGCAATGGTGATGGCCATGAACGCAAAAGTGTTCAGGCCTTGATGCCGGGTCGGATCGACGAACAGTGGAAAGAACGCCATGTAAAAGACAATCGCCTTTGGATTCAGCAAAGTGATCATCAAGGCCTGCTTCAAATAATGATGCGGTTTGATATGTAAGACCGGGGCCGATCCTGGCTTTGCCAAGAGCATCTTGCCGCCGAGCCAAGCCAGATAGGCGGCGCCGAGCCACTGCACCGCATTGAACGCCGCGGGATATGCACTCAACAGTGCCGCAACACCAGCCACCGCAAGCCACATCAAGACTTGATCGCCCAAGATCACCCCCAAAGTGGCGGCCATACCGCCTTTCACACCCCCTTTTCCGGTCGATGTGATGAGGGCCAAATTCCCCGGCCCGGGGATCAGCAGGAAAACAATGATTGCGACAACAAATGCGCCGTAGTCGACGATGCCATACATAAAGCAGATTCCCCTTAGACAGTTACCGAGTTTACGTTAGGTCTTGCCCATCCAGACAATACACCGCTTTGCCTCCAAAGCGGGTATGGCCAACTGTTCCACGTGAAACACGCGGGCATTTCCTGGCAAGGCCGCGATTTCATCCTCGGGGGGTTTCCCCTTCATCGCCAACCAAATTCCGTCTGGCACCAGCAGATGGCCGGACAAGCGGACCAAGTCTGACAGCGACGAAAACGCTCTGGAGCTCACCACTCGGTAGCTGCCCGACAAATTCTCCACCCGTTGATGCAGGCCACTCAGGTTCGGCAGCTTCAAAGCGCCCGCCACCTGCCTGACGAACGCCACTTTCTTTGCCACAGCATCGACGCAATCGACCCAAATATCCGGACAGCAGATCGCGATCACAACCCCTGGCAACCCGGCGCCGGAACCAACATCAAGCAAGCGCATTCTTGTTGGCGTAAGAGCGGTCGCAGTTTGGTCAGCGGCGCACCCGCCGCGAGAAAGCTCGGCCAATTTGTGGCGCAACGGAGCAATCACAGCCAAGCTGTCCAGCAAATGATGCGTCAGCATGTCAGCAGGCTCGCGAACAGAGGTCAGGTTATAGGTCTTGGTCCACTTATGAATCAAGTCCAGATAGTCCAAAAGCATGCCGATTTCGCCATCAGCAAGATTCAGCCCCAGCGCTGCCAGACCGCACCGCAACTCGTGTTCGAGTGCCCGCATCAGACAGAAACCTCGCCCGCTACGGGCGAGCCACCGCCTGTTTCACGCCCAAGAAAGTGATTTCTCTTCAGATGAATCAGGAGAAGAGATATGGTCGCCGGCGTAATGCCGGAGATCCTCGACGCCTGTCCGAGGGTTTCGGGTTTGTTCTTTTCCAGTTTTTGGCGGGCTTCAATGCTCAGGGCGGGCACTTGCATGTAATCAAGCTCCTTTGGCAACCGCAAGTTTTCATAGTGAACAGAGCGCGCCACTTCGTCCTTTTGACGATTGATATAACCCGAGTACTTTGCAGAAATTTCAACCTGCTCGACCACCACCGCCGCAAAAGTACGATCACCCGGTTGTTCAAGTGCTGTCGCTTCCGACGCGTCCACAGCCAACTCCCGACTCCTGTAGGCGCCACCATTCAGGGACATGAGCTCGGCGTACCCCACGTTGGGCCGACGCAGCAAGTCTCCTACGCTGTACTCGTGCTCAAGCGCCTTTCCGAATACGCGCTCAGACTCGGCGTGGGTCAACTTCCCGGGACCGACCCAGATCGATTTGAGGCGCTCTGTTTCACGTGAAACAGCGTCTCGTTTGCGGCAGAAGGCGGCCCAACGAAAATCATCTACCAAACAGAGCTGGCGCCCCGTCTCGGTCAATCGCGCGTCTGCATTGTCTTCCCGCAGCTGCAGTCTGTACTCGGCGCGACTGGTGAACATTCGATAAGGCTCGGACACGCCCTTGGTAATCAGGTCGTCCACCAACACTCCGAGGTAGGCCTCGTCTCGCCCAGGCAACCAACGGTCAGATTGCCAGGCGGTCTTGGCCCCGGCCTGTAACGCAGCATTGATTCCGGCAAACAGTCCCTGTGCTGCAGCCTCTTCGTACCCCGTGGTCCCATTGATCTGTCCGGCAAAGAACAAACCCGCAACCGCCTTGGTCTCGAAATTGCTCTGGAGTTGCTGGGGATCAAAGTAGTCGTATTCGATCGCATACCCCGGCCGCAGAATATGCGCATTTTCGAGCCCGGCCATCGATCGAACCAGCGCATGCTGAACGTCAAAAGGCAGACTCGTCGAAATGCCATTCGGGTAATACTCATGCGTTGTCAAACCCTCTGGCTCCAGAAAAATCTGGTGGCTGTCCTTGTCGGCAAAGCGCCCGATCTTGTCCTCCACGCTCGGACAGTAGCGCGGACCAACGCCTTCAATCTTGCCCGTGAACATCGGGCTGCGATCAAAACCACTGCGGATAATGTCGTGCGTCTGGCGATTGGTGTGCGTAATCCAGCAAGACATCTGCTTTGGATGTTGCTCAACGTGGCCCATGAAGCTGAACACCGGCGTATCAGTTCGCATGCCTCCCGGCATACCGTCGCCCGGCTGTTCAATGCACTTGGCAAAGTCGATCGTGCGCCCATCCAGGCGCGGCGGCGTTCCGGTTTTGAGCCGACCCTGTGGTAATTTCAGCTCTCGGAGGCGGTCCGACAGGCGCAGCGCCGGCGGATCTCCGGCTCTCCCCGCGGCGTAACTGCTCAATCCAACGTGGATCTTCCCATTCAAGAAAGTCCCTGCCGTCAACACGACGGTCCTGGCAGAGAACTTGATACCGGACTGGGTGATGGCGCCGACCACCCGCCCGCCCTCCATCATCAGGTCATCCACCGCTTGCTGAAACAAACTCAAATTAAGTTGGTTCTCCAAGCGATGACGGATCGCGGCCTTGTACAAGACCCGGTCTGCCTGGGCGCGAGTGGCGCGCACCGCCGGCCCCTTGCTGGAATTGAGTATCCGAAACTGAATGCCGGCTTCATCCGTAGCAGCCGCCATGACGCCACCCATGGCATCTACCTCCTTGACCAGATGTCCTTTTCCGATGCCGCCAATGGACGGGTTGCAACTCATCTGCCCCAAGGTCTCGATGTTATGACTCAAGAGCAAGGTCTTGCAGCCCATGCGCGCCGACGCCAGCGCAGCCTCGGTGCCGGCATGTCCGCCACCAATCACGATGACATCAAACTTTTGTGGATAGAGCATGGTTG
>JBAXFI010000089.1:0-10201 GCA_037139995.1 Comamonadaceae bacterium | reverse complement strand
CGTCAATCTTGTTTTCCAGATCGGCAATCGGTTGCTCGAAATCGAGAAAGTTTTTTTTGGCCAAAAGTTACTCCTAGTACGCCACCGGCAACGGGTCCAGCGAGCGCCAAATATACCAAGTTGCGACGCTGCAATACGG
This sequence comes from Comamonadaceae bacterium, assembly GCA_037139995.1. Lineage (GTDB taxonomy): Bacteria > Pseudomonadota > Gammaproteobacteria > Burkholderiales > Burkholderiaceae_C > Rhodoferax. The sequence goes on along the minus strand of JBAXFI010000089.1, from coordinate 10,062 downwards.
TGCCCACGCGGCGGCGACTTCGCGCGCGTCGCTGCGACTGACGACGTCGCCCGAAAAGTAGCTCCGGCTGATGCCGTTGATCAGACCGACATCATCGAGCGGCAGTACATTGGGCCGCAGCATGTGAAAGATCAGAAACATTTCGGCGGTCCAGCGTCCTATGCCCCGAATGCCGGTCAGCTCGGCAATGATGGCTTCGTCGTCCATGGTTTCCCACACGGTCACCGGGCTGGTGCGGTTCACAAAATGCAGTGCCAGGTCCACCAGATACTCAACCTTGCGGGCACTCAGCCCAGCAGCACGCATATCATCAACTTTGAGTTTGAGCACATTGGCAGCACTGAACTTCTTTGGCAGCACGACAAAGCGGTCCCACACCGTTTGTGCCGCTTTGACCGAGATCTGCTGCCCGACAATGCTGCGCGCCAGCGTGACAAAAGCGTCACCCCGGGTTTGCAGGCAGCCATCACCAAACTGCGGAATCAGCCGCTTCATCACGCGGTCTCGTTTCATCAGGTGTTTGCGCGCGTCTTCCCAGTAGGCCGGTGGCGCGTAAACCGCGACTGCTTTGGCCGCTGTCATTGCACGACCTCCCAACTCGTGCCGCTAGGCGAATCCTTGAGCACAATGCCTTGGGCCGACAGGGCCTGGCGAATCCGGTCGGCCTCGCTGAAATTGCGCGCAGCCTTGGCTGCTGAACGCTCTGCAATCAAGGCAGCAATAGCGCCCTCATCAAGCGTGGCTCCGGCTTGCAGAAATTCAGTCGGATCGCCTTGCAGCAAGCCCAGAGAGCCACCCAATGCCTTGAGCAAGCCGGACAGTTCCACCGACTTGGTTTTGTTGACTTCACCGGCCAGTTCAAACAGCACCGCCACCGCTTCCGGTGTACCAAAGTCCTCATCCATGGCTGCCTTGAAGCGCGCCGCATAGGGCTGTGCCCAGTCGATCTGCAGAGCGGCCGGCTTGACCAGGTCAAGTGCTGTGTAAAGACGTTTCAGAGAGTTGCGAGCGTCGTCAAGATGTACATCGCTGTAATTAAGGTCACTGCGGTAATGCGTGCGCAACAGAAAGAAGCGCACGGTCTGGGCGTCGTACTTGGCCAGCACTTCGCGAATCGTGAAGAAATTGCCAAGACTCTTGGACATCTTTTCATTGTCAATCTGCACCATACCGTTGTGCATCCAGAGTTTGGCCAGCGGCTTGCCACTTGCCCCTTCGCTTTGTGCGATCTCGTTTTCGTGGTGCGGGAACTGCAGATCGACGCCACCGCCATGAATGTCAAAGGTTTCGCCCAGCGTCTGGCAACTCATGGCAGAGCACTCGATGTGCCAACCCGGGCGGCCCCTGCCGTAGTCATGGCCCAAGGCAGCGCTGTCCCATTTGGCGTCATCGGGCTCGGACTCCTTGGCCGCCTTCCACAGAACGAAGTCCAGCGGATCGTCCTTGCCATCGAGCACAGCGACGCGCTCGCCGGCACGCAACTCGTCAAGCGACTTGCCCGACAGCTTGCCGTAGCCCGGAAATTTTCGGACCGCGTAGTTGACGTCACCAGAACTTGACTGGTAGGCCAGCCCCTTGGCCTGCAACTGGCTGATCAAGTCGAGCATCTGTGGCACATACTCGGTAGCACGCGGCTCCAGCGTCGGTGGTTCGATGCCGAGTTGACCGATGTCGGCGTGCATCACTTCAATCATCTCGTCGGTCAGGGCCCGAATGCTGATGCCACGCTCCAGAGCACGCCGGATGATCTTGTCGTCGATGTCGGTGATGTTGCGCACGTAGCTGACGCGGTAGCCGCTGCTCTTGAGCCAGCGCTGCACCATGTCAAATGCCATCGCCATACGGGCATGCCCGATGTGGCACAGGTCATAAATAGTCATGCCACAAACGTACATTCGGACGTGGCCTGCCTGCAGTGGCGACAAAGGCTCAAGCGCACGCGTCAGCGTGTTGTAAATGCGTAAACTCATGGGTGACTAAGACGGCAAACTTCGGGAATCCAAGCAGGGACGGCCTCGATGGGGACTGTGAATAAAGGGCTAATCGGGAACAGACTCAAAAGTGGCTCGTGGGCTACAATTACGGCCAGTATATAGCTCTGCCGACCCAACTCTCGCACTGGGCATTCACACAGTAGGGATTCAAAGACTCCATGAAGTTCGATCACTCCGTTATTTTCAACAGCATTCGCCTGCTCGCGCTGATTGCCGCCTGCGTTCTCATGCCTGTCCATGCAGATGAGTCGGCCGATGTAAGCCAGTTGCTGCGCACCGGCAAACTGGTCGAGGCACTGACCAAGGCCGATGCGTTTCTGGCCGGTAAACCGAACGACCCGCAGATGCGCTTTCTTAAAGGCGTTATTCAGCGCAGTTCGGGCAAACAGGCAGAGGCCATCGCAACTTTTACCAAGCTCACCGAAGATTACCCGGAGTTGCCTGAGCCGTACAACAATCTGGCGGTTCTGTATGCCGGACAGGGTCAATTTGACAAGGCCAGAGCAGCACTCGAAATGGCCATCCGGACCAACCCGAGCTACTCCACGGCGCACGAGAACCTGGGCGATGTGTATGCCAGGCTCGCCAGCCAGGCCTATAACAAGGCATTGCAGCTTGACGGCGCCAATGCGGCTGTACCGCCCAAGCTGGCCCTGATTCGGGAATTGTTCAGCCCTGGCAACAAGGGGCAGCGTCCGAGCGTGACCGTGGCTGCCGCAGCCAGTGCGGCTGCCGCTGCTGCACCCAAACCCGTTGCGTCGACCACTGCCGCAGCCCCTGCTGCGCAGCCGGTTGCCGCCACGCCACCGAGCGCGCCAGCGGTCAAGCCTGCAGCGGCCAGTGCCGACAGCGCCGCTGAACAGGCAGCGCAGGAGGCCGTGCTGGCCTGGGCCAAGGCGTGGTCTGCCAAGGACGTGGCTTCGTACCTCGGCGCCTACAGCAAGGAGTTCACCCCGCCCGGCAAGCAGTCACGCGCGGCCTGGGAGGAAGACCGTCGCAAACGCATTGTTGGCAAGACCAGCATCAGCGTCAAGCTTGACAACCTGGACGTCACCATCAGCGGCAACAAGGCGGTGGCAAAGTTTCGCCAGCAGTACCGCGCGGGCGCGCTGTCGGTATCAAGCCGCAAGACGCTGCATCTGCTCAAAACGGGCGATCACTGGCAGATCACCAAGGAATCCTCAGGCAGTTGATGCTGGCTTACGGATCGCCGCCACCGCTGGCGGTAGCGCTTCGTAGCATCGTCTGATGACCCCATGAGGCGGTATATTTTTCCTGTTCTTGTCGCAGCCCTTGTCGCATTTTCGGCATCGGCGTGCGCCAGCGCACAAAAAAAGTCACCCAGCAAGAGCAAGAAGGCCGTGCCGGCGAGTCCGGCAGCGCCCGCCGCACCGGTTGACCCGGGTCTGGCGGAGCGTCGGCTGATCGAGATTTACCAGTTGGTGGCCCGATCCGAAAGTCGCCAGGCACTTGAGCAGGCGCAAGACCTGGTTCGCGACTACCCAAATTTCCAGCTTGCACAGCTGGTCTACGGAGATTTGCTGTCGGCACGCATCCGCCAGGTGCAGACGGTCGGTGATGTGCCGGAGTCCATTTCAATGGGGGGCGCCACCGCACTGTCCGAGCTGCGCGACGAGTCACAGTTGCGCCTGAGGGCGCTGCGCGAACGCCCGCCTGCGGGTGCCGTGCCATCCCAGTTTCTAGCCCTTTCATCACGCAACCGGCATGCCATTGCCATCGACGCTTCGCATTCGCGCCTCTATCTGTTTGAAAACAAGGCCAGTGGTTTGACTTTGATCGGCGACTATTACATCTCGATCGGAAAATCAGGCTATGACAAGAAAACCGAGGGGGATTCACGCACACCGCTGGGCGTGTATTTCATCACCGGCAGTCTGGATCCACGCTCCCTGAAAGACTACTACGGCTCGGGTGCACTGCCAATCAACTATCCAAACGAGCTCGACAACCGTCGCGGCAAGACCGGCAGCGGCATCTGGTTGCACGGTACGCCGCCAAACCAGTTTGCCCGACCGCCACAGGCTTCCGACGGTTGCGTGGTGCTGGCCAACCCGGACCTGGCCAAGATCATCCGCACCGTGCAGACCCGCACCACGCCGGTGGTGATTGCCCCGGTCCTTCAATGGATCGCGCCGAATGTGGCACGCCTGGAAAGCAAGCCCTTTGAAGCGGTACTGGCGGCCTGGCAAAGTGCCAAATCACGCGGTAACATGGATCAGGTCCTTAGCTTCTACAGTCCGGATTTTCATAGCAACGGTAAAACACTGACCGAATGGACGCCGGGTTTGCGCAGCCAGCTCGTCAAGACACGCGGACGTGCCATTGAACTCAAGGACCTGTCGATGCTGCGCTGGACCGACGCTGCCGACACCATGGTCGTCACCTTCGGCGAGGTTGCCGAGGGTAGCCGCAGTGGTCCGACGCGACGCCAGTATTGGGAGCGCCAGCGCGGGCAGTGGAAGATTTTTTATGAAGGAGTGATAGGATGAAGTGGACACGTTTTCCGGTGGCAGTGGCCTTTGCGCTCGCCATCGTCCTGCAGTTTTTTGCATCCGCTGGAGCCTTGGCCCAGGAAGCGCCGCGCGTCAAGTTCGTCACGACCGCGGGCAATTTTGTGGTCGAGCTTTATCCGGACAAGGCGCCCAAGACGGTTGCCAATTTTTTGCAGTACGTCAAGGACAAGCACTATGACGGCACGCTGTTTCACCGCGTGATCGACAACTTCATGGTGCAAGGCGGCGGCTATGACAGCAAGTACCAGCAAAAGCCAACCCGGCCGCCGGTTGTACTGGAGGCCATCAATGGCCTGAAGAACGAGGTCGGCACGATTGCCATGGCGCGCACCAGCGACCCCAACTCGGCCACCAGCCAGTTCTTCATCAACGTCGCGGACAACGCCAAGCTCAATGCGCCCTCCCCCGACGGCTTTGGCTATACCGTCTTCGGCAAGGTGGTGAGCGGCAGCGAGACGATTCAGAAAATCAAAAGCGCGGCCACCGGCGCAGGTGGTCCGTTTCCCAGCGACGCGCCAAGAACACCCATCCTCATCAACTCTGCAACCCTTGAAAAGAAATCATGAGCAATCCCCAAGTCGAACTCCACATTGCCAACTACGGCGTCATCACCCTTGAACTGGACACGGACAAGGCACCCAAGTCGGTTGCCAACTTCCTGAGCTATGTGAACAAGGGCCACTACAACAATACCGTCTTTCATCGGATCATCCCGGGTTTCATGGTGCAAGGCGGCGGCATGGAGCCTGGCATGAAGGAAAAGCGCGGCGACAAACCGATCGACAACGAAGCCAACAACGGCCTGAAGAATCTCAATTACACGGTAGCGATGGCACGCACCAGCGACCCCCATTCGGCCACCGCACAGTTTTTCATCAACGTTGCCGACAACGGCTTCCTCAATCACACCGGCATTTCAGCGCAAGGCTGGGGCTACGCCGTGTTTGGCAAGGTCGTCGCCGGAACCGAAGTGGTCGACAAGATCAAGACCGTCAAGACCGCCAGACGCGGCCACCACGACGACGTGCCAGTGGAGGACGTCATTCTGGAGAAGGCTGTAGCCCTTTGACATGAGCATCCTGGCGTCGCCCGTTCTGCTGCAGGCGCCAGCACACTGGCAGCGTCTGGATTTCATCGCCGATTTGCATCTGCAGGCGGGCGATGAAGCGACCTTCGGTGTCTGGCGCAACTTCATGCAGCGCACACAGGCAGACGCCTTGTTCATTCTGGGCGATCTGTTTGAGGTGTGGGTTGGTGACGATGCGATCGATGCAGCCAGTGCAGGCGATGATTTTGCCGCGCGCTGCGCGCAAGTTCTGGCAGCGACGGCGCAGCGTCTGACCCTCTTTTTCATGCAGGGAAATCGCGATTTCCTGGCCGGAGCGGGCTTTGCCGCAGCCTGCAATATGAAACTGCTGGACGATCCGACGGTACTTGAATTTGCCGGCGAGCGCTGGTTGCTGTCACACGGTGACGCCTTGTGTCTGCAAGACAGCGACTACATGCAGTTTCGCTCACGGGTTCGAAGTGCGCAGTGGCAACAGGCTTTTCTGCAGCAGCCGCTGGCCCAGCGCCAAGCCATTGGACGCCAGATGCGCTCACAAAGCGAGGAGCACAAGAGCATGGGCACGGCCAAGGGTGACTTGCCGGTTGACCTGGACAGCCAGGCCACACGCGAGTGGCTACAGGCCGGCGCAGCCAGCACCCTGATCCACGGCCACACGCACCGGCCGGCTGAGCATGACCTGGGCCAGGGTCTGCGCCGCGTTGTGCTGAGCGATTGGGACGCCAGCGCTGTTCCGCCGCGCGCTTCGGTCTTGCGCCTGAGCGCGACGCCGTCTGGACACGCGCCAACCGGCGCCAAGCTGGAGCGTCTGCCAGCAGCCTTGGCCTAGGGCCTGTGATCCCTACAGCCTGATTTCGTCAATCTGGGATGGGTCGAGAAACAGCTCGGCATAGCGCCGGTAAATCCCTTTTTGCACAAAAATGTCAAACAGGTCGGGATCGATGTGGCCATTGGCCTTGAACTTGTTCATGGTGGCCACCGCCTGGGACAGCTTCATGCCAACCTTGTAGGGGCGGTCGGTCGCCGTCAGAGCCTCAAAGATGTCGGCAATTCCCATGACCCGTGCCTGTACCGACATCTGGTCACGTGAAAGACCTTTGGGATAGCCTTTGCCATCGACGCGTTCGTGGTGACCGCCAGCGTATTCGGGCACGTTCCGCAGATGCTTGGGCCAGGGCAACTGCTCGAGCATCTTGATGGTCGTCACGATGTGTTGGTTGATGGTCGTGCGCTCGGCCGCAGTCAGGGTGCCGGCTCGAATCGACAGATTCTCCAACTCGTCGGCCGTCAGGAACGGGGCTTGTACGCCGTCAACGTTGCACCAGACATGCTCGCTGGCAATCGCACGCACACGCGCCAGCGCCACCTCGCTCATGGTTTCGCTGCCGACGTTGGTGGCACGCAGGAATTCGCGGTCGGCCTCCAGCGCCGCAACAACGGACCTGGCGTTGGCCGCAAGGTCAGCCTCGGCCTGAGGATCAACACAGGCGCGCAGCGCCAGTTGCTGGCGCAAGGCCTGCAGTTCCGCATCGCGCTTGAGCACTTCAAAGCGGGTGTCAATCAGATCGACACGGTCAAACAGGGTTTGCAGTTTGGTGGCTTTGTCGACCACGTGCACCGGTGTGGCAATCTTGCCGCAATCATGCAGCAGGCCGGCAATCTTGAGTTCGTAGCGGTCCCTGTCATCCATTTTGAAGCCGGCCAGCGGACCCTCAACCGTTTCAGCAACCGCCTCGGCCAGCATCATGGTCAGTGCTGGAACCCGTTGGCAATGTCCGCCGGTGTAGGGAGATTTTTCGTCAATTGCCAAGTTGATCACATTGATGAAGGATTCAAACAGTTCCTCGAGCTGAGTCATCAGCAGCCGGTTACTCAAGGCAATAGCTGCCTGCGAGGCCAGGGACTCGGCCAGACTCTGATCGGCCAACGAAAACGCCACCACCTCCTTGCCGCCGGGTGCCTGCGCGTTGATGAGTTGCAGGACGCCGATCACCTCACCCTCATGATCCTTCATGGGCACGGCCAAAAACGACTTGGAGCGATAGCCAGTACGCTCATCAAAGCGACGGGTACCGGAAAAATCGAAATTCGGTTCGCTGTAGGCGTCGGCGATATTGACCGTATGCACGTGAATCGCCGCATAGCCTGCCACCAGCGAGTCATTCGGAGTGCCTGCCGCGTCGTACAGCGGAAGATCCGGAAAGCTGATGGCGCTGCCCGAAGTCCCGCCCATGGCGATATTCAGCGAGTCCGTGCGCAGCATCTCAAAGCGCAAACTTTGACCGTCCCCGGTCATCCGGTAGAGCGTTCCGCCATCGGCGTTGGTAATCTGCTTGGCTGCAAGCAGAATGTACTCAAGAAGTCGCGTGATGTCGCGCTCCCGGGAAAGCGCTGCCCCGATATCGTTGAGCTGTTCCAGGCGCTTGATCAAGTCGTCGGCAGAATCCACTGGCAAACCTCCCTTAGGTTCTTGAATAGCTGTCTGCGGGCCAGACCCGCTCCACACGCGACGCTGTCAGCCACTAGTTGGGCTTCAGCAACACCTTGAGCACATTTTGCAGGCGCCGCGCTTGCACCGCATCGTACGCGCTGGCCAGCACCTGGCCGGCATCCTGGCCCCAGGTCTGTGCCGGCGCCGGATCGTGGCGTTTGGTCAGCAGTTGCAACTGTAACGCACGACGCGCATTCAGGTGCTCAGCAGGCGTTGGCATCTCGCTGGCCATCTCCAGACGCAACAGGGCTACAGCGCCATCGCTGCCGGGTGCCTGGCCAATCGCCTTGAGCCAGCCAGCACGGACCGCCGCAGGAACGCGACTGCCCAACTCCTGCGCCGAGGGCATCAGGGTCGCATCGCGTCGCTCCCAGGCTGCCAGAACCTGAGTCAGCGCCTCACCGTGCGCCTGGGCTGCAAGTTTGCGCAGGGCAAACTGAGCATGTTCTACGGCATCTCGCTGCGCCCGAAAAGCGGTGTCTCCCAAGCGCGGTGCCTCCTGCCACACCGGCGTCGAACCAAAGCGCTCGTCGCGCCCAGGCCGGCGTGGGCCACGGTCATCTGAGCGAGCCGCCGGCTTATCGTCCCGCGGGGCCCGTGGCCCGTCTCTGGCGCCGTCCTTGCGGTCACCAAATTTTCCGCCGCGCCCGGCTGGTGCGGGTTCGGTCTTCTTCATTCCAGGGCGATCATCGCCGCGCACGGCGCGCACCGGCTTCGCCGCCGGTTTCGATACCTGCTCCGGCGTTACAAGCGCGTCTAATGCCGGAGCACCCGGTCCGGCCGACTCGGTCGCCAGGGCCTCGCCTTGCGCCGCACCTTCGCCAGTGGCCTCGGATCCTGCCATGGCGGCGACCGCCGTATTGACCTCGGTGACTGCGACCTGCACCGCCGCCTGGGCCTGTGCCTGGCCGCGCAGTGCCGTCTCCAGCGTGTTCATGGCAGCGCGAATGCCTTGGGCATCGCCTGCCAGATTGGCCGCTTCCAGCGAACGCGCCGCATCAAGCACGACGCGATCGCGCTCACCCAACGCTGCATCGGCCTGCTGGCGTTGCGTCGTCTTGCGCGTGAAGGCTTCGTCAATCGGCTGGCGAAAGGCCTCCCACAATTTTTGCTCCTGACGCCGATCCACCGGCACTCGATGCGCCTCGGCTTGCCAGCGCTGCTGCAAGCCGCGCACGGCATCAATGCGCAGTTCCGGCGCGCTGCCCAAGGCTCTGGCTTCCTCGATCATGAGTTGGCGTGCCGCCACACTGCTGGCCTGCAGCGCCTCCAGGGGCGCCGCAGCGCCCTCAATGGCCGCTTTCCACAGTGGCTGCAACTCGGCAAAAACCTTTTCACCGACATGCCCCCCGTCGCGCCAGCGGTCACCAAACTGGTGCAGGATGCGGTTGAAGCCTTTCCAGTCATCGTCCAGGGCGGTCCGGTTGGCAGCAGCCCACGTATTGACCTCTTCAATCAGCGCGAGGCGCTGTGCCCGGTGCTCGGCCGACTGCGCCTTGACCTTCTCGAGCCAGGCTTCAACCACCTTGTGCGCTTCGTTGCAGGCGTCATCGAAACGCTTCCACAAACCGTGGTTCGGCGCGCCGCCCTGATCGGTCTGCTTCCACTGCTCACGCAGGGCGCGCAGGGTCTCCTGCATCTTGCGCCCGCCGATCGCCTGACCCTCGGGCCGCTTGAGCAGGGCTTCGGCCTTTTGCACCAGTTCTTCGCGCAACTGATCGGCGCGCCAGCGCTGCCAGCCTTCGAGTTCCCCCGCCGCGGCCAGCGCCGCGTGCGCCTGATTCTCCAACCTGTCGTCAATGATCCGTCCGTACTCCTTCAGGGCATGGCGCAGGGCAGCTGCCGCTCCGGCACTGGCTTTGCCGTGTCCTTGCGATATTTCCTGTTCAAGCTTGGCCAGCGTGTCCGCCACCGCCGCCACGGCCTGCGCCTTGACTTCAGGGTCGATCGCAGCACGCTTGGGCCGCGGCGCTGCCT
>JBAXFI010000088.1:0-10206 GCA_037139995.1 Comamonadaceae bacterium | reverse complement strand
AGTGCCCCAAGACGACGATGGTTTTCTTGAATTGCCTGCCCGATACCAGTCACTGGACCATGTGGCGGATGCACTCCAGATTGTCAGTGGACCCCCATGGGTTAGGCCACAAATTCAACTTGGCAGATTTCCATTGCCAGTCTTGGCGGTGGGGAAGGTTGGACTGTACCGCTGCGTCAAGGGTCGTTCGCCTCAGATGGTTTACGCGAAGACTAACTGTCTGATTGTGGAGTCAGGGCAAAAAACCACATGCGCGAGGAACTCAGCGTGAAAACCGATGGCCTCACATTCGGCATTGGGTCGCCAAGTTAACGCCGTCGTTAATATTGAAGGCAACTTCTACTCGACGAGCCAGGCTCTTTGCGAGCGAAAGTCGCAGTCAATCTGAAGACTTTACCGGGCACCCTCTCGCCTCAAATGCGGACTTTCCTTGGTAATTCAGCTCTGGGTAGTAGTCGCCCAACACCTCACGCTCGTCACCGGGGACCTTCGTCGCCCACAGGCTGTGGCTGAAGAACGCGGCCGAGGGCTTCATGTGCCGGTGCACCAGAATGCCTCCGTGGGGATTGTCAATACCGTCGCCCACACCCCATGCCATCCACGCCACACCGCATTCAGTCTTGGCGTTCGAAGGCCGGGCCTCGGGTGTCGAGACGACGATGGTGTAGCGCCCTTTGGCATCCTTGGGCACCTGCTCATCAAACAGACAGGAATCAGTGGCACCGTCGGCAATCGAGCGTCCCTTGCAAATGGACCAGTAGCGCAGATCGACCTGATCGTCCATGACCGCATTGCCACCCAGCGTGTGCGGCGTACGTGGTGCCTTGGCCTGAATGACCAACGCGTCACCGTACCTATTGTCAACATAGGTGCTGACGTAGAAGTTGTCGAGCGTACTGTAAAAACCTGCGCGCCGCGCAGTGTCCATACGGCTGCGCAACCCCTCAAACGGCGTGTTGATCAGCACGTTCGCCAGCGTCAATTGGGGGTTGAAGAAACTGTTCCAGGGAACAGGCGATGGCTGTGCAGGCGCATAAGCGGCCTTGGCGCCGGGTATTGTGAAGGCAGCCTTCATCCCTTCTTTGGGGGCCCGGTAGTCACGTACCGCACCATCCTTCACGACATATTGACGGCACATGGCTTCACCTTCGATGGTGCGCCCGTCGGCCAAAGTCATGACCGGCTTGGGAAGTGGCACACCGCCCATGGCATCGCGACCACCATCGGGTGCGTAGATCCGCATCCACACCTGGTAGGTGGACTCATCGGTCGGAACAAAGAGCGTGTTGGCCGGACGGGTCGATTCATCCACGCGGACTCCCGCCACCATGGGGCGAGACTGAACGGCAACCGTGTAATTACGCTTGTTGCCTTGGCGTTGGGCATTGGCCAGAAACGGGTTGGCGCTACCGACATCAGGCGCGATGGTATCGTCGGCCAGACCATCTACGGGCTGCCCGATAGGGTTGTAGGAAGTGAAAGACAGGTAACGTGCCCTGGGAAATTGACCCTTGAGCTCAAGCTTGGCGCCTGCAGGAAGCTTGAATTGGGATATCCAGTAGGTAACCGCCAGATCCGGGATCAGGATATTGAAGGTGCTGGGGTGCAAGGTTGCGACCCAAAAGCAATCGGTCAATCCCTTGCCTGCATGCACGCGGTCAATTTCCTCGGCTCCAAAGGCGACCACTGCGGGCGTCGCTGCACGAAGCCGGGCCATGACAGCCGCCAACTGAGGGTTGGCGGCAGCGGGCGCTGAAGCGCTTGGCGCGGGTGCTTGGGTAGCAGGAACTTGACCGATGACCCAACCGGAAGCGGTCAATGTCAAGAATGCGAGCGTGCAGCGAACGGTCTTTGAATTCACATTTATCTCCTGGCTATTTGGTGACTATCTGAAAAGTCCCGGCAGCTTTTTCGATCAGGCCAAAGAATCGGATCAGGTCTATCTTGCTGCCGCCGATCTTCAGGTCGTCGCTCATGAGGGTGTCCTTGACGCCCGCCGTACCCGCAATCATCTTCACGAAGATTTCCTTGGTCAGTGTCAGCGTTGCGTTCGCGTCGGCCGCGGCCTCCCCACTTCTGAAATGCAACACTGAATTTTCGATCCACAAGACGTAGGATTCCTTCAGATCGCTCAACACCAGATTGACTTTGAGGTTCTTGCCGTCCGCGGCCGGGCCGTCGAGGCTTGCCGCCATGGCCTCCAAAAAGCGCTCCGTAGGGGTTTGGTACAGCATCTCGATGATCGTCGCCTTGGAAATCCCCTTGGCAGGTGGTCCATCGCGCAATTCCTGTGCGCCCGTCAGGTAGGTGTTGCGCCAAGTGGCGGCCTCGGAGGAGTAGCCCATTTGCTCGTAGGTCTTGGCCAGCAAAAGCTTCGCCGCACTGCTGGAAGGATCGCCAAATACCGCATGGTTGAGCAATTCAGCGGCCCAACGGTATTCGCCCTTGTCGTAGGCAGCTTGAGCCGCGGCCACAGCCTTGTCGCTGCCACCGATGAGCTCAAGGTAATGCTTGGCAGACTCCTGCGGCGGCAACGGGTTGAGGTTGGCCGGGTTGCCGTCGTAGGCGCCGATGTAGAACTGGTACACCGCCTTGACATTGTGACGCAGGTCGCCGTAGTAGCCGCGGGCCCCGAAATAGTTCGAGAGTGAGCTCGGCAGCTTGACCATGTCGGCGATTTCGCGCTGGGTGTATCCGGCATTGATCAGGCGCACGGTCTGATCATGGGTGTACTTGTAGACGTCACGGTGTATGGTGATGAACTCCCGCATACGGGCATTGCCCCAGATCGGCCAGTTGTGGGAGCCGATATACACATCCATTCCCTGGATATGCTCCAGGGCCTGGTCCATGTAGTTGGACCAGCGCAATGAATCGCGCACCTTCGCGCCACGGATGGGCAGCAGGTTGTGCATGGTCTGCGACAGGTTCTCGGCACCGTCGTACAGCTTCAATTCGGGCACGGTAAAAGTCAGCTCCGCCGGACACTCCGCGGCAGGCACGTTGTGAAAGACAAAGTCCAGGCCGTCCAGGCGCATGTTCTGTGTTGGCCGGACGATCAGCCAGTTGGGCGCAAGAATGCCCAGTGAGCCATAGACCACGTCCTTGCCCAGCCCCGTATCCACATTGCCTTTGGCAGAGCGCGGCAAGTTTTTGCCAAACTGGTACATGCTGCGCCGGGCCATGCCGGTGCCCACCATCAGGTTTTCGCTGGTCGCCTCTTCCATGAAGGCGGCGGGGGCCACGATGGGAATCTTGCGTTCTTCAACTTCCTTCGGCGAGATGACGCCGAGTACGCCACCAAAGTGATCCGCATGCGCATGGGTAAAGATGATGGCTGATATCGACTTGTTGCCCAGCTTCTCGCGTGCAAACGCCAGCGCTGCCTGGCCGGACTCCCGCGCGGAAAGAGGATCCACGAGAATCCAACCCGTCTTGCCTTCAATGAGGGTCATGTTGGCAATGTCGAATCCGCGCAACTGGTGCACGCCATCCATGACCTTGAACAAACCTACCTGGGCATTGAGTTGGGAATGGCGCCACAAGCTCGGATTGACGGTCTCGGGCGCCTTGCCTTGCAGAAAGTTATAGGCATCAAAGTCTTTGAGTACCGTACCGTCAGCCTGAACGATCTTCCCGGATGGCTTGGCAATGAAACCGCGTTTGGCGTCTTCAAAGTCCTGCGGGTCATCCAGTTTGAGTTCTTGCGCAACTTGCGCGTTGATTCTTACGGTTTCGGCGGTGGCGTCACCCGCCGCTCCACCCACACCGGCGGTCTTGCCGCACCCGGCGGTGACGGCGACAAGCACCACCCCAATTGCAAAGCCAATCAATTTCATCGCGCACTTCCTCGTTGTAGTTTGTGGCTGCATCAGCACGGCCTTTGCGGTTGATTTCGGCAGAATCCCCTGGAGATGAACCCCATCCAACTCGCCACCACGTCAAGGCCGGAATGCCACGTCGCGAACATGAAGGCAGGGGCTTCTGGTGGTGTTCGTCAGGATGGCTGCGCTTAAGAGATGCGCTTGAGCACAGGCGGGTCATAGCGCTGTTCCACGATCTCCGCCGAGGGCATGTAGTTGCGCATGGTGATGTTGAAGTTGCCGCTCTTGGGCGCGGGGAGCCAGTTGCTGACCTTGTCTTCTGACGGCCGTTCGGTCTGGATATAGACGCGCAAGCCGCCGTCGGCATCAAACTTGAGTCCCTTCATGTTCTCGCGAATGGCCCAGCGGTTGGCATCGTTGACCACCAGGTTGAAGTCCTGGTACATGGTGAACGACCAAAAAGCTTCGACCTTGGGAAACTGATCCTTGCGCATGTAGAGCTCGTACTTGCCGCCGCTGTTCAGGCGCTCGCCGTTCTGATCCAGCGAAGCCCATAGGTAGGTGCACTCGTAGGGAGGGTGGGCCACGATGCCCCACAGGGACTGCCAGGCCGAGCGCATGACGTAGTCGGTCGTCTTGGCTTGACCGATGTTGGTCGGAAAATAGAACCATCCATTGACGGAACGTGCCCAGGGACGCTCCACGTGTGCACGCAAGGCAGGCAAGGCGTCGCGGGCAGCGCGCGCCAGGCCGCGGTTGGTGTCGGGGTCATTCTTCGACAAATCCATGGCTGGACCGATATTCACGGTCTTGAATCCTTGCAACAGGATCTCGTCGGAAGCCGCAGGTGGGTTTTCCGCGAGCATGTAGTTCAAAATCGCAAACGGCCGCAGCGGGTTGCCATTGAACTTGCCGACGTCAAACACATTGAAATCGTTGGGAACGAATTCCCGCCCAGCCAGAAAGTCAGCGACCGGGGTGAGTTTGGCTTGGGCAAATTTGTCCTTTGCCCATGCGACTTCGGTGGCATTTTCCTGGTCCACGCGCAGGCGGATCAGCGCAAAGATCCACTTCTGCTCACAGGTGAACACGCGATCAAATTTTCCAGCGGGAACATCGCCTTTCCAGCCCGGCGGCAGCAGCAGGAAGTTGCCGAATATCGGGCCGCCCGAGCGCTTGCTGATGTAGGCAAAGTTGTTGGTGTAGAAATCGGACAACTGCACCGAGAAGTAGTGCCCCTCGGGATCCTTGGTGCTCAACACCATGGGACCTTTGCGCAGGTCTATGAAGGCCCCAGCGTAGACCGTGTCGGTATTGAAAGAACCGCCGTCGCGGTAGTTGGATGTCGCGACAAAGTCTTTTGGCGAGATCCATGAGTTCAGCGGGCGCATGACCGAGTTCGGATCCTTGGCCCACTTGTACATGATGTTGGCAAAGTAGATCAGCGGAAAGCCGTACTCGAAGGCCTGGATGCCTATGGCGTAGGCGTGGGCCTCGCGCGGATTGCCAGCGCCCTCCTGGCCCTTGAGCATGTCCAGTTGACCCGCGTAGGTTTTCTTTTGTTCCTGCGTAAACCCCAGGCTCGGGGCCAGACCGGAAAGGCCGGCGCCAAAAGCCAGGAGCGAATGTCTGATGAGTTCTCTGCGTTCCATTTTTGTCTCCTTGATTTGATTTATCGCCTTAACGCCAATGACGGGGGCTTCAGTCCGTCGCTTCCGTCACCGCTGGGGGAACCCAGGTTTGGTCCAACAGTTTGGGACCGGGGACATAGGCCCGCAAGACCAGGTAGAAGGGCTTGCCTTTCAGTGACGGCAGCCAGTTGCCTTCGCGGCCCGCACCAGGGGAATCGGCCTGAACATAGAAAGTGGTTCCGCCGTCGGCGTCCTTCTTGATGCTCGGAGACCGGTCACCCAGTGAGTAGCGGTTGATGGCGTTGGCGACAAAATTGCGATCAAAGCCATACAGCGTCACCGACCAGAACGCCTTGACATCCGGCTGTTGGCCGGGACCGAAGCGCAGCACATAGCGCTTGTCACCCTGCAGGCGCTGATTTTTTGCATCGACGGCGGTATTGAGGTACACGGACTCTTCCGGGTCGTTGGCCGTGATGCCTATCAGTGCCTGCAGTCCGCCCCGTATCACGAAATCGTCTGCGGCGGTCGTGCGACCAAAGGCTGTCGGGGGATAGCGCCAGCCACCGGCCACCATTTTCATGTGGTAGTTGGTCGTGGGAGAGGCATTCAAAATGCGCCAGCCTTCACGGGCGGCGCGGATCAGTCCGCGCTTGGTGGCGGGATCAACCTTGTCCACATCCAGGCCTGGGCCCACGCCGATGGCGGCAAAGGTCTTCACCAACTGAGCATGGCGCGGCTCGATCACATCTTCGGCCAGCGCCTTGTTCAGGGTCTTCCAGTGCGCCAGCGGATCGCTTGCCTCGTCAGCAGGTTTCCACACGTCACGCGATTCGGGCAGCTTGGCCGCGGGTTTGTCCCACAGCGACAGGGGCGTCAATTTGTATTTCTGCTGCAACGCGTGCACTGCGGGAACGTCGGCATCACCCGAGGCCAGGGTTCGACCGAAGACAAGGGCCCACGATGACGATGAGGGTTGGAGTGCCGTGACGCCTTTGGGAAGTTGCCCCTTCCATCCCGGCCCCACCAAAGCGTAGTGACCGGCCTTGTTGCCGGTGGCGCGTTGACCCACATAGTCGAAGTTGTCCGAGTTCATGCCGACCAACTCCATGGTGTAGTAGCGATCACCGGTGTCGGGCACGCTCAAAATCACCGGCTCCTTGCGCAGATCGACCCATGCCAGGGAATACAGGGTGTCATTGTTCATGGTGCCACCGTCGCGCCAATCGGCGGTCAACAGGCGCGGCGCGTGCCAGAAGTGGTTGATGGGCGCGTACGCCGTGTCGAGGTTCTCGAACTTGTTCGTCCACTGCCAGCGAAGGCTGGCCAGGTAGATCCAGGGATAGCCAAAAATATAGGCCTGAACGCCCAGCGTGTAGGCGTACTCTTCGCGCCAGTCAGTACCTTGGCCCGGAGAAAATGTCATGCCTGGCTCAGGCGAAGGTGCTGCGGCCTGTGACAGCGGGATCGAAGCGAAAATGGAAGCAGACAGGATCAGGGTGACCCAGCGGGAACGCTGAAATTTCATTTGTTTGTCTCCTGGAGTCACCGGCCATCGTTGTCTGACGAAGGGCTCGAAGCTCGCTTATTGTTGGGGTAGCGCTGCGAATTGTGGTGCTGCGCGATCAAGGCGTCCAGTGCATTATTTGCATCGAGTCAATGAATGAATCACATCGTGCGGGCGACGGATTTCAAGATCAGCGGACCACGGGCCGTGCCATTCAACGCTTCGAAACACCCTGTCATGAAGACGCCACCGCAATCTTGGACATGGCGTGTTCAGCCAGCGCGGTGATGGTCAAGGAGGGGTTGACACCGGGGTTGGCAGGGATTGCCGCACCGTCGCACACCAGCATGTTCTTGTAGCCGAAGACGCGAAGCTCATGGTCGATGACGCCATGATTCGGGTCGATTCCGATGACCGCGCCACCCAACAGGTGGGCGGTGCTGGGAACATTGGCCAAGGCCTCCAATACGTTGCTCTGCGCGATGCCACCGGTGTGTTTCGCCAGCCATGCGGCAGCCGCATTGCCGCTGGCGATGAAGGTCGGGTTGGGTCTTTCCGAATCCTGTTCGGTGTGCAAGCCATAGCCACGGCCAAGCCAACGCTTGCGGGGCCGAAATCGAATCGCGTTGTCGAGCGCTTGCATCACCAACAGGATGACGGTCCGCCTGCTTGACCCGAATGGCCACAGCGCCTTCAGCCAATTCAAGGGATGGCGAATGATGCTGCCGACCCAAATGAGCGGACGAGTGAATCGACTTCCATTTCCGACCAGCGTCGTGTACAGCATCGTCATCATGTCGGCGTTCCTGCCGTAATTGACAAATTCCACGTGGGTATCTTTGTCCACATGGACGCTGCAACTGATGGCGACATCGTTCCATGTCTTTCTGTCCTCTGGCAGTCGAACTGTGAGAATCGACTCGCTGTTGGTGCGCACGAGGTCCCCGAGGCGCTGGCTCAATTCGGGCAGAAAACCTTCGTGTTTGCAGTTGGCAAGCAGCTGGTTGGTGCCCAAGGCGCCCGCAGCAAAGATGACGCCGCGAGCCGTGAAGCTTTTTCGCCCCTTGAAGAGCCACGTGCCAGGGCGCTCAGAGGTGATCCGATAGCCGTCGCTGCCATCACTGGCGCCGATCGGCTTGACCTCCACCACTTGATGTTCTGCGAATACCGTCGCCCCCAATTTTTCCGCGAACCAAAGGTAGTTCTTCAAAAGCGTGTTCTTCGCTCCGATGCGACAACCAACCATGCAGGCACCGCACCGGGTGCAGCCTGTCCTGTCAGGCCCCCTGCCACCAAAATACGGATCATTCACCGTCATGCCGGCTTCGCCAAAGAAGACCGCATTGGGGGTCCTGCTGAAGCTGGCTTCAGTGCCGAAGTGCGAAGCCATCTCGCGCATGAGCGTCTGACCCGTTGAGTCAAACGGCACCGTCTGCACACCCAACATTTTTTCGGCGGTGTCGTAATGTGGACGCAGCACGGCATCCCAATCGGCCAGCTCAGCCCACTGTCCATTGGCAAAAAATTCCGGCTTGGCCCGGTACAAGGTATTGGCGTAAACAATGCTGCCGCCACCCACTGCGCAACCGCTGGCTGCAAAAACGTCCTTGAACGGCGTCAGCCGCAATATGCCTTTGAGCCCAAGAAAGGGAAGCCAAAGGAAGCGCCCCAGTTGCCAGGTTGATTTGGCAAAATCCTCGTCACGAAACCGCCTGCCACATTCCAGCACGGCCAGCTTGTAGCCCTTTTCAGCCAAGCGAAGTGCCGAGACGCTCCCCCCGAATCCCGATCCGATGATGAGCCAGTCATAGTCGAGCTGGTTGGATTTCATGTCTTGTCTCTCCATATCAATTGGACTGGGGAGCCACACAGAAAAGCGCCCCCAAGCGCATGGGGCTGCGTTGACCTGGCCAACGGCCTCCCTCTGCTTCTCACCGCCTTGGACTCTCGTCGCGGTGTTCGAGCCACTCCTTTGTTTTCCAAGAGTGCACATTGTTATCACGCATGCATAATTCGTCCAATGCATTGTTTTCATTAAGTCAATACCCCAGGCGCAACATGTTCGAGCTACGCCACCTCAGGCACGCCATCAGCTTGGCTGAGCATCGCAACTTTGCGCGAGCCGCGGATGCGCTCCACATTTCCCAGTCGGCGCTGAGCCGAAGCATTCAGGCTCTGGAGGAGGCCTTGGGTGTGCTGCTGTTTGACCGTTCCCATGTCGGGGTAGAGCCCACGCTCATGGGACAGCTGTTGCTCAAGAACGCCCGCGATGTGGACTTGGCCGCGCGCGACCTTCGGCGTGAGATTGCATTGGCAAAGGGACTGTCCAGTGGCGAGCTCAAGATCGGCGTTGGACCGTGGGGCGCAGCCATGCTGGCGGGGGCGGTGGTTGGCGCCATGAGTTTGCAGTACCCGCAACTCCAATTGAAAATGGTCATTGGCCCCTGGAAGGAACTGCCCGAACGGCTGCAAACTCGCGAGATCGATCTGGCCATCATTCACACCAGCGAAATTCAGGCCGGGGATGAAATCGAAGTTCAGCCACTCCATGACCATCCGACCTTGCTGGTCTGCAGAGCCAATCACCCATTGACTCAGCAAGCTGTCGTAAGCACCAAGGATGTGTTCAATTACCCTTTGGCCGCGCCAATATTGCCCACAGGTACCGCAGAAAAAATACTCTCCCACCTGCCTGCAGACCTGAGGGCTGCGGCCGTCAAGCGTGGGCTGATACAGGTGACCTGTGATAGTTCATCAGTGCTCAAAAGTGTGGTCGCTCACAGTGATGCCCTGACGATCATGAATGCGTTCATGGTGCTCGACGAATTGCGCAGCGGCAAACTGGTCGCCATCCCAGGAATTCAAATGGGCGTGGGCGGCAGTTTCGGCGTCGTTCGATTGAAGGCGCGATCACTTTCAGCCGCTGCTAAACGCTTTATTGAATTGCTGCTTGAACATGATCAATCACTGGCGCGCGAGGAAGTGGAGTTCTTCAAGTCGGAATTGACGAACATCCCATTTCAGAAGGGTGAGTTCGCCCGGAATTTTTAGCGGCCGCAGAACTCTTTTTGGACGGAACGGGCGGCCGCCAATAGGACCACATATGGTCAGCACTTGGTCGCTTTCAGTTGCCCCTCGGACAACATGGCGAGCCGCGAATTGAAAGATAGCTCTATGGCACCTCGACAGTACGAAGTATCCTGCTGCTCCACAGCCGCCACCGGGGAGCGCCCGCTGTTGGTCG
>JBAXFI010000087.1:0-10556 GCA_037139995.1 Comamonadaceae bacterium | reverse complement strand
TGGAAAACGCCGCCTTCAGTGCCAAACTGCTCAATGAGCGGGGTATTCGCCATGTCTTGCTGGTGACATCGGCACTGCACATGCCGCGTGCGCTCGCTCTATTTGCCGCGCAAGGTTTGCAGGTAGAACCAGCGGCTACGGATTTTGAATCTGACAGTCCGCCACCGGGTGCCTTGGCCTGGCTGCCAGATACCGAAGCATTGGATGGAAGTGGCCGAGCGATGAAGGAGTGGGTTGGCAAGTGGGTCGGGCGTTGAAGGCTGATTGATAATGGCGCACTGCCCTTTTCTATAGTCCCATCATGCACCTGCCACGTATTGTTCTCACCCTGCTTCTCTGTGTGACATCCTCTCTGGCCGTGGCGGATTCTTCGGGTCCTCTGGGGCTGGACCATCGACTCGCTTTTGACGATGCGGCGATATGGTCAAGCGGCAATCTGAAAGCGGTCGAATACGGTTCGGCCCTGCTGGTGCTTGGGGGTGCCCTCTATGAAGGAAATGAGACTCGTCTGGGCAAGACTTTCTGGAAGACGGTGGATGCCATGCTGTTAGGTGATGTTTCTGCAGCCGCTGCCAAGGCAGCTTTTCGGCGTCAGCGTCCCATCGATGGAAATGACCCTGGCGTGTTTTTCAAATCCAGCAGTGACAACAGCTTTCCCAGTGGTTCGATGACGCATATTACGGCGATCGTGACCCCTTTCATTCTTGAATATCAAAAGGACACTCCCGCCGTCTGGCTGCTGGCGGCTTTGCCGGCTTACGTTGGTCTGGCCAAGTTGAAGACGCAGGAGCACTGGCAGACCGATATCCTGGCCGGGGCGGCTTTGGGAGTCGGTGTTGGCTACTTTGCGACCCGGCGCGATAGCGCCTGGAGCGCTCATGTCTTGCCGGCTGGTTTTTCCGTCGGCTACAAAAAAAGTTTCTGACTGTGTAGTTCGCATGGCGGAAATCCGTTGCGTATTGGCCTGCGCCATCTGTTTTGGCGCATCGCTGGCACTGGCTGATCAAATAGACATCGGTTCAGCCGGTTCGCTGCGCGCCAGGTACGTCGAGTTGCGACCACAACTCGAAAACAACCCATTTTCCCGTCCACTGTACCTGGACTCCTCCGACGCGGATTCCCGCATCAAAGGGGACATCTACGCCTTGCTCCGCTACCCGTTTGCTGTCGTCAATGAGGCGTTCAATGATCCGGAACATTGGTGTGACATGCTGCTGTTGCATGTCTACACCAAGCAGTGCCATGCGGCACCGGACCAAGGTGGCAGCAGCGTGGTGGTGAACATCGAGAGGAAGGCATTTGGGCTTTTTGACACCTCCTACTCGGTCAATTTTCTGTATCGCACAGCAAGCACTTCAGCTGACTATCTTGACGTCTCGCTCGGCGCAGCAACGGGGCCGCTGGGCACCAGTGACTATCGCGTGATGCTGCAGGCCGTGGCTGTCGAAGAGGGTACGACCTTCGTGCATTTCAGCTATGCCAACCGGTATGGTCTTGCTGGGAGACTCATGATGGATACGTACCTCGCGACCCTAGGGCGTGGCAAGGTCGGTTTCACCAAAACTGGCGAGAATTCGAACCGAACGCCAAACTATATTGGCGGGATACGCGGCGTGGTGGAACGCAATACCATGCGCTATTACCTCGCTCTGGAAGCCTATCTGGCGGCTCTGTCCACGCCGCTGCCGGCTCGCCAGGAAAAGCGACTGCAAACTTGGTTCAGTTCTACCGAGCAATATGCGCGGCAGTTGCATGAAGTGGATCGTGCGACTTACCTTGAAATGAAACGTTGATGGCCAAGCGGCGCATACGGTGGTGGCCATGACGATGCAAAAGATCTCCCATCACCGTGACGTGGATAATCGGCCCGACAAAATGTAGCAGGTAATAAACCATGAACCTCAAAGTAACAGCCATAGGCTTCGCCTGCGCCACCGTCCTTGCCGCCTGCGGCGGCCTTGAAAAAACGGATATCACGCCAGACCTGCTGATGTACGGCAAGCAGGCCACTTTCACCGTCAACGGACCGAATCTGGATAAAGGCATCACCTTCAACGCGCCTTCGTGCGGTGGCATCGCAGAAGTTGCAGCCAGTGCTGGACCAAGCGAGAAGGTCTACACCTGCACACCCGCAGTGACCGGGCCCATGACGGTGGCGGTGGTCGGCGGTGGCGTGGTACTGCGCTCCATGACAGTCACCATACCCGTGCCGCAGGTCACCCTGAAGACCAGCCTGGGCGACATTGTCATGGAACTCGACCCGGTCAAGGCACCATTGTCGGCACTCAATTTCATGCAGTACGCCAATGCCAATTTTTATACCAACCTGATCTTTCATCGGGTCATTCCGAACCAGATTGTTCAGGGCGGTGGTTTTGATGCGGCCCTGACACCTGCCACGGGGAGGGCGCCGATTGCGCTGGAGTCGAACAATGGCCTGACCAACCTGCGCGGTACCGTGGGGATGGCGCGCAGCGCGGCCGACAAATCAGGCACATCGCAGTTCTACATCAACGTGGCCGACAACCCGGGTTTTGACTATGTCAGTGCGGCCCAACCAGGCTACGCGGTGTTTGGCAAGGTCATCTCTGGCATGGCCACAGCGGACGCCATTGCTGCTGTGCCAACTGCGGTTTCCAAGGGCATGGCAGATGTTCCCGTGACGCCAGTCGTGATCAATTCGGTGATCCAGACGCAGTAGCTTCAAAATATTCATATAGGAATGTGTTACACTATGTTCCTATATGAATTTTACGCTGCGCATACCGCTGAACGCCTCACCTGAGCAAAACACTCGTCTGCAAGCGTTGCAGGGAGCATTTGCCAAGGTTTGCAACGCGCTGGCGCCCACGGTGCAACAGACCAAGGTGTGGAACCGGGTGGCGCTGCACCATCTGATGTACCGCACGCTGCGCGAACGCTTTCCGGAAATGGGTTCGCAGATGGTTTGCAATGCCATCTATTCGGTGTCACGCACCAGCCGGATGCTGTTTCAAAGTCCGCAAAGCCCCTTCAATCTGACGCGTCTGGCTGGCAAACCGCTGCCATTGTTGCGTTTTGCCGACACATGCCCGGTTTACTTTGATCGCCATACCCTGTCGGTCAAGGCGGGGCAACTCTCCATGTACACACTGGACGGCCGTATCCGCTTTGCGCTGGCACTAACTGCGCAGGACGAAGCCAATTTCAAGGAGAAGAAATTGCTTGAAATTGTGTTGTCACGCCGCGCCGACAGTGTTTTCGAGCTTTCTTTTCTGTTCAGCGATGAGCAGGACACGGCTGAGGCAGAACCACTTGCCGCTCCCAGCGCTGAAATTCCTGAATATGTGATGGTCGAGGAGGCCGCATGAATCCCGCAAAACTTCCTTCAGAACTTGGCCTGGGTCTGGCCGCGCTGAAACCCTATTTCACCCGGGCTGCCTGGCTCAGCGTGGTAGCCAGTCTGCTGGTGCTGGCACCGTCGGCCTACATGCTGGAGGTCTACGACCGGGTGGTTAACAGCCGCAGCCACATGACGCTCGCTATGCTGACGCTGGCGGTGCTGGCGGTGTTTGTGGTGATGGAAGTGCTGGACTGGGCTCGGAGTCAACTGATGCACCAGGCCTCCATGGCGCTGGACCAGCGCATGAGCGGGCGCATCTTCAGCGCCATTTTTGAAGCCCACATGAAGCGCATGCCGGGCGGCACCGCGCAGCCCATGAACGACTTCAGAACGGTGCGCGAGTTTCTCAACACGCCGGTGCTGATTGCCTGCATGGAAGCGCCGGTCTCGATCGTGTTTCTGATTCTGATTTTTGCCATGAGTCCGGTGCTGGGCTGGTCGGCCGTTGCGGCGGCGGCAATCCAGACCCTGATTGCCTGGCTCAACCAACGCGGCACACAGCCGCCCTTGCTGGCGGCCAATCGCAGCGCGATAGCGGCGCAGCAGTATGCTGATGGTTCCTTGCGCAACGCTCAGGTGATCGAGGCCATGGGCATGCTGCCCGATATTCACCGCCGCTGGATTGAAAAGCAGCGCGAGTTTCTGAATCTGCAGGCGCAGGCGTCTGAAGCCGGCGGCGCGTTTCAGGCGGCCTCCAAGTTCTTGCAGAACACCACCAGTTCGCTGCTTCTGGGGCTGGGTGCCTGGCTGCTGTTGCGCAACGAACTCAACGGTGGCTCGGCCATGATGATCATTGCCTCGATTCTGGGCGGCCGGGTGCTGGCGCCCTTGGTGCAGATTGTTTCGCAATGGCAGTCAGTGGTGAATGCACGCGACGCCTGGGGACGCCTTGAGAACATGCTGGCGGCCTTGCCTGTGCGCCCGTCCAGCATGGCTTTGCCGGCACCACGGGGTGCCCTGGCGGTTGAGAACGTGGTGGCGGCAGCGCCGGGTTCCCAGGTACCGATTCTGCGCGGTGTGGCCTTTGCGCTGCAGCCCGGTGAGGTGCTGGCGGTGGTCGGTCCGTCGGCCTCTGGCAAGACCACGCTGGCGCGCTTGCTGGTAGGTCTGTGGCCCGCGGCCACGGGTAAGGTGCGGCTCGACGGCGTCGATGTCTTCAGCTGGGACAAGGCGGAGCTCGGGCCGCACCTTGGCTATCTTCCGCAGGGGGTGGAACTGTTTGACGGTACTTTGGCCGACAACATTGCGCGCTTTGGCGAGGTGGACATGGTCAAGGTCGAGGCCGCTGCCCGCGCCGTGGGGCTGCATGAGGTCATCATCGCCTTGCCCAAGGGCTATGACAGCCCGGTGGGGCGCGACGGTGCCATGTTGTCAGGCGGGCAGCGCCAGCGCGTTGCCTTGGCACGGGCACTTTATGGCGACCCGGTGTTTGTGGTGCTGGATGAGCCCAATTCGAGCCTGGACGAGTCGGGCGACGCTGCACTTAGTAGCGCCATTGCGCAGCTCAAGTCACGCGGTACCACCTTTGTGGTGATGACGCACCGCACCAGTGTGCTGGCCGTCGCCGACAAGATGCTGATCTTGCAGGAAGGTCAGAACCGGGCCTTTGGTCCACGCGACGAGGTGCTGGCGGCGCTGGCCAAGGCCAACGCACCACAGCCAGCCAAGGCAACGGCCTCCGCGCAATAAGGACAGAACATGAAAACACCCGCTTTCTTCCAGCGCAGTGAACTGACCGCCACGCTGTGGACCTTCAGGCAAGAGTTTTTGATGGTCGGCTTTTTCAGCATGCTGGCCAATGTGCTGATGCTCTCGCCGACCCTCTACATGTTGCAGGTTTACGACCGCGTGCTGGCCAGTCAGAGCGAGTTGACGCTGCTGGCCATGTCGCTGCTGACGCTGGCTCTGTTCGGCGTCATGGCACTGGCCGAATGGCTGCGTTCACGCGTTTTGGTGCGCGCCGGCGTGCGCCTGGACGAGCGCCTTGGCACGCAAGTGTTCAACGCCAGTTTCGAGTCGCATCTGAGTTTGCTTGGTACCTCGCCGGCGCGTTCTTTTGGCGATTTGATCCAGGTGCGCCAGTTCCTCACCGGCAATGGCATCTTCGCCTTTTTTGATGCCCCCTGGGCGCCCATTTACACGGCTGTGCTGTTCATGCTGCACCCCTGGCTGGGCGTGCTGGGTCTGATATTTGCGTTGATCCAGGGCTTGCTGGCCTGGCTGGGGCATCGCCATACGCTGACGCCCTCCGAGGCGGCGGTGGCCGCCAACTCGGAGGCATCTACCTTTTTGCAAAGCAAGCTGCGCAACGCCGAGGTGATTGAGTCGATGGGCATGCTGGGCAACTTGCGCCTGCGCTGGGCGCAGCGCCACAACGCGTCGCTGGAGCAGGGTGCTGTGGCGCAAGGCCTGACGCAGCGCGTCGTGGCCTGGAGCAAATTCATTCGTTACGCACAGTCGTCATTGGCGCTGGGCGCCGGCGCCCTACTGGTGATTGACGGACAACTCTCGCCCGGCGGCATGATTGCTTCGAATGTGTTGATGACACGCGCCCTGGCGCCGATCGACCAGATTGTCAGCGGCTGGCGCGGTTTCATCAGTGCTGCGGCCGCCTTTACGCGGCTGGAGAAGTTGCTGCAGAGCTTCCCGCAGCGCGATGGCGTCCTGTCACGTTCGGCTCCCCAAGGTGAGATCCAGCTGCGCGATGTGGTGGCTACGGCACCGGGACGCGCAGCCCCGATCCTGAAAAATATAAATCTGACTGTTACCAAGGGCAATGTGCTGGTGGTGCTGGGGCCGTCCGGTTCTGGCAAGTCCACACTGGCACGGGTGCTGATGGGCGTCTGGCCCGATGTTGCCGGTGACGTTTTGCTTGACGGTGTGCCGCTGCAAAGCTGGGACCGGGTGCAACTTGGCTCCCATGTGGGCTATTTACCGCAGGACATTGAACTTTTTGAAGGCACCCTGGCCGAAAACATTGCCCGTTTTGGAAAGATGGATTCGACCCAGGTGATCGAGGCCGCGCGCAGCGCTGGTTTGCACGAGATGATTCTGCGCTTTCCCAAGGGCTACGACACTCCGATTGGGGAGGCTGGTGCGCTGCTTTCGGGCGGTCAGCGCCAGCGTATTGGTCTGGCGCGAGCCATCTATGGCAGCCCGGCGCTGATTGTGCTGGACGAGCCCAACGCGAATTTGGACGACGCGGGTGAGGCGGCGCTGGTCAAGACGGTGCAGGACATGAAGGCCAAGGGCAAGACCGTGATCCTGATCACGCATCGCCCGGGCATTCTGGCGGTGGCTGACCGGCTGCTGCTGCTGCAGGACGGCAGGGTGCAAGCAGAAGGACCACGTGATGCGGTGCTGGCGGCGCTGCAAGCAGCCCGAACGCCGGCTCCAGCTGCCTCTGCTGCGGTGGTCGCAGCGGCCTAGGTTTCATTTACCCTTTTTATTCTTGAGTCTGCTATGGCTAATCCAAACAACCTTCAAGCAATGTCTTCCATTGTCAGCGACGTGATTGCCAAACCCAAGCCTGGTGTGCAGCCGGGGCGCATTGGTCTTTGGGCCTTGATTCTTGGCTTCGGCGGTTTCGTTTTGTGGGCAGCCCTGGCACCGCTGGATGAAGGCGTGCCGGGTCAGGGCATGGTCACCATCGACACCAAGAGCAGGGCGGTGCAGCATATCTCGGGCGGCATCATCAAGGAGGTGTTGGTCAAGGAGGGGCAGCAGGTCAAGGAAGGACAACTTCTGATCAAACTCGATGAAGCGGTGGCCAAAGCCAACTTTGAGTCGAGTCGGCAGCGCTACCTGGGCTTGCGTGCGATGCAGGGCCGTCTGCTGGCCGAGCAGCAGGGCTTGGGCCAGATCAACTGGCATGCCGATTTGCGCGAGGCCATGACCGACCCGCAAATCCGCCAGATGACGCTGACGCAGGAGCAACTCTTTGGCTCACGCCGTGCCGGCTTGCGCGCCGACCTTGCGTCGATCGACGAGAGCATTGCCGGCCAGGAGGGCCTGCTGCAGGCTTATATGGCGATGATGGGCAATCGGCGCAACCAGCTTGCACTGCTGAGCGAAGAGCACAAGAACACCAGCAGCCTGGTGGCCGAAGGCTACGCGCCACGCAATCGCC
The DNA here is from genome assembly GCA_037139995.1 of Comamonadaceae bacterium. GTDB lineage: Bacteria > Pseudomonadota > Gammaproteobacteria > Burkholderiales > Burkholderiaceae_C > Rhodoferax. Next base: position 3,045 of record JBAXFI010000087.1, on the reverse strand, counting down.
AACTGGAGCTCGAGCGCATGCTGGCGGAGTCAAACTCTTCGATCGCTGAATTGCTCGGCAATACGACTCGCGCCCAGCGTGCCATTGGCGAACTGCGCCAGCGTGCCGTGGTGCGCCAGCAGGAGTACCGCAAAGAGGTGGAGTCGCAGCTGTCTGAAGTGGACCGCGAGGTGCAGGCGGACGCCGAAAAGTTCCGCGCTACCAGGGACGATCTGGCACGTACCGAAATCAAATCGCCGGCGGCGGGGCAGGTGAATGGTCTGGCGTTTCAGAGTGTCGGCGGTGTCATCGGGCCGGGACAAAAGCTGATGGACATTGTGCCGATGAGCCAGACCTTGCTGCTTGAAGCGCGGGTCTCACCGCATCTGATCGACCGCGTCCATGCCGATCTGCCGGTGGATGTGCGTTTTTCTTCCTTTGCCAATTCGCCGCAGTTGGTGGTTGAGGGCAAGGTGGCTTCGATTTCGGCTGACCTGCTGGTGGACCAACATACCGGCGCAGGCTACTTTTTGGCCCGTGTTGCGGTTACGCCGGAAGGCATGAAGAAGCTCGGCAAGCGCCAGATGCAGGCGGGCATGCCGGTGGAGGTGATCTTCATCACGGGCGAGCGCTCCATGCTGACCTATTTGCTGCACCCGTTGACCAAGCGGATGGCGGCATCGATGAAAGAGGAGTGAGCCCATGTTGCGCCCTACTTTGAGCAGCGCCGTGCAGCGCTTGCCATTCAAGCCCGTGCTGCTGAGCAGCCTGTTGCTGTCGTTCTCAAGCATGGTGCCGGCCATGGATCTGTTGCAGGCCTACCAGACGGCGCAGCAGCAGGATGCGACGATTCTGGCCTCGCGTGCTGCGGCGCAAGCCGGCCGCGAGCGTCTGCCGCAGGCGCGCTCGCAGTTAATGCCCAACGTTGCCATGAGTGTGGCGCGCAACCAGAACAACCTGGTCAATACGACGCCTAATTCCTTGGGTCAGGAGCAAACCAGCGAGACCCATTACCCCAGCCTGAATCGGACCCTGACGGTACGCCAACCCCTGTTTCGCAGCTACCTGGCGGCGCAGTACCGGCAGGCTGAGGCTCAGGTGCAGGAGGCGGAAGCTTCTTTGGCACAGGATGAGCAGAATCTGGCGGTGCGTGTCAGTGGCGCCTATTTCGAAGCCATGCTGACCCATGAGCAACTGGCCCTGATTCTGGCCCAGCGCACGGCGTACACGACCCAACTCGACGCGGCACGCAAGTCTCTGGCGGCGGGCTCCGGTACCCGCACCGATGTGGATGATGCGCAGGCACGTCTGGACATGAACGCGGCGCTCGAAATTGAAGCTCGGCAAAACGTGTCCTACACCTTGCGACAACTTGAAATGCTGGTGAATCAGCCGGTAGACAAACTGGCAACGCTCGATGTAGCCAGGCTGGAGTTGCTGGAACCAGAGCCCAACGTGCTGCAGGACTGGATTGCCCGCGCGGAGATCAACAACCCGCAATTGCAGTCGCTCAGAGCGCAGGTCGAGACATCCCGTCAGGAGGTGAAGAAGGCCGGTTCAGGGCACTACCCGACGCTCGACGCAGTGGCGCAGTGGTCGCGCAGCGAGAGTGAAAACATTCTCAATGTGGCGTCGCGTTACACCAATGCGTCAGTGGGGCTGCAACTCAATATTCCGATTTTTTCAGGTGGTTATGTGAACTCCTCGGTGCGTCAGGCGCTCGCCGGTCAGGAGCATGCCGAGCAGGCACTCGAAGCGGGTCGGCGTGACCTGGGAGTGCGGGTTTACAAGGAGTTTCGCGGTGTTACCGAGAACATTCCCAAGGTCAAGGCGCTGGAGTTGGCGCTGCGCTCGGCAGACCAGTTGGTGTTGTCAAGCCGCAAGTCATTCCAGGCGGGCAGCCGCACCGTGATGGATGTGCTCAACGCCGAGCAGCAACGCATGGTGGTGCTGCGCGACCTGGCGCAGGCGCGCTACATGTACCTGATTGCCAAAATCAGGTTGCTGGCCCTGGTGGGGGCTGCGGATGATGAGGCGGTAGCTGCCATTAACCGCATGCTCAAGTCCTGAATTCAGGGCTGCATGGATTGCTTCACTTCGTTCGCAATGACGGAGTTGTTCATGGAAAGCGCAGCGTGGCTGACACCGAGGGGCTACGGCCTCGCGATGACGGGGGGGTCATTGCGACCGCCACGTCGCTTTGCTCCTCGCAGTGACGGGGGAGTCATTGCACCTTCTCTTTCGTCATTGCGAAGGCCGAAGGCCTGTGGCAATCCATCTTCCGGTAAATAAATCACTATACTGTTGTTTTATACAGTAAACGTCACCGGTTGACGTGTTTTGCCATGGCTTCGATTCTCCGGTCTGCTTCATTGCCTGAGTTGGGCGCTGCCGTCTGGCGCGCCACGGAACTGGGTGCGGCTGGCGCTGCCACACTGGCTACCGGGCATGCCGTGCTGGACGCCGAGTTACCGGGTGCCGGCTGGCCGGTGGGGGCGATCAGCGAAATTTTGCAACGGCGTGGCGAGCACAACGAGTGGCGCTTGCTGTTGCCGGCTTTGCGCCGTGCCGCTATTGGCTCGGTGGTGCTGGTGGGTGCGCCCCATGTGCCGTTTGCGGCGGCGCTCGCGGCGCAGGGGTTGGATGCGCGGCGCCTGTTGTGGGTGGCGGTTGCCACGCCGGCTGAATGCTTGTGGGCGGCCGAGCAGGCACTGCGCTGCGCTGGCGTGGCAGCGGTGCTGTTGTGGCTGGCTCAGGGGCGTGCGGAGCAATTGCGGCGGCTGCAGATGGCGGCCCAGGTGCACAGCAAACTTCTTTTTTTGCTGCGTCCGGCGCAGGCGCAAGCTGAATCTTCTCCGGCTGCGCTGCGTTTGCTCGTGTTCAATCCAACGGACAGCGACGCACTGCAACTGCACATCATCAAACGCCGTGGCCCGCCACTGGAGCAGCCTTTGTTATTGCCGGCGCGTCCGGCACGACTGGCTGCCTTGCTGGCACAAACCGGTAAGGCCTGGCAGGGGGTGGAGCATGCTCTGGGTCGCATTGCAAGCGCTGCCTGACAGTGCC
>JBAXFI010000086.1:0-10716 GCA_037139995.1 Comamonadaceae bacterium | reverse complement strand
GATGGAACTGCCGTGCCCCGGCGTCGAAATGACATCGAGCTCGGCACCGATGCGCTGCGCCCGCTCGCTCATGATTCGCAGACCGACATGGGTCTCGTCAAGTTGATCCGTGCCAGGCCTAAAGCCGACGCCGTCGTCCCGGACTTCAAAGCGCCAGGCGGGCTGCTGCTGCACGTCGAGCCAGACCTGCGATGCACGCGCATGCTTGCGAACATTGGACAGCGCCTCCTGAACAATGTGCAGTACTTGAATTTGCAGATCGGGCGATAGCGGCATGCCCTGCCCCTGCATTGACAGTGAGGCCTTGATGGCGCTCTGGTGTTCAAACTTGCGCAGTGTGGTCTGCAGTGCCGGCTCGATGTCTTCGGTGTTGGTGCGGGTGCGGAAATGCAGCAACAACTCGCGTACATCGCCATAGCTTTCGCGCACACCAACGTCAATTTCTTCCAGCACCTGGCCGATCTGCGCGGCGTCGCCGGACTGCACGGCGTCACGCATCAGTTGCACCTGAATCTTCAGAAACGCCAGCGATTGCGCAATCGAGTCGTGCAGTTCGCGCGCCAGCAGATGGCGTTCCTGCGACACCGCAGCTTCCTTCTCAAGTGAGTTCAAGCGCATGTTTTCCATGGCGCCAGCCAGATGACTGCCAAGCGCTTCCAGCAACGAGCGTTCGGCGCTGGAGGGGTTGGCACGAGCATGGAAGAAAAGATCGACTTCGCCCATCAAACGCTCGTGCAGGTGCACCGGGATATTGACGACGGTCTCAAAGCCGGCGCGTGAGCAGTGCTGCATTGCACCGGCGTCCATCGAATGGATGGGAATAACACGCAGCCCGACAGCAGCCGATGCCACGCCGCAATGGCACTCGCCCTGGTCAATGCAGAGCTCGCCATCGACCATCGCAGAAGGCAAACCCTGCGCGGCGAGCATCAGGTAGCGCCGGTTGGCCTGGTCCGACCAGCGCAAGGCAACACCGTCGGCGCGGGCAATCCGGGCAATGCTCCTGACAAAACCCTGCGCCAGTTCTTCCAGCGTTGTTGCTTTGGCAACCAGGGCCGTGACTTCGTACAGGCTCTCCAGCCGTTCATGCTTTTCTTCGAGTTGCGCGGTTTTTTCCTGGACACGACTCTCAAGGTTGCGGTACATCGACTGCAGGTGTTCGGCCATGCCGTTGAAGCCATCTGCCAAGGTGCCGAACTCGTCACTGGTCCCGCTTTCAACGCGGGCATCAAAATCGCCTTCTTGAATTTTTTCAATGGCCTGCTTCAACTGACCGACCGGCTCCAGGACAAACAGATAGCCGGTGTAGATCAGCACGGCGGCACCCAGAATCGCCATCGCCAGCAGACTCATCTGCAGCAGATGCAGCAAGGCGGTCCAGCGCGCCATATGCGACTCGATGGCCGTCACAAAGGCGTCGATGTGCGAGGCAAAGGTGACAGTTTGGTCACGCAAGTCGTGCAGGGCGCTGGGATTGGAGTCGATCCAGCGAGCACGAAATTGTGCCCAATCCTGCTCGACAATGGTGAATCTTGCACGGACCGTGTCGTCCCAGGGCACAAACAAGGGTCGCTCAGGGTCGCCGCTGCTCAAGGTTGCCAGACTCTGGTTGAATTCCTTCACCTGGTCTGGCAGTGCGGCCGTCTCGCTGGTGCCAATCGAGAGCGCCATCCGGTAGGACTGCATGCGCATGCGCCCGGCTTCGTTCACAGCGGCAGCGCCACCGTCGAGTTGCCAGGAGACCCACAAGGTGGCCGCGGTCGAGAGCAAGGCCAGCACAAGAAAGGGCAGGCCTACCAGTGCCAGTTTGGATCCAAGACTCCAACGCGCCGGATGTGAACTCATGTCTTGACTAAGCTTGCTCCATTCAAATCAGCCCCAGGCTGGCCGAGCGCGTCATGGCCACGCCGACGATATAGGCCACCGTCAGCAGCGCGCCCAGAAACGCAGCTCGCTGCACTGTGCGGCTGGCGCCTGTCCGCAAGGCCAGGCTGCCCAGACCAATGTACACGAGCAGGGCCACCACTTTAGCGCTTAACCAGTTTTGCGCAAAAGGGTACTGCTGGCTCCGCCAAGCCAGGCTGATGGCCGCGACCAGCAGCACGGTGTCAACCAGATGCGGGGCGATGCGCAGCCAGCGCCACTGGCGCCATGGCCAGCCTGCCGTCTGACACGTACCGCGCACAACAAACAAGGTGATGCTGATGGCAGCACAGCTGATGTGAAGATGGCGCAGAACGAGGTAATCCATCTCCCTATCCATCCTTCCCATCGAGCCGGGTTTGTGTCAGCCAAGGCACATAGATAAACACATAGATGGCAAAGGCCACACTCCAGGCCGCTGCCGCACCGATCAGCCAGACCAGCAACAGATCGGGCCAAAGCAGGGGCATCAGTACCCGCATGACCGCGGCCAGCGCCACCAGCACATAGGCCAGAACTTCAGCCGGTGTCGCCTGCAAGGTGCGTCCGGTGTGGCCGCGAGCGGTTCGGGTGATCATGCCGATGATCAGGCCTCCGGTGGTACCTACGGCCAGCGCGTGCAGGCCCAGCGACACCGCAAGCAGGTTGATCTGCGCCAGCGCCAGCAAGCCCAGTCCGACCGGTATCCAGGCGTAGGACAGATGGAGAACCCACAGGATCGGGCGCCGCCTTGACAGCAGTGGCTTCCAGCGCCATTGGCGCCAGACATGTGCGGCAGCGGCCAGGCCCAGTGTCAGCGAAGCGATCCAGCCGGGTGCGGCAAACACCCAAAGCAGCAGGCCCAGGCCGGTCAGCGCGAGGGCCGAGCGCTCCAGCCAGAGCAGGGCTGTGACTCGCAGGCCCGGGATGGCGCTCATGCTGAAGCCCGGAATCACGCGCCCGGCCATCACACATTCGACCATCACAATCACCGCCAGGGCCGCGTGCAGCGCACGGGTCGGTGCCAGATCCAGCAGCCCCAGAACCGACAGGTGAAAAGTCGCGTTGGCTGCGCTGAGCAGGAGCAGCAGGGCGGCCAGTGGCAGATTGCGGGTATTGCCGGCGCGCAGCAGCAGACGGAGCAGCACCAGGGCAACGATGGGCAACAACAGGGTATCGAGCACGGCGAAGACCGCATACGGCGCCGTCAACGCCGCGATTCTGGCGCTCAGCCACAGCAGCGCGAGAGCGCCAAGAGGCAGGCCGCGTGGTGTGGCCAGTCCGGTCCACGCCTTCACCGCCGTCATCAAAAACCCGATGATCACCGCCGAGGCAAAACCCAGCACCATCTCGTGCGCGTGCCAGAGCAGCGGTGACAGTGCCTGTGCCCAGACCCATTGCCCCAGGAACAACATCATCCAGACCGGCACCGCCAGCGCCGCCAGCACGGCAGCACCCAGGTAGAAGGGTCGGAAGCCTAAGCGCAAAAAGGCGGCGCCACGGGGCGCCGGGGCGACGGGTTCGAGGATCTTGAGTATCGGAATGTGGGTCATGGTTTTGCATTCAGGGTTGGGGTACACCGGAGCCGGTGTTCGGCACCAGATCGGCCAGCGTGACCCGGTCCAGCACCTGCAGATAGCTTTGCAGAGCCTGATTGAGCACACCCTTCAGACGGCAATGTCCGATCAGTCGGCAGTCGTTGTGGGCCGAATCAAAGCACTCCACCATCGTGAAGTCGGTCTCTGTCTGGCGCACCACGTCGCCCAGTGCTATGTCTTTCGCAGGTTTGAGCAGCCGCAAGCCGCCGCCGCGCCCGCGCGTGGTGGCAAGCAGACCCTGGTTGGACAGTTCGACCACAACTTTGGTGAGGTGGCTGCGCGAAATCTGATGCGCCTGGGCAATCTCGGTGATGGTCACGGGCTGCGCTCGCCCCTGGCTGGCCGCGCAGTACATGAGCACGCGCAGGCTGTAATCGGTCCAGCTGGTCAGTTTCATCAAAAAGTTCCTGCTCCGGAGACGACCGGAAAGTTAAAGATTCATTTTTGATGAATTTTATAGGATCGCGATGGACAGGTCGTCCGGCAAACCTTTTGACAGCTCAAAGACCTCGTTGCCAGTCCGGGCGAAGCCCTGCGGCCTGTGGTTGCGCTATGGCTGTTCGCACCTGCTGCAACAACCGCTCTTTTTCAGCACCCAGCACGCCTTTGAGAACCAGCCAGTTGGAGGCGTGGTCGCTGCGAAACACGGTGCGCTTCAAATCGAGCGTCTGCAGAAACTGCTCCATCTCGGAAAACAATTCCTGCTGATTGAGCGGCTCCCACTCGGGAAAGCCCTGACGAAAGCGCTGCTCGCCCTGGGGAAAACTCACCACCAGGGTAGCCAGAAATTCCGGCTGCGTGGCATTGGCCAGACGCGCCGAGTTCTTCGCATGCTGCTTGGTAAGCAGGCGACCGCCCAGGCCATTGAGCAGCATCACCGAGCGGCTGATGCCCGCCGCGCCCAGCTTGTCGAGCGCCGCGCACGTGCTCTCGAACGTTTCGCCTTTGCTGACCTTTTGCAGCACCTCGTCGTCGCCCGACTCGGCGCCGATATACGCCAGGTCCAGCCCGGCGGTGCGCAGTTCCGTCAGTTCCTGCACCGTCTTGTTGCGCAGGTTGCGCGGCAGGCAGTAGCTTGAAATACGCCGGACCCGGGGCAAATTCTGTTTGATGGCCGTCAGCAGATCCATCAGGCGCCGGGTGGACAAAACCATGGCGTCGCCGTCACCCAGAAAGACGCGCTGCACACTGGATGCGTAGAGCTCACCGCAGCGCCGGATGCTGTCCAGCGTCTCCTGTTCGTCACGCGCACGAAACTTTTTTTGCGGCGCCGTGTACATCTCGCAGTAGGTGCACCGGTTCCAGGAACAACCGTCGGTGACCGGCAGGATCAGGGACTGCGCCTCGCTCGGCGGGCGAAAAACCGGGTTGACGTAACGGATCGGGAGATCTTGCTTCACGTCACCGATTGTCGGGCTTTGCGCGCGGGCTTCTTGACGGGCGCCGTCCTGGCCTTGGCGCGCGCAGGCGCCAGCGCCTGCTCCAGCTCAGCAATCGACTCATCGGTGTAGTCCAGCATGCGCTGCAAGGCCGGTACCGAGCGACGGCAGGCGATGTAGCCAAAGCCCAGCTTGTCGCCGTAGCCACTGATGGTGATGTTGAGCGCCAGGTACTGCGTCGGAATGGAGACCGGATAAACCTCGTCAAGCCGGGCGCCGTTCAGATACAGCGTGTCACGCGGTCCGGGGACGTTGGAAATGATGACATTGAACAAGGGGTGTTGTTTGGCGGTGCCAGTCACCATAGCCGGCCCCATCGGTGAAATCGAGGTGATTCCGTGCGCCAGCTTTTGCAAACGCGGCATGCTGCGCAGACGTTCCTTGGCCTCGGTAGTGGACTGCACGATGCGCGCCAGACGCTTGAGCGGATCACGCAGATGGGTGGCCAGATTCGCCAGCAAGAGCGACACCTGGTTGCCGCCGGCATCAGTCTGGTCATGCAGCGATACCGGCACCATGGCAATCAGCGGTTTTCTGGGCAATTTGTCCTGCGCCTGCAGGTACCTGCGCAGTGCGCCGGCGCAGATCGCCAGTGTCACGTCGTTGACGGTGGCGCCAGTCGCCTCGCCAATGCGCTTCAGGCGTGACAGCGAATAGGACTGCGAAGCAAAGCGCCGCGAACCCGATATCTCGACATTGAAGGGCGTTGGCGGCGCCTGAAAAGGTAGCGCCGCGCCAGCGCCGGAGCCAAGGCGCAGCATGTCGACCAAGCCGCTGCCTATGCCCGGCAAAATCTCGCGCCCGGCGCGCGCCGCATTGGCGAGTTGGGTCAGCAATCCGGGTGCTGCCGCTGCCCGTTTGGACGCGGGATGCTTGGCGACTTTTTGCGCCCAGACCGGTGGCTTGTTTTCATCGGCGCGACGCGACAGGCCTTCCGCCATGATTCGGGCACCGCTGACACCGTCAACCAGGGCATGGTGAATCTTGATATAAGTAGCAAAGCGGCCGCCGGGCAAGCCCTCGATCACGTAGGCCTCCCACAAAGGGCGATTGCGGTCCATCAAATTGCCATGCAGACGCGACACCATGGCCAGCAGTTCGCGGATACGGCCCGGCTGCGGCAAGGCGAGATGGCGCAGGTGGTAGTCCAGCTCAAACTCCGTATCTTCTTCCCAGTACCACAGCCCCATGCGCAAGACCGGGCGCAGGTTGAAGGGAGCCACAGCCGACAGGTGCCGGCTCCATTCGGCCAGCAGCGAGGCTACGTAGTGCGGGCCGGCGTCAGCAGGTGGCGAGTAAATATTGAGGCCAGCCACGTGCATCGGCTGATTGCGCGTTTCCATCCACAAGAATGCGGAGTCCGTCGGGCTGAGTGCTTGCATGGCCTGGCTTCCTTTGGGGTTGACCGGTGAGTGAGCGCGACCCGTCAGTCTACGCGCTCCACTGCCGGCATGCCCCACTGCCCCTTGAGTGCCGTCGCCTTGGGCCAGTAGAGCCGGGCGTTCAGAAGAAAAGCTTGCCCCGATTTGACTGGCAACCAGTTTCGCTTCATGTCGCCTTCCGGCGCCACGGCCTGCACCAGCAGATCCAGCGAACCGTCGGCGTCGATCAGCAGCGGGTCGCGGTCCCCCAGAGCGAAACGCTGTAACGGGTTGTCGATGAAGAAGTCGTCCGCACCATAGGCCGTGACCGACCAGAAAGCGTTCACCGGCGGCAACTCGTCGGCCTTGAAATGCAACCGGTAGCGGCGGCTGCCGTCCAGCGCCTGACCATTGGCGTCAACACGGGCGTTCGGATACATGGCGTCGGCCGGCAGATTCGCGCCCAGACCAATCATGGCGACCACAGCGCGCGTGTTGTAGTCGGTGCCGTAGTTGCCGAGTGTGGCTGGCGGTGTCTGCCAGCCCCGTACCAGTGCAGGTGGTTTCTTCAACTCACTGGCAACTTTGAAGTCGGCGATCCAGCGACCAAGCGATACACACCAACGCTGCAGCGCACCCCACGGCGGTGGCTGGCCGGCTTTCAGGCCGATGCGCTCTAGTTTGACCAGCATGGCTCCATCAGCCGAGGTTGGCGGGTTGTTCACCAGCAGCATCGAAAAGCGGCTGAAGAAAGTTTCGGTAGTCATGGAGCGCATCTGCTCCAGCGGTGGCATCGGTTTGCTTGGCGCGGCTCGCCACCCGGTCGAGACCTTTTCAGCCGCCCTTGGGTCGGCCTGCCAATCGCTCAGACTGCGCAGCTTGATGCCGTCCTGCAAACGGTGCACCAGCGGGTAGTCGGCAACTCCATTGGTTTGCGTGCGCCCGATCAGCCAGACCATTTGCGTTGGCGCACGCACCAGCGTCAGCCCCGTCGGTGTTGAGCCCTGCCAGCTGGGCCCTGCCAACAGCAGCCGCGCCCCCGCAGCACCCAGCGTGCGCGTGCCGGGTGCGGCAAAGACCTTGGTCCAGGCGTCCATGAAGGGCATCACTTCATAGCGCTGGGCGTTGGCCGGTAGCTCGAACACCCAGGGACCCTGGGCCATGTCAATGAAGCCGCTGGTGTAGAGCGTATCGGCGTTGGGCCGCACCACGTCCCGGAAGTTCGCGTCTGGAAACTGGCGCACGCGGCGTAACTGGTTTTCCGGGCCTATAGTCAGCGCCGAGTTGCTTCGCGTCACATCCATGATGACCAGCGGGTAGCCAAAGAGATAGGCCTCGGCACCCAGAAGGATGTAATCGCGCTCGGCGTACAGGGTGCCGCCCAACAGCAACACCGAAGTCAGCAGGCCGAGCAGGATTCGCCTCGTATGACGCACGTTCAGTTCGACCAGTAGGTGTACTCGTCGTCCGCGCTGCGGGGTTGGTCCAGCGTCTTGTCAATGTAGATTGGCGCTTGAATAAAGGAGGGCCACATCGGTGGCGGCATGCCGGCGTGATGCGCCTGCAGCAGTGTCTTGAGTTGGGCCAGTTTCTGCGGCTGCGTGGCGGCAAGATTGTTCTTTTCAGTAGGGTCCTGCTGAAGATTGAATAGCCAGTCTTTCTTCGGGATCTCGGAGACGATCAGCTTCCAGCCTGCGTCCTGCACGGTACGCATGGGACCGTCACGCCAGAACAGGGGGCGCGGCGCTTGCTGGCTCGCCTCCTTGCCCAGGAAGGGCAGCAGGTTGACGCCGTCGATGACACGGTCCTTTGGCAAGGTGCCTCCGGCTGCAGCGAGCACCGTCGGCAGAATATCGATGTTCGACACGGGTGGCTGGTACTTTGTGCCGGGAACGATATGCCCAGGCCATTTGGCCACATAGGGAACACGCACACCGCCCTCGAATTGCGTCAGCTTCCAGCCCCGGTACGGCTTGTTCACGTCGGGCAGTCCGATGTAGCCCGGCGCGCCGTTGTCGCTGGTGAAGATGACGATGGTGTTGTCGTCGAGCCCCTCTTCGCGCAGGGTTTGCAGAACGCGCCCCACACTTCGATCCACCGACTTGACCATGGCCGCGTAGACGCGCTGGCGATGATCAGTGATGTTGGGCAAGGAGTCGTAATCGGCCTTGCTCGCTTGCAAGGGCGTGTGCACCCCCCAATGCGCCAGGTAAAGAAAGAAGGGACGGTTCTTGTTGCGCTTGATGGCGGTGACGGCTTCGTCGGTGTAGTAATCGGTGAGGTACTTGCTGGGCTCAAACCACTTGCCGCCGTTGTAACTCACGCCAAAGCGCATATTGGGCCAGAGAAATTTGTCGATCGGATCAAAGTCCTGCTTCGAATTCACCACCCCGGGATCGTTTTCCGGCAGATAGAGCCCACTCTCCATGAACAGGGTTTCATCAAATCCCTGGTTGTTGGGCCGCATCTCGGGCGTGCTGCCGAGATGCCATTTACCGATGTGAATGTTGTGGTAGCCGCGCGGTTTGAGCAACTCCGCTATCGTCTGCTCGGAGGGTGGCATGCCCAGATCGTTGAAATCCTTGACCTGGCTTGCCTTGTCCAGATCGACGATCGGTGGATGCAGGGATTCGACGTCAGCATACAGTTTGCCCACGACGCGCCCCATGGCACCCGGGATCGGCGTGAACTCCAGGCCAAAGCGCCAGGGATAGCGCCCGGTCAGCAGTGCGGCGCGCGACACCGTGCAAACGGCGGCACCCGCATAACCCTGGCTGAATTGAACCCCTTCGCGCGCGATGGAGTCGATGTTGGGTGTGGGCGCACCCTGCGCCGCATAGCCGCCGCCGTTGGTGGTGACGTCGTTGGAACCCAGGTCGTCGGCCATGATAAGGACGATGTTGGGCGGTCGCTCATTGACTGGTTTGTCGGCCGTGGCGGGACCGGCCATCCACGGCACCGGCTTGTTGGGATCGCGCGGGTAATTCCAGTCCGTGTGCCAGCCCAGGGAACGCTGCAGGATCGCGATGCGATTGACGTAAGTCAGCGCGGCAACACTGGTGAGCACAATGGCACCGGCGATCAGGGTTTTGCGCATTTTCATGGGGGTCGGCTCTCGTGGGCGGTCATGATCCGGCAGCTATCCAGAGCAGCCCTATCGCAGCAGCGCGAGAAGGAGGGCCGCCAGCAGCACCAGCAAACCCGCCACCGAACTACGGACAAGAATCAGGCTGACCAGAGGCTTGACCGGGAAAACATGCGTTTTTTCCAGCGCCGCCCATTTGTGGACGGTAATTTCCTGGGTTTGAACCGCCAGCACAAAGCGGAGAAAATCTCGCCGACTGCGGTAGCGCACCATGGCGACGTAATGCCAGACATCTGCACCTTCCGGCTCGATGAAACTGCCACTGCGTCGGGCAATGAAGATCGGCAGGCTGCCCTGGCGCAGCAAGGGCAGGATGATGGCTTTGCCATAGCGCTGGTCGGCGGCCCGCGCATCATCGTTGTAGTTGTAACCGGTGGGGTACAAAGCCTTGGGACGATGCCGCACCAGATTTTGCATGACGAATTCCTCGCCATCGTCTTTGGCAAGCAAGCTGCGAATTTCCGGGATGATTTCCTTCTCGCTTTCGCTCAGGTTCGTCTTTCCCAGGGCAGTGAAAAAAGCCTCGACTTCATCTTGCCGCAGCGGCTTGCCTTTGCCGCCGTACCATGCGAGAAACAGCAGATAGAGCCCCAGCAAAGGAAGGGTGATGCCAAAGAAGAGCGCCATTTTCAGAGATCTCCATGCCTGTCAAAGTCAATACACAAGTGTACGGTCGCGTCAGGCCTGGGCCATCAGTGAATACCCGGGGCGTCAGGCTTGGGCCAGAAATCGCTCTGCCAGTCGGGTCCAGTACGCAGCGCCTACGGTGAGGTTCTGGTCGTTGAAATCGTATCTGGCGTTGTGCACCATGGCGCTATCTTCGCCATTGCCAAGGCGCAGGAAACAGCCCGGTCTGTGCTGCAGATAGTAAGCAAAATCTTCACTCCCAGTCACCGGGCCGAAAGGCGAAACCGTGCGCTCCGCTCCGACCAGTTCGCTCGCTACCTGCAAAGCGAACGCAGTTTCGGTAACGCTGTTGACCAGCACCGGGCAGCCCCGCTCGTAGTTGATCTCGACCGAGCCGCCATAGCCGTGCACATGCTGTGTGACCAGGTCGGTGATGCGCTCCTGAAGGCGATCGCGCACCTCGGGGTTGAAGGAGCGCACGCTCAAACCCATGCTGGCGCTCTCGGGAATGACGTTGGACGCCATGCCGGAATTGAGTGAGCCGATCGTCACGATGGCGGTCTGCGTCGGATCGATGTTGCGTGACACGACGCTTTGCAGCGCCATCACCAGGCTGCCGGCCATCAGGATCGGATCGACCGTCA
>JBAXFI010000085.1:0-10832 GCA_037139995.1 Comamonadaceae bacterium | reverse complement strand
AGCGCGCCCTTGCCGGGAATGGGCTCGCCCATGATCACGTCAAAGGCGCTCAGCCGGTCGCTGGCCACCATCAGAATCCGGTCGGTGCCGACAGCGTAGTTGTCTCTCACCTTGCCCCTGGCCAGCAGCGGCAGCGAGGTGAGCATGGAAGTGTGCAGGGCAGCAGCCATATCAACGCACGACCTGAGCCAGTTCACCCCGCGCGTATTGAGCAGCCACCACGATCAGGCTGTTGCCCTTGACCTTGCTGGCCTGACCTTCACAACCGAATTCCAGATAACGCTGCTTGCACAGCGCCTTGGCGGCCTCACGGGCCGGCTTGAGCCAGTCGCGGGCGTCAAACTTTTCCGGGTTTTCAAACATGTACTTGCGCACGGCGCCGGTCATGGCGAGCCGGATGTCGGTGTCGATATTGATCTTGCGCACGCCGAACTTGATGGCCTTCTGGATTTCTTCCACCGGCACGCCATAGGTTTCCTTCATGTTGCCGCCGTATTGGCGAATGATCGCCAGCGACTCCTGCGGCACGCTGCTGGAGCCGTGCATCACCAGATGCGTGTTCGGGATGCGCTTGTTGATCTCCATCACGCGGTTGATGGCCAGAATGTCGCCGGTGGGCTTGCGTGTGAACTTGTAGGCGCCGTGGCTGGTACCGATGGCAATGGCCAGCGCGTCAAGCTGCGTGCGCTTGACAAAGTCTGCCGCCTGCTCGGGGTCGGTCAGCATCTGCTCGCGCGTCATGGTGGAGTCGGTGCCGTGGCCGTCTTCCTTGTCGCCCTTCATGGTTTCCAGTGAACCCAGGCAACCGAGTTCGCCTTCCACCGTGACGCCGGTGGCGTGCGCCAGATCAACCACCTTGCGCGTCACTTCAACGTTGTACTCGTAGCTGGAAATCGTCTTGCCATCGGCCATGAGCGAGCCGTCCATCATGACCGAGCTGAAACCCAGGTTGATGGCGCCCTGACAGACGTCCGGGCTTTGCCCGTGATCCTGGTGCATCACCAGCGGAATATGCGGATAGGCTTCAATGGCGGCCTGGATCAGGTGCTTGATGAAGGCCTCGCCAGCGTACTTTCGGGCGCCGGCACTGGCCTGCAGGATGACCGGTGCGCCCACCTCATCGGCCGCCATCATGACGGCCTGCACCTGCTCCAGGTTGTTGACGTTGAAAGCGGGAATACCGTAACCGTTGGCGGCTGCATGATCGAGCAGTTCGCGCATTGAGACCAGAGCCATGATGAAGTCCTTTGATAGTGGGGGAATTGATTGCTGACTTGAGTGAATTTTAACGACACGGTTCGACAGCAGCCCGGGCCATGGGATGCCCGGCCCGTGCGAGCCTTGTCATAGAATGAAAATTGCCCTTGAAGTGTTCCATGGAAATTCCAAAGACAGACTCCCTTGACCAACAAGTCAATGCCACCCTGAAGGGGTCCTGGTTAAGCTTTTTCCTGACCGACCTGTTTCAGGGTGTGGGTCACCTTGCCCTGCTGCTGCTGATGCTGGAAGCCATTTGGGAATGGAACTTCATGTTCACAAAGCCCGATGTCTACGTGCTGTCGATCGCGGCCTTGGGGCAAAGCGCCTGGCTCGCGCGGCGCAGGTTTCAGGGATTGGCACTGCCCTGGTGGAGCCGCCTGGTGGGTTTAGCGGCTTATGCGCTGATGGAATCGTTGATTGAAGGCATCTCATTTTTTGACCGGCCCAAGCACCTCACCTTCATCGTCCTGATGTTGATGTATGCATGGGGTGCGGCTTTGGAGGAGCACGACGACAAGCCAGGCCGCGCCGTCGCCGGTGTTTGCCTTTCCCGCACCGCACAGGCTCTTGGGCCGCTGCTCTTTTACATAGCGCTGGATGTCAAGGGCATGCCGTGGGTGGAAGGCATTCTTGACTTTTTTTCCTCATCCTCACACCTCTATCTGTTCGTCCTGGCCATCATGCAGGCCGGCGCCTACATCTCACTGTCCCTGCTGGCGCGCCGACAGCAGAGTGTGATCATCGATCTGACGCAGCAGCTCAAGACCCTGTCACGCTGGGGCTTTGGCAGTCAGGTGGTCGAGGACGTGCTGCGCGACAGCGGCACCCACGCCGCCAGCCGGGTTGAGCGCGCCATCGGCTTCATCGACGTACGCGGCTTTACTGCGTGGAGCGAGGCGCACCCGCCTGAGCAGGTGATCGGCATGCTCAACGGCTTTTACGCTGCGATCCTCGAAGCCTGCGGCGCCGACCTGGTCAAGTCCAAGATGAGCGGCGACGAGGTGCTGCTGGTGCTGCGTGCCGACGCGTCGGCCATCCCGCTCATGCGCAGGGCGCTGGCCGCTGCCATCGCCACCCTGGCACCCATGCAACTGACTGCTGGAGCGGGGCTATGGCTGGGGCCGGTGGTGGAAGGATTCTTCGGCACGCAAACCGCCCAGATCCACGACGTCATCGGCGACACCGTCAACACGGCCAAACGACTGTGCGACCACGCGCGAGGTGGCCAGTTGCTGGCCGGTCCACTGAGTCAACCGGCAGACCCCGCCCAGGAGCGGATCAGCATCAGCGCCAAAGGGAAAACAGAACCTGTGCTGGCCGCGATCTACGCGGTCAGCTAACCCGGCAGATCTTGAGCATATTGGTACCACCCGGCGCGCCCATCGGCTCGCCACAGGTGATGGCATAAACATCGCCTTTTTGCACCAGGCCGCGGGTTTTCAGGTTGTTCTCGACTTCAGCCAGTGCAGTATCGCGATCGGCACTGGTATCCATGAAGAGCGGACGCACATTGCGGTACAGCGTCATGCGGCGCTGTGTGGCGACCTTGGACGTCAAAGCGTAAATCGGCACATGGATCAGGTGCCGACTCATCCACAGGGCGGTCGAGCCGCTGTCGGTCAGGGCGACGATGGCTTTGGCGCCTAGATGGTGCGCCGTGAACAAGGCGCCCATGGCAATCGACTGGTCAATGCGGCTGAAGGTCTTGCCGCTGAAATCTGCTTCCAGCTTGAACTCTTCGTTGTCTTCGGCAGCATGGCAAATTTTCGCCATCTCGATCACGGTTTCAAGAGGAAATTTTCCGGCTGCCGTTTCGGCCGACAGCATCACGGCATCGGTGCCGTCGAGCACCGCATTGGCCACATCGCTGACCTCGGCCCTTGTGGGCACCGGGTTGCTGATCATGGACTCCATCATTTGCGTCGCCGTGATGACCACCTTGTCGAACTCGCGCGCCATCTTGATCATGCGCTTTTGCAGCGCCGGCACCGCAGCGTTGCCGACTTCGACCGCCAGGTCGCCACGCGCCACCATGATGCCGTCGCTGGCCAGCAAAATTTCCTGCAGCTTGGGGATCGCTTCAGCGCGTTCGATTTTGGCAATCAGGCCCGGTTTGTGGCCATACTCCCCAGCCGCCACATTGCATAACTGACGCGCCATTTCCATATCGGTGGCGTTCTTCGGGAAACTGACCGCCACGTAGTCGGCCTGAAAACTCATTGCTGTGCGGATGTCTTCCATGTCCTTGGCAGTCAGCGCCGCCGCGCTGAGCCCGCCGCCGCGCCTGTTGATGCCCTTGTTGTTCGACAACTCGCCGCCGAGGTTGACCGTGGTGTGAATCGCGTCCCCACGGACCGCATCGACAGTGATCACGATCAGACCGTCGTTGAGCAAGAGCACATCGCCGGCCTTGACCTCGCGTGGCAGTGACTTGTAGTCCAGTCCCACGGCGTCAATGTCGCCCAGTTCGGTTCGTGCAGCATCCAGCACAAATTTTTGCCCGACTTCAAGCATGACCTTGCCCAGTGCGAACTTGCCCACCCGGATCTTGGGACCCTGCAGGTCCGCGATGATGGCGACTTCGCGGCCAACACGCAGCGAGACTTCACGCACCAGACGTGCCCGCTCAATATGGTCCTGCGCCACGCCGTGACTGAAGTTGAGTCGCACCACATTGACACCGGCGCGGAGCATTTGCTCCAGCAGGGCTGGATCGCTACAGGCCGGGCCCAGCGTGGCGACGATCTTGGTGGCGCGCCGCGGTATCATGCCGCCCCCGCGGCACGACGCGTCAGGATTTCAAAGGCGGGCAGGGTCTTGCCCTCCAGCACTTCCAGGAAGGCCCCGCCACCCGTCGAGATGTAGCTGATCCTCTTCTCAATGCCGTACTTGGCAATCGCGGCCAGGGTATCGCCGCCGCCAGCGATGGAGAAAGCGTTGGAGTCGGCGATCGCGTGCGCCAGGACCCGGGTGCCGTTCTCGAAGGCCGCAAACTCAAAGACACCGACTGGACCGTTCCAGACGATGGTGCCGGCCTGCTTGAGCTGCGCTGCCAGCAGCGCAGCCGTCTGCGGGCCGATGTCCAGAATCAGGTCGTCGTCTGCCAAATCGCTGGCCGCCTTGACGCTCGCCACGGCGTCGGCAGAAAAGCTCTTGGCAGTAACCACGTCGGTCGGAATCGGCACCGCCGCGCCGCGCGCTTTCATGGCCTCGATCACCGCCTTGGCATCGCTCACCAGATCGGCCTCGGCCAGACTCTTGCCAATGTTGAGCCCGGCTGCCAGCATGAAGGTGTTGGCGATGCCACCGCCCACGATCAGCTGGTCCACCTTGGCCGCCAGGCTCTTGAGAATGGTCAGCTTGGTGGAAACCTTGGAGCCCGCCACGATGGCCACCAGTGGTCGCTTCGGGTTCGCCAGGGCCAGCGTGATCGCATCCATCTCCGCTGCGAGCAGCGGGCCGGCACAGGCTACTTTGGCAAATTGCGCAATGCCGTAAGTGGAAGCTTCAGCGCGGTGCGCCGTGCCAAAAGCATCGTGCACAAAAACATCGCACAGGGCGGCCATTTTTCTTGCCAGTTCTTCCTTGTTCTTCTTCTCGCCCTGGTTGACGCGGCAGTTCTCCAGCAGCACCAGTTGCCCTGGCTGCACACTGACCCCGTCAACCCAGTTGGCCAGCAGGGGCACCTCGCGTCCCAGCAGTTCAGCCATGCGCCGAGCCACCGGTGCGAGCGAATCCGCGGCCTTGAATTCGCCCTCGGTCGGTCGCCCCAGATGCGAAGTCACCATCACCGCGGCACCCGCGTCCAGCGCCATGCGGATACAGGGCAAGGAGGCGCGAATCCGGGTGTCCTCCGTGATCTGGCCGGCATCGTCCTGCGGCACATTCAGATCAGCCCGGATAAAGACGCGCTGGCCTTTGATCTGGCCGCTGGCACAGAGGTCGGAAAAGCGAATAACGTTCATGGAATAGCCTGTCAAATGATGTTGCTGGATCGATTGTAGAAGCGCGCCCGTGCCCAGCCTTACCAGCCGAGTCCCAGGTGCAGCGGCAGGTACACCGCCATACCGACGATGATGGTTCCCAGAACGGCCTGGCCGGCACCCTTGCGCCAGAAAAACCAGAGCGCGCCGGCAGCGCCGGCAAAAAGACGAGCGTCCTGCCAACTGCTGATGAACTGCCCCTGCGTCATCAGCACTTCGGGTGCGATGACCGCCGCCAGCGCCGCAATCGGCGCGTACTGCAGGCCGCGCTGCGCCCACGAGGGCAGGCTCCAGGGTTTGCTGGAAATGAAGAAAAAGCAACGTGTCAATACCGTCACACCGGCCAATCCGATGATGATGAGAAGTGTCCAGGGATCGCTCTGAACGTTCATGGTTTTTCCAGTGTCAGGCAGAGCGCCACGGCAGCCGCGATGGCGACCAGAATATTGAGTTTGAAGGGCAAGGCAAAGGCGGCAACGGCCGCCGCGCCAGCCACGCCCGCCGATACCAGGCGCATGCGACTCGACGCCAGTGAACACAGAATGCCGAGCAAGGCCAGAATGCCGGCAAAGCCCAGACCCCATTCGGTTGGAATCCAGTTGGCCAGCACCACACCGATCACGCTGCAGCCCACCCAGGCGACCCAGCTGATGCCGCAATTGCCTGCCAGATAAGCCTGCTGGTCCTGCAACTGCACGCTGTTGCCACCATGCTCCGGATAGCGCCTGGTAAACAGCACATAACTCAGATCGGTTGTCAGATAGCCGGTGGTCAGGCGCTGCCACAGCGGCAGATGCATCATGTAGGGTCGCAGATGCGCGCTGAAAACAACGAAGCGAAGATTGACACAGAAGCCGGTCGCCAGCACCACCCACATCGGTGCCCCCGCCGTGAGCAGGGGGATGGCCGCCAGCTGCGAACTGCCGGCAAAGACGGTGACGCTCATCAGCAGAGCCTCCAGCGTACTCATGCCAGACTTCATCATGGCCACGCCGGTCATCAGGCCCCAGGCCGCTATACCTGGTGCTACCGCGAGCGAATCAAGGACACCCTGGCGAAACTCCGGATGCCGGTAATTGCTTGGCCGGAAGAACATCAGGCCGGATTCTCGAAAACCATACCCGACTGCACCGTGCTGCCGCGCAAAAACTCGGCGACCGGCAGGCGTTTCCCGCCGGGGCGCTGCAATTCGGTGATAACGACAACCGAGTCTTTCGCTGCGACCGCGAGGCCCTGAGAATCCACCATGAGGACCGTACCCGGCGGCGCTTGCGCAGGTGGCGCAACGGCTGCCGGCACCGCCATCCAGATTTTCAGGGTTTCGCCATTCAAGGTGGTGCTAGCGCCGGGAAACGGATTGAACGCCCGCACCTTCTGTGCGATCTGAGCGGCGCCCTGCCGCCAGTCTATGGCGGCCTCGTTCTTTTCAATCTTCTGCGCGTAAGTGACACCTTGCGTACTCTGCGGCACCGGCTTCAAGGCCTGCGCCTCGGCCTTTTGCAAGGCAAGCAGCATCAACCGTCCGCCCAGCTGTGCCAGCCTGTCCTGCAGGCTGCCCGTGGTATCGCCGGCCTCGATCGGCACGGTATGCGCCATCAACATGTCGCCGGTATCCAGGCCAGCGTCCATCTGCATGATGGTGACAGCCGTCTCGCTGTCGCCGGCTTCAATCGCACGATGAACCGGCGCGGCACCGCGCCAGCGCGGCAGCAATGAGGCGTGGATATTGAAACAACCGTAACGTGGTGTTTCAAGGACCCATTGCGGCAGGATGAGGCCGTAGGCCGCCACCACCATGGCGTCGGCCTGCGCCGCCTCGATGGCCGCTTTGGCCGCCTGAGCTTCTTGCGGGTACTTGCCATCGAGCCTCAGGCTGCGCGGCTGCGCCACGGCGATGCCGTGCTCGACAGCGTACTGCTTGACGCTTGACGCCTGCAGCTTCATGCCACGCCCGGCCGGGCGATCGGGTTGCGTCAGCACCAGCGCAAGCTCGTGACCCCCCTGCTGCAGATGTTCCAGCGCAACCCGGGCAAATTCCGGTGTGCCGGCAAAAATCAGTCTCACCGGGCTTCCTCGCGCTGTGCCTTGAGCATCTTCTTCTTGATCCGGTTGCGTTTCAGAGGTGACAGGTATTCAACGAAAACCTTGCCCAGCAAGTGGTCCATCTCGTGCTGGATGCAGACCGCCAGCAAACCTTCGGCCTGCACGACACGGGACCGCCCCATGGCGTCGAGGGCGTTCACCGTAACTGCGTCAAAGCGCTCAACACCGTCGTAAATACCGGGCACTGACAGGCAGCCCTCCTCGTTGAGGTGGGTTGTCGAACTGGTCCAGACCACTTGGGGATTGATCAGCACCACAGCCTGGTCGCGTTGCTCCGATACGTCAATGACGATCACACGTTCATGAACATCAACCTGGGTCGCGGCCAAGCCAATGCCCTTGGCCTCGTACATGGTCTCCAGCATATCGGCAACCAGTCTGCGAACGCGTTGATCAACGACGGGAACCGGCTTGGCGACGGTCTGCAATCGCGCATCAGGGAAGAAAAGAAGGGTAAGTAAAGCCATGTTTTAATTGGATTCCAGATGTCGCTATTTTCGCTACTTTTATGTCCCCCTCCGGCTCGTGCCCCCTAAAAGCGTTGCCCTCTGCAGGGCTTGAGAGCAAAATTGCGCCAGATTATCAAGGGAACCCAGTGCAACCGATCATGACAAACAGCAGGACCGCGAAATTCAAAGTGGCGGCGCAGTCCGCCAGCCTGACCCTGGCATTGCTCGCGACAGCGCCGCCAGTTGCCCTGGCCCAGACCCTTAGCGTGACGCCCCAGCAAAAGGCCACGGCAGACCAGGTGGCGCACAGTGGCATTGCCCTGAGCGCGCTCGCCGCCAACGCGCCTGATAGCTACAGCGTCAAGGGCGGCGACACCTTGTGGGGCATCGCCACGCTATTCCTGAAGTCTGCCTGGCGCTGGCCCGAGTTGTGGGGCATGAATCTGGCCGATATCAAGAATCCGCACCTGATTTACCCCGGACAAAGGCTCTACCTGGAAAAGAAGGACGGGCAAGCGACCCTGCGCAGCGTCGCCGATTCTGCCGTTTCCGTCACCGGCGCCACCGCAAGCGCCGCCGAGCCGCTGGCCACGGTACGCTTGTCGCCCCGTACCCGCTATGAAGCACTGGGCAGTGGCGCCGTCCCGGCTCTGAAATTTCATTTGATCGAGCCCTATCTGGCAGAACCGGTGATCGTTGACGAAAGCGTGATGCGCTCCGCGCCACGCATCGTGGCGACGCAGGAAGGGCGCGTCCTGCTGACCAAAGGCGATCGCGCCTATGCCCGCGGGCCGGCCGATGCTGCCTTGAAGGATGACCTCAGCCAGAAGCAGCAGATGTACCGGATATTTCGTGAGGCGACAGCACTGAAAGACCCGATCACCGGTGAGGTTCTGGGTTTGGAAGCACAGTATCTGGGCAAGGCCCTGCTGGCGCGCAGCGAGGCGACCGAGCAGTCGCAGGACAAGGATGGCAAGACCCGCACCGACACCATTCCAGCCACGATTGACATCACGGCAGCCAAAGAAGAAATTCGCGTTGGCGACCGGCTGTTGCCCGAACCAGAGCGGCAATTGCTTAATTACGTGCCGCATGCACCGCAGACCCCGACGGACGCCAGAATCGTTTCCGTGTACGGCAATGCCGTCGTCAACGCAGCACAAAACCAGGTGGTCGCGATCAATCGGGGCACGCGAGACGGTATCGAGAACGGACATGTGCTGGCCATTCTGAAGGATGGCGCACGACTGATTGACAAGACCGATGACGCACGAACCGAGCTGAAACTGCCCGATGAGCGCAACGGCTTGCTGATGGTATTCAAGACTTTCGACCGGCTTTCCTACGCCCTGATTATTGAAATCACCGACAGCGCGCGCGTCGGCGACCGGTTGGTCAACCCGCGCTGAGCCCGCCTGCGCCATGCAGTCCATGCAGCGGCCCGAACTTGAGGGCTGGTTGCGTCTGACGCTGGCACCCGGCGTCGGCAACATCACGGCGCGCAAATTGCTCAGCGCGTTCGGACCACCGCAATCCGTATTCGAGCAGTCGACCACGGCCCTGCGTCAAGTCGTTAGCAGCACTCAAGCCGTGGCGCTGCGCCAGACGCCGACGCAATTGCCTGAACTTCTCGAACTGAGCTGGAAATGGTTGCAGGAATCCGGCGCGGGTGCCGCTCAGCGCCAGATTCTGGTTCTCGGTGACACAGACTATCCCGCCTCTTTCCTGACCATCGACGATCCGCCCTTGATGCTCTACCTGCTCGGTGCCGGCAACATCGCCGGCACCGGCCTGGCCGACGCGCTGCGCAACAGCATGGCGGTGGTTGGAAGTCGCAACCCGACGCCACAGGGTGCGATCAATGCACGACTCTTTTCCAGGGCGCTCGGAGAAGCAGGCCTCGTCATCGTCTCCGGTCTGGCTCTCGGCATTGACGGCGCCGCTCACGAGGGCGCTCTGGAGAGTCTGGCCGTCGGATCGGAGCGACTCGCGACGGTGGCAGTGGTCGGCACCGGACTGGACCGCGTCTACCCCAAGCGGCATCTGGAACTGGCGCACCGGATCGCGCGTCATGGTCTGTTGCTGAGCGAGTACCCCTTGGGCACACCCCCTTTGATCGCCAATTTTCCGAAACGCAATCGCCTGATCGCCGGCTTGGCGCAGGGTACGCTGGTGGTGGAAGCCGCGTTGCGCTCGGGCTCACTGATCACCGCGCGGCTGACAGCGGAGCAGGGTAAGGAGGTTTTTGCCATCCCCGGCTCGATTCATTCACCGCAGGCACGGGGCTGTCACGCCCTGATCAAGCAGGGCGCCAAACTGGTCGAGTCGGCGCAGGACATTCTGGAAGAACTGAAATTTGATTTTGTGCCGCAGCCGGCCAGGCACAGCGCCGCGAACAGCGGCAAGGACGAACTCGGTGGACCCGACCCGACGCAGCACTTGCTTGCGCTTGTCGGTTTCGATCCGGTCGGGCTGGACGCGCTGCAAGCACGCTCGGGCCTGGAGACGGCCCAGCTGCAGGCGCAATTGATGACGCTTGAACTTGCTGGTGAATTGGCGCGCCTGCCTGGCGGCCTGTTCCAGCGCGTCAAATAGCTCAACCCAACAAACGCTCCGGATTGGCGTTGAGCTTGACCAGCGCGTCGCGCGTGGCGCGCACGGTCAGCGCCTCCTGCTCCTGCGGCACCAACAGGCCCGCCTGCAGATAGGCAGCCAGTCGTCTGGCCTGGATCAAATAACTGCGCCCGTCGCTCGAAGCAAACAGATTGAGGTGTTTGCGCTCGCTGCGCCAGACAAACTGCACCTGCACCACCCGTCCGTTATGGTCCAGCGTAAACCAGGCACCCACCTGCAGCTGCTGCGCCCATGAAATCATGGCTGGTGTCGGCTTGGATCCGCCGTCGGTGACGACGTCGATATTGGAGGCATCCATCCCGAGCATCATTTCGATGCCCTGCGCATCCAGCGGCAAATCACCGGTGCCTTCGTCGGTAACAAAGTCTTCCAGATTGGCCAGGCGCTCGGCCATGGCGGCAAT
>JBAXFI010000084.1:0-10906 GCA_037139995.1 Comamonadaceae bacterium | reverse complement strand
GCTCGTAGTCGCGCTCCAGCGTTTCGCGCCGGACCAGGTGCACGATCAGCTTCAGACGCATCTTGCGCCGCACCGCTGTCTCGCCAAAAATGCAGCGTATATCGAGCAGACCGATACCGCGCACTTCAAGCAGGTTGATCAGCAATTCTGGGCAGCGGCCCTCGATGGTGTCCTGGTTGATGCGATAAAGATCGACTGCGTCATCGGCTACCAGACCGTTGCCGCGCGAAATAAGTTCCAGACCGAGTTCGCTCTTGCCCAGGCCCGACTCACCGGTGATCATGACGCCCAGACCCAGAATGTCCATGAACACGCCGTGCATGGTGCAGCGATCGGCAAAATGCTTGGACAGGTGGGCACGCAGCACGTCGATCACAAACGCCGAGGACCCCTGCGCCGAAAACATCGGGATTTGCGCCTCCTCGCACATCGTCAGCAATGCCGGCGGCGCGCGCTGGCCATCGGCCAGTACCAAGACGGGCGGCTCCAGTGTCACGATGCGTGAAGTCCGGCGCGCACAGTCGTCGGCGCCAGCGTTCGTGAGGTAGGCGATTTCGCGCTCACCCAGAATCTGGATGCGGTAGGGATGAATGTAGTTAAGGTGGCCGACCAGATCGGCGCCCGAGCGCGCAGCGCGCACCGCACCCTCGTCAAAGCGCCGCTCGGAGGCGCCCAGCCCAGCCACCCATTCCCACTTCAGCGTGTTGCGAAATTCCTCGAACAGTACGTTGGCGCTGACAACGTTGGGCTTCACGGCATCAGGCCAGCTGGGTCGAGCGCCAGCCGGCGATCAGGCCATGAAGTTCGCCGGCGTCGGCGCAGTTGGAGAGTTTCTCACGCAGGGGAGCGTCACTCAGCAGTTCGGCAATCTCCGACAGAATTTCCAGATGCTTTTGCGTTGCTGCTTCGGGGACCAGCAGAAAGATCAGCAGTGCCACCGGCTGTTCATCGGGGGCGTCAAAGATAATCGGCGCCGCCAGCTGAAAAACCGCCGCCATCGGCGCTTTCAGGCCCTTGATACGGCCATGCGGTATGGCCACACCATGCCCGAGCCCGGTGGAGCCCAGTCGCTCCCTGGAAAACAGGCTGTCGGTCACCAGAGCCCGGCTCAGTCCATGCAGCCGTTCAAACAGCAGCCCGGCCTCCTCGAAGGCTCTCTTCTTGCTGCTGGCTTCAACCTGCACAAGCACTTGCTCGGCACTCAGGATGTTGGAGAGTCGGTTCATGATTCAGGGCCAGATTATGCCCTCAAGCCTGCACCTCGCGTTTCGGCGTTTCGTGGTGATGGTCCTGCAGGCGGTCTTTGTGCCGCACCACCTGGCGATCGAGCTTGTCCACCAACTCATCGATGGCGGCATAAAGGTCAGCGTCCGAGCTCTCGGCAAAAATATCGGAGCCCTTGACGTGGATGTTGCACTCCGCTCGCTGTCGACCCTCCTTCTCCTTCTGCTTTTCCACAGTCAGCAACACCTTGACGTCGACCACCTGGTCAAAATGCCGAACGATCCGATCAAGCTTGCTAGTGACATAGCTGCGCAGTGCGGGTGTAACTTCAAGATGGTGGCCGCTGATCGTCAGGTTCATAAATACTCTCCAGTTGCGTTGCGTGTTAAAAAAGATTTCAACGAATTCACTATGCCCCCTGTGCGTTTAAAGTGCAATAGCATTTGTTGACGCAATGCAATTAAAGCAGAACTTTCAGAAATATTTCTGCACAGCGCAAGCCGCGGCGCAGTGCGATAATTTCGCCACCTCAATTACCGGAGAAAACTCCTTGTTACCCGTTCCCAGTCGTTAGCTTTCAATTCCCTTGACTGCATCGGGGTTGAAAGCCGAAACCCGCAAACCTGCCAGATGCAATCCACTATGAGGGAGTAAGCCATGCTCAACATCTTCACGCTCGCCAACGGCCGGCTGTTCCAGGAAGAAATCGAGGCCCTGGAAGAATTGTCCAAATTCCAGCCGATCTGGGTTGACCTTGAGTCACCCACGCTGGAAGAGAAGCGTTGGGTCAAGCAATATTACGGACTGTCCATCCCGGAAGACGCGATGGACGAAGACATCGAGGAATCCGCACGTTTTTACCGCGAGGAGAACGGCGAATTGCACATCCGCAGCGACTTTTTGATCGCCGACGAGACCGAACCGCGCACCGTGCGCGTCGCCTTCATCCTGAACCTGGAAAACCCGGAACTCAAAAGCAAAGGCGTGCTGTTCTCGATTCACGACGAGGACGTCCCCGTGTTTCGCCTGCTGCGCATGCGGGCACGCCGGGCCCCGGGGCTGATCGAAGACGCCAAGGAAGTGCTGCTCAAGCTCTTTGACGCGGACGCCGAATACTCCGCCGACACCCTGGAAAGCGTTTACGACGATGTGGAGAAAGTCAGCACCAAAGTGCTTTCGGGCGACATGACCGACGCGCTGGCCGGCGAAGTGCTGGGCGCCATTGCGCGCCACGAAGACTTGAGCGGCCGGATCCGGCGCAACGTGATGGACACCCGGCGTGCCGTCAGCTTCATGATGCGCAGCAAGATGCTCAATGCCGAACAGTTTGAAGAAGCGCGGCAGATTCTGCGCGACATGGACTCGCTCGATTCGCACACTGCCTTCCTGTTCGACAAGATCAACTTCCTGATGGACGCCACCGTCGGTTTCATCAATATCAACCAGAACAAGATCATCAAGATTTTCTCGGTTGCCAGCGTGGCGCTGCTGCCGCCCACGCTGATTGCCAGCATCTACGGCATGAACTTCAAGTTCCTGCCGGAGCTCGAATGGACGCTGGGTTACCCCTATGCATTAGCGCTGATGGTCGCGAGCGCGCTGGTGCCCATGTGGTACTTCAGGAAGCGCGGCTGGCTGAAGTAGGGGCAGCTTTGTCATCCCGGACCAGCAACTGTCATCCCGGACTTGATCCGGGATCCAGTGCCACGCCAACACTGGATTGCGGGTGCTGAAACCCCGGACCTGATCCGGGGACGCAATGACAAATCAGGGGCCCGCAATGACGTAGCGAGTCAGGCGTTGAACTGCAAGCTGGCGATGCTTTCCCTGTCGGGTTGGTACAGCACGCCTCTTTCGGTAATCAAGGCCGTCACCAGTTCGGCCGGCGTCACGTCGAAGGCCGGATTGCGTACCTGCACTCCCTGGGCAGCCCACTGGCAGTCGCGAAAGCCGGTGACCTCATGCGCCGCACGTTCTTCAATCGGAATGGCGCCGCCATCCGGGACCGCCAGATCAATGGTGGAGAGCGGACAGGCAACGTAAAAAGGAATGCCGTGGCGCCGCGCCAGCACCGCCACCATGTAGGTGCCGATCTTGTTGGCCACGTCGCCGTTGGCGGCAACGCGGTCTGTGCCGACGATGACGGCGTCCACTTCGCCGTGGCTCATCAGGTGGCCCGCCATGTTGTCGGTGATCAGTGTCACCGGGATTTTTTCCTGCACCATCTCCCAGGCGGTCAGGCGTGCGCCCTGCAGGAAGGGGCGCGTCTCGTCGGCAATCACCGAGATGCGCTTGCCGCTCTCGACTGCCGAGCGGATCACTCCCAGCGCAGTGCCGTGACCGGCCGTAGCGAGCGCGCCGGCATTGCAGTGGGTCAGCACCCGATCGCCGTCCTTCAGCAAGGCAGCTCCATAGGCACCCATGGCGCGGTTGATGCGGACGTCTTCGGCGCTGATTTCGTGCGCCTCTCCTAGCAGGATGTCGGCCATCTCGGCGACGCTGCGCTGCTGGCTGGCCTGCCAGACGCGGCGCATGCGCGCCAGCGCCCAGAACAGGTTGACCGCCGTTGGCCGGCTCTCGGCCAGTACGGTGAATGCCTTTTCCAGACCAAGGTCAAAATCGGCCCGGCTCGCCTGACGCAGCGTGATGGCCTGCAGCGCCACGCCGTAGGCGGCGGCGCAACCGATGGCGGGCGCACCGCGCACCACCATAGTCCGTATGCCCTGCGCCACTTCATCAGCATTGCCGTAGCGCAGGTACTCAAAGTGCGCCGGCAGCACCCGCTGGTCTATCATTTCAAGCGCGGCGTCGCGCCATCGGAGCGTCTCGACCTTGCGGCTTTCATCCACTGCTTGATTCATCGTTCCTCAGGCGCTGGCGCCCGGTCCATAGCTTATGAATTTTTCGATCACGTCCTGCATTTGCCGGCTCGACAGAATGTTAGGTTCACCGAGTTGCAGCGCCGTCCAGTACTGCTGGGCGAGCGACTCCACTTCCTGAGTCAGCGCCAGCGCCGCCTTCAGATCGGCACCGAGGGCGATCATGCCGTGATTGCCCAGCAGGCAAGCCTTGCGCTCACGCAGCGCCTGCAGGGCCAGGTCCGATAGTTCCTGCGTGCCAAACAGGGCGTAGGGCGCGCAGCGTATCGTATCGCCACCCGCGGCTGCAATCATGTAATGGAAGGACGGAATGTCGCGCTGCAAACAGGCCAGGGAAGTGGCGTAGCGCGAGTGCGTGTGCACCACAGCGCCAATTTCGGTTCGCGCAGCCAGAATATCCCGATGAAAACGCCACTCGCTTGAAGGCTTGCCCGCACCCAGAACCGCACCAGCAAAATCCATCTCGACCATCATCGGCGGCAGCAGTTCTTCGGCTGGAACGCCGGAGGGCGTCACAAGAAAGGATTGCGGCAGGCGCACGCCGATATTGCCGCTGCTGCCCCGGTTCAATCCGAGTGCGCTCAAACGCTGCGCGCCGACCACCATTGCGCTGCGGATCGTCTCCTGAGAGTCCGGCACACGGGCTGCAGGATGCGCCATCAGTTCCCCAAAACACGCCCTGCCACAGCGTCCAGGCGCTGCAGCATCGCCGGGTCACGCGCATCTGGCGCCGTGATCAGCGCGTGCTGCAAGGCGCTGCGACAGGAGCAGGCGCCAGCTGCAGCATCGCTGTGCAGACGCGGTGCCACCGTTTTTACGAGACTGCGCGCCTTGTCGGCATTGGCCAGCAGGACCTTGACAATCGCCTCGACCGTGACGGCGTCGTGCCCGGGATGCCAGCAATCAAAATCGGTCACCATGGCCACGGTGGCGTAGCAGATCTCGGCCTCGCGCGCCAGCTTGGCCTCAGGCATATTGGTCATGCCGATGACGTCGCAGTTCCAGCTGCGGTAAAGCTGCGATTCGGCCAGACTCGAAAACTGCGGGCCCTCCATCACCAGGTAGGTACCACCGCGCACCGCGCTGATGCCCACTTGCCGCGCCGCGGCTTCCAGATGGTCCCCCAGCCGACGGCAGACCGGATGCGCCATCGAGACGTGAGCCACCAGTCCCGTGCCAAAAAAACTTTTCTGCCGGGCAAAAGTGCGATCAATGAACTGATCCACGATGACGAAGGTGCCGGGTGGCAGGTCTTCGCGCAGCGATCCGACCGCGCTGACCGAGACCAGATCGGTCACGCCGGACCGCTTCATGACATCGATATTGGCTTGATAGTTGATTTCCGAGGGCGGAATCCGGTGGCCGCGCCCGTGACGCGGCAAGAACACCATGGACTGACCGTCCAACTCGCCAAACAGCAATTCGTCGGATGCTTTGCCAAAAGGCGAATCGACCCGCTGCCAGCGCTTATTGGTCAGGCCTTCTATATCGTAAACACCGCTGCCGCCGATGACGCCAAAGACCGGCGCGCCGATACCGTTGCTCATGGCTGTCAATGTCTCCGAAATTCGTCACGCCGCCCAACAAGAACGGATGCTGCATTGCGCGCCCGGTTGTCATTGCACGCCTGGCTGTCATTGCGGACCCGGCTGTCATTGCGGACCCGATCCGCAATCCAGTGGTCGCGCAGCACTGGATCCCGGATCAGGTCCGGGATGACAAATTCCAAGTCCGGGATGACAACTGCTGGGTCCGGGATGACAATTGCTGAGTCCAGCATGACAGTGTGGTCCTTTGTGTGCGTCATGATTTATGGAAAGCTCACTGTGTCTTGTCCCGCAACTCCCGGCGCAGGATCTTGCCGACCGGTGTCTTGGGCAACTCGCTGCGGAACTCAATGACCTTGGGCTGTTTGTAGCCGGTCAGGTTTTCCTTGCAGTAGGCACGAATCTGGGCCTCGGTCAGTTCCGGGTCCTTCCTGACGATGACCAGCTTGACGCCCTCGCCGGTTTTCTCATCCTTGACGCCGACACAAGCGCACTCCAAGACGCCAGGGCACTGGCCGACCACGTCTTCGAGCTCGGTCGGAAAGACGTTGAAACCGCTGACCAGAATCATGTCCTTCTTGCGATCAACTATTTTGAAATAGCCGCGCTCATCAACCACGCCGATGTCGCCTGACTTGAAGAAGCCATCGGCCGTCATGACCTTGGCGGTCTCATCCGGGCGCTGCCAGTAGCCGGCCATCACCTGCGGGCCCTTGATGGCGATTTCGCCGGACTCGCCCGGACCCACCTCTTTGCCGTCATCGTCGAGCAGCTTCAGGTAGGTGCTGGGCAAGGGCACGCCGATGGTGCCTGTGTATTCCTTGGCTGTGACCGGGTTACAACTGGCCGAGGGCGAGGTCTCGGACAGGCCATAGCCTTCGCAGATCGGACAGCCGGTCTTC
Source organism: Comamonadaceae bacterium (assembly GCA_037139995.1). Lineage (GTDB taxonomy): Bacteria > Pseudomonadota > Gammaproteobacteria > Burkholderiales > Burkholderiaceae_C > Rhodoferax. The sequence goes on along the minus strand of JBAXFI010000084.1, from coordinate 4,354 downwards.
TCAAACCAGATTTTGGCAACCGAGCTTTGCACCGCCGTGCCGCCACCGACCGAGACTTTCAGGTGGCTCCAGTCCACCGTATTGAAGTCGGGATGATTCGCCAGGCCATTGAACAAGGTGTTGACAGCGGGGAAGCTGTGAATGACGTGTTTGGACAGTTCCTTCAGAACCGCCGGAATGTCGCGCGGATTGGGAATCAGGATCAGCTTGCCGCCGGTGCGCATGGACAGCATCATGCCGACGGTAAAAGCAAAGATGTGATAGAGCGGCAAGGCGCAGACGCCGGTCGGCTGCTCATTGGGTGACAACAGTTTCATGACCGGCTGGTTCCAGGCTTCGGACTGCAGCACGTTGGCAATCACATTGCGATGCAGCAGCACCGCTCCCTTGGAAACGCCGGTGGTGCCACCGGTGTACTGCAGCACAGCCACATCGTCGGGCTTGATCTGGACCGGCTTGAGCTTTCCGCTGCTGCCCTTGGCCACGGCCGCATTGAAACGCACGGCGCCGGGCAGACTGTAGGCTGGCACCATCTTCTTGACGTTGCGCACCACATAGTTGACGAGCGCACCCTTCAAGAGACCAAGCTGGTCACCCATGGCGCACAGGATCACGTGCTTGACGGGTGTGTGCGTGATGCACTTTTCCAGCGTGGCGGCAAAGTTCTCGATGATCACAATCGCCTTCGAGCCGGAGTCCTTGAGCTGGTGCTCCAACTCACGCGGTGTGTAGAGCGGATTGACATTGACCACCACGAAACCGGCGCGCAGGATGGCGGCCACGGCCACCGGGTACTGCGGCACATTGGGCATCATGATCGCGACCCGGTCCCCCTTGACCAGACCCAGGCTCTGCAGGTAAACGGCAAGAGCCTGGCTCAGGCTGTCAGTCTGGCCATAGCTCACGTCCTTGCCCATGAAGCTGTAGGCCGTTTTACTGGCGTACTTCTTGAAACTCTCCTCCATCAAGGCGACCAGCGACGGATACTGCGATGTATCCAGATCTGCGGGAACCCCGGGTGGATAACTCTTGAGCCAAATGCGATCTGTCATGCTTGTCTCCAAAAAAAAAGCCCGTCGCCTCATCAGCGACGGGCTTCCCTACAGATTATCAGGCTTTCAAGACGGTCAGCACTTCGTCGAGCATTTTCTTGGCATCGCCGAACAACATGCGGTTGTTCTCTTTGTAGAACAGCGGGTTGTCAACGCCAGCGTAACCCGAGGCCATGGACCGCTTCATCACGATGGAGGTCTTGGCTTTCCAGACCTCGAGCACCGGCATGCCGGCAATCGGGCTGCTTGGGTCGTCCTGCGCACCCGGATTCACGATGTCGTTGGCGCCGATCACCATCACCACATCGGTCTTGGGGAAGTCGTCGTTCAACTCGTCCATTTCGAAGACGATGTCGTAGGGCACCTTGGCCTCGGCGAGCAGCACGTTCATGTGGCCTGGCATGCGCCCGGCCACCGGGTGAATACCAAAACGGATGTTGACGCCTTTGGCACGCAGAAACTTGGTGATCTCGTACACCGTGTGCTGCGCCTGCGCCACGGCCATGCCGTAACCCGGAACGATGATGACGCTCTTGGCTTCACGCAGCAACTCAGCGGTCTCGGTAGCGCTGACCGGGGTCACCTCGCCCGCCGGCTGCGAAGGATCACCAGCCGGCTTGGGCGCTGCACTCGCGGTGCCGAATCCACCCGCGATCACGCTGATAAAGCTGCGTGCCATCGCCTTGCACATGATGTAGGACAGAATGGCGCCGCTCGAACCCACCAAGGCACCCGTTACGATCAACAGGTCATTCGACAGCATGAAGCCGGTGGCCGCTGCAGCCCATCCGGAATAGCTGTTGAGCATGGAGACCACCACCGGCATGTCGGCGCCACCAATGGCCATCACCATGTGGATACCAAACAGCAAGGCAATCACGGTCATCACCACCAGCGGCATGATGCCGTCCTGAATGCTGTGGGCGTTCATGAACTCGCGACCGAAATAAATCACCACCAGCAGGCCGACCAGGTTCAGCCAGTGCCGACCCGGCAGCAGCAGCGGGTTTCCACCGATGCGGCCTGACAGTTTTCCAAAGGCGATGACGGAGCCCGAGAACGTGACCGCACCAATCAGAATGCCGATGTAAATCTCCATCTCATGAATGGATTTGGCGGCACCGACGAAACCCTTGGAGGCCTCGGGGTCGATGAAGGTGGAAATACCCACCAGCATGGCGGCCAGACCGACCATGCTGTGCATCAAGGCCACCAGTTCGGGCATCTGCGTCATTTGCACGGTGCGTGCTGCGTACAAACCGATGGAGCCACCGATCAGCATGGCAGCGATGATCCAGGGAATACCGGCCCAAGTGACTTGCGGACCAAAGATGGTTGCCAGCACGGCCAGCGCCATGCCGATCATGCCGTAGAGGTTGCCGCGCAGAGCGGTTTCCTGGTTCGACAAACCACCCAGGCTCAGGATGAAAAGAATCGTAGCCCCAATGTAGGAGACGGTTGCCAGTTCTGTAGTAAACATGAATTGCCTCCCTTATTTGCGGAACATGGCCAGCATGCGCTGGGTGACGGCGAAGCCGCCGAACATATTGATGGCGGTGAGCACAATGCCCGCTGCCGCTACCCAACTTATCCAGTCGTTGGGTCGCCCCACGGCTCCAGCCAGTGGTGAAATCTGCACCAGCGCACCGATGGCGATGATGCTGGAAATGGCGTTGGTCACGCTCATCAGCGGCGTGTGCAGGGCCGGTTTGACGTTCCACACCACCATGTAGCCAACGAAGCAGGCCAGCACAAAGACCGTGAAGTGCGACAAAAATGCCGGTGGCGCGCTGTTGCCAACGAGCCAGAACAGTGCTGCTGCAACGCCGAACACGATGGCCAGTTTGCTGCCGGCCATGGGTTCGCCGCCGCCAGCGCCGTGACCATGCCCGCCCTTCTTGGCCGCAGGCGCAGCAGAGGGTTTGGCTGGCGCTGTAGCGGCAGCCGGTAGTTTGGGTGCTGGCGCCGGCCAGGTGATGGTGCCGTCCTTGGTCACGGTCAGACCGCGGATGGCGTCGTCTTCCATGTTGACGTTGGCGATGCCGTCCTTGGCTTTGCACAGTTCTTCAGCCAGACGCCACAGGTTGCTGCCGTACAGCGTGGAGGACTGCTTGGCCAGACGCGAGGCCAGATCGGTGTAGCCAACGATGGTCACGCCGTGTCTGACCACGGCCTCACCCGGAACGGTCAGTTCGCAGTTGCCGCCGCGCTCCGCCGCCATGTCAACAATGACACTGCCGGGCTTCATGCTCTTGACCATCTCTGCGGTGATCAGCTTGGGCGCGGGCTTGCCAGGGATCAGCGCGGTGGTGATGATGATGTCCACCTCACGCGCCTGCTTGGCGTACATGTCGCGCTGGGCCTGCTGGAAGCCCTCACTCATGACCTTGGCGTAACCGCCGCCGCCGGAGCCTTCTTCCTCGTAATCGACCTTGACGAATTCGCCGCCCAGCGAAACCACCTGATCGGCCACTTCGGCACGGGTGTCGTTGGCACGCACGATGGCGCCCAGACCGGCCGCAGTGCCGATGGCCGCCAGGCCAGCCACACCGGCGCCGGCGATAAAGACCTTGGCAGGCTGAACCTTGCCCGCAGCCGTAATCTGGCCGTTGAAGAAGCGGCCAAAAGCGTTGGCAGCCTCAATCACCGCACGGTAGCCGGCGACACCGGCTTGCGAAGTCAGCGCGTCCATCTTCTGGGCACGGCTCAGCATACGCGGCAGCGCATCGATGGCCAGCACGGTCGCCTTCTTGGCGGTGAGCTGCTGCATCAATTCCGGGTTTTGCGCCGGCCAGATGAAGCCGATCAGGATGCCGCCTTCGCGCATCATGTCAACTTCGGCCGGCGTCGGAACGCAGACCTTGAACACGATGTCTGAACTGGCCCAGAGCGCAGCAGCGCTATCGGCGATCTGTGCGCCGGCTGCCCGATAGGCGTCGTCGGAACAGTTCGCCGCATCGCCTGCACCGGTCTCCACCGAGACGGCGAAGCCGAGCTTGATCAGCTTTTCGACCACTTCGGGGACGGTAGCGACGCGTTTCTCACCAGGGAATATTTCGCGAGGTACGCCGATGCGCTGTCCTGCTTTTGTCTCGGGGGCAACGGCGGCCGGGGTGGTTCCCGACGTCGTCCCATTAGGTACGCCAGTTTGCATGAAGCAACTCCTCAACTTGAATTTTGCACAGTAGTGCTGCACCTCCCCGAGGCCGAGCCCAGGGAAACACTGCGACGCGAAGCTTAACTGAATTTGTCACCCTTGCGACCAGGGTGATGCATGACGTGGATCAATGAAACGGCAATCT
>JBAXFI010000083.1:0-10965 GCA_037139995.1 Comamonadaceae bacterium | reverse complement strand
AAACCGCCTTCGTGGTGAAATTGGTAGACACGCTATCTTGAGGGGGTAGTGGCGAAAGCTGTGCGAGTTCGAGTCTCGCCGAAGGCACCAGACAGACCTGCTTGATGTGGATCAAAGCACCAAGCAAAAACTTGGGTCAAAATCGTCCGATGAATCTTGATCAGTATTTGCCAATTTTCCTGTTCATTCTGGTCGGCTTGGGAGTTGGCATCGCCCCACAGGTGATCGGTTACATCCTCGGGCCGAATCGACCTTATCCCGCAAAAAATTCTCCTTACGAATGCGGCTTCGAAGCTTTCGAAGATGCGCGCATGAAGTTTGACGTGCGCTACTACCTGGTAGCCATTCTGTTCATCCTGTTTGACCTCGAAATTGCTTTCCTGTTTCCCTGGGCAGTGTCGCTCAAGGACATTGGCGCGCTTGGATTTTGGGCCATCATGGAGTTTGTCGGCATTCTTGTCGTCGGCTTTGTGTACATGTGGAAAAAAGGGGCCCTTGACTGGGAATGACGCGATGATTGAAGGCGTATTGAAAGAGGGCTTTGTCACTACCAGTTTCGACTCGGTGGTGAACTGGGCCAAGACCGGTTCGATCTGGCCCATGACTTTTGGACTGGCATGCTGCGCGGTAGAGATGATGCATTCTGCTGCAGCGCGCTATGACATCAGCCGCTTTGGTGCCGAAGTGTTCCGGGCCAGTCCACGGCAGGCCGACCTGATCATCGTGGCCGGCACCCTGTGCAACAAGATGGCACCGGCATTTCGCAAGGTTTATGACCAGATGAGCGAGCCTCGCTGGGTGTTGTCGATGGGCTCGTGCGCGAACGGCGGCGGCTACTACCACTACAGCTACTCTGTGGTGCGGGGCTGTGATCGCATCGTCCCGGTTGATATTTATGTGCCCGGTTGTCCGCCGACGGCAGAAGCCTTGCTGTACGGCATCATTCAGTTGCAGTACAAGATTCGCCGCACGCAAACCATTGCACGCACCTGAAGGGATGGCGATGACAACCTACGCTGTAAGTCCACAGACCACCAAAGCCAGTGTTGATGCAGCCTTGGGCAGCTTGCTCAAGTCCAGTGTGATTCGACTGGACGAACTCACCATCGTCGTTGATGCGGCTGACTATCTGCAAGCCGCAAAGATTCTGCGTGATGATCCGAATTGCCGATTTGAGCAGTTGATGGATTTGTGCGGAGTCGACTACTCCACCTACAAGGATGAACCCCAGAGTGGCCTGCGTTTCTGCATCGTGTCGCATCTGCTATCGATCAGCCTGAATCAGCGCGTGCGGCTCAAGGTTTTTGCACCTGATGACGGTTTTCCGGTCGTCCAGTCGGTGTGCGATGTCTGGAATTCTGCCAACTGGTTCGAGCGTGAAGCATTTGATCTGTTTGGCATCGTCTTTGAAGGTCATACCGATTTGCGTCGAATCCTGACCGACTATGGCTTTATTGGTCACCCCTTTCGCAAGGATTTCCCGATTTCGGGTCACGTCGAAATGCGTTACGACGCAGAGCAGAAGCGCGTTGTGTACCAACCGGTCACGATCGAGCCGCGCGAGATTACGCCGCGTGTCATCCGTGAAAACAACTACGGAGGCCTGCATTAAAGGAATGTCATTGCGGGCTTGAACCGCAATCCATGGATGCCGGGTCAGACCCGGCATGACAAGACTGACAGCACCGAATATGGCTGAAATCAAAAACTACACTCTCAACTTCGGACCGCAACATCCGGCTGCGCACGGCGTTTTGCGTCTCGTGCTGGAACTCGATGGCGAAGTGATCCAACGCGCCGACCCGCATATCGGCCTGCTGCACCGTGCCACTGAAAAGCTGGCTGAGGGCAAGACGTATATCCAGGCGCTGCCCTATATGGACCGGCTCGACTACATGTCGATGATGTGCAATGAGAGCGCCTACTGCCTGGTGATCGAGAAGATGCTGGGCCTCGAAGTGCCGGAGCGCGCCAAGTACATCCGCGTCATGTTCTGCGAAATTACGCGTTTGCTCAACCATTTGCTGTGCGTCGGCGCTGGGGCGCTGGACTGCGGCGCGATGACGGTGATGTTGTACGCATTCCGGGAACGGGAAGACCTGCTTGACATGTACGAGGCGGTCAGCGGAGCGCGCCTGCATGCTGCCTACTTCCGTCCGGGCGGCGTTTATCGCGATCTGCCTGACACCATGGCGCGACATCAGCCCAACAAAATTCGCAGTGCCAAGTCGACAGCGCAACTCAATCGTGCACGCGATGGTAGTTTGCTCGACTTCATTGACGATTTCACGCAGCGTTTCCCGGGTTGTCTGGACGAGTACCACACGCTGCTGACCGACAACCGGATCTGGAAGCAGCGCACCGTGGGCATCGGTGTGGTATCGCCCGAACGCGCACTGAATCTGGGCTTTTCCGGTCCGATGCTGCGTGGCTCCGGCGTAGCCTGGGATCTGCGCAAGAAGCAGCCCTACGAGGTCTATGACAAGCTCGACTTTGATATTCCGGTGGGCAAGACCGGCGATAACTACGACCGCTATCTGGTACGCATGGAGGAGATGAAGCAGTCCAACCGCATCGTCAAGCAGTGCGTCGACTGGTTGCGCGTCAATCCAGGCCCGGTTATTACCGACAACCACAAGGTGGCACCGCCTAGCCGTGAATCCATGAAATCCAATATGGAAGAGTTGATCCATCACTTCAAGCTCTTCACGGAAGGTTTCTGTGTGCCCGAGGGCGAGGCCTACGCCACCATTGAGCATCCGAAGGGTGAATTTGGCATCTACATGATCAGTGACGGTGCCAACAAGCCGTACCGCATGAAGATTCGTCCGCCCGCTTTTGTTCATCTGGCAGCGCTGGGTGAAATGGGGCGCGGTCACATGATTGGTGATGCCGTGGCCATTATCGGTTCGTTGGATATTGTGTTTGGGGAAGTTGATCGATGATTTCCGAAGAGTCCAAAGCGCGCTTCGCTACAGAAGTTGCCAAATACCCGGCTGACCAGAAACAGTCAGCCGTCATGGCTTGTCTGGCCATCGTTCAGCAGGAACTCGGCTACGTCAGTGCCGAGAGCGAAAAGCTGGTGGCTGACTATCTTGGCATGGCGCCGATCGCCGTGCACGAGGTCACCTCTTTCTACAACATGTACAACCAGCAACCGGTGGGCAAGTACAAGCTCAATGTTTGCACCAATCTGCCGTGCCAGTTGCGCGATGGCGGCCGTGCTCTCAAGCACCTGGAGGAAAAACTCGACATCGGCATGGGAGAGACCACCGCTGACGGCCTGTTCACACTCCAGCAGTGCGAGTGTCTGGGCGCTTGCGCCGACTCCCCTGTGCTGCTGGTGAACGACCGTCACATGTGCAGTTTCATGAGTGACGACAAACTCGATCAACTGGTCGACGGCCTGCGCGCCCAGGGGAATAAATAATGGCGCTTGAAAATATCCTCGCCCAGTTTCAATCCAGCGGTGCGCAGACCTGTTTCCACGGGCGTCACATCAGCCCACAGATTCTGGCTGGCCTGAATGGCAGCAACTGGCGTTTGCAGGACTATCAGGCGCGCGGCGGCTACCAGGCGCTGCGCAAGGTTCTTGGCAAGGATGGTGGCGAGGGCCTGACCCCCGACCAGGTGATCGCGACGGTCAAGGAGTCCGGTCTGCGTGGGCGCGGCGGCGCCGGTTTCCCCACTGGCCTGAAGTGGAGTTTCATGCCACGTCAGTTTGCCGGGCCGAAGTTCCTGATGTGCAATTCGGACGAAGGCGAGCCCGGTACCTGTAAAGACCGCGAAATCCTCCAATTCAACCCGCACATCGTGATTGAAGGCATGCTGATTGCCGCTTATGCGATGAATATCGGCACGGGCTACAACTACATTCACGGCGAAATTTTCCAGATTTACGAACGTTTTGAAGAGGCGCTGGCGGAAGCGCGCGCGGCCGGTTTCCTGGGCGACAACATTCTGGGCAGCGGTTTCAGTTTTCAGCTGCATGCCTTTCACGGCTTCGGTGCCTATGTTTGTGGCGAAGAAACCGCCTTGCTGGAATCGGTCGAGGGCAAGAAAGGGCAGCCGCGTTTCAAGCCGCCGTTCCCGCCGAGCTATGGTTTGTATGGCAAGCCAACCAACATCAACAATACCGAAACCTTTTCGGCCGTGCCCTGGATCATCAACCACGGCGGCAAGGCCTATCTGGAATGCGGTAAGCCGAACAACGGTGGCACCAAGATCTATTCGGTCAGTGGTGACGTTGAACTGCCGGGCAATTACGAAATCCCGATGGGTACGCCTTTTTCCAAGTTGCTCGAACTCGCTGGCGGTGTACGCAAGGGTCGTCAGCTCAAGGCGGTGATTCCGGGGGGCTCGTCCACGCCCATCCTGCCGGGCTCGATCATGATGGACTGCACGATGGACTATGACTCCATTGCCAAGGCCGGTTCCATGCTGGGCTCCGGCGCACTCATCGTGCTGGACGACAGCCGTTGCATGGTCAAGAGCCTGCAGCGTCTGAGTTACTTCTACATGCATGAATCCTGCGGCCAGTGCACACCGTGCCGCGAGGGTACTGGCTGGATGTACCGGGTGGTGGAGCGCATTGAAAACGGGCAGGGGCGGCCAAGCGACATGGATCTGCTGGATAACGTGGCCGAGGACATCATGGGGCGAACCATTTGCGCACTCGGCGATGCAGCGGCGATGCCGGTGCGGGCCATGTTGAAGCATTTCCGTCCTGAATTTGAGTATCACGTTGAGCACAAGACCTGCATGGTCCCGGCTTACGTCTGAACGAGTCCCAATATGATTGAAATTGAACTCGACGGCAAGAAGATAGAGGTTGTTGAAGGCAGCACGATCATTCATGCGGCCGATCAGGCGGGCACCTACATTCCGCATTTCTGCTATCACAAGAAGCTCAGCATCGCAGCCAGTTGCCGCATGTGTCTGGTCGATGTGGAGAAGATGCCCAAGCCGATGCCGGCTTGCGCCACCACGGTGGCCCCGGGCATGGTGATTCGCACGCGCAGCGAGAAGGCTGTCAAGGCGCAGAAGTCCGTGATGGAGTTCCTGCTCATCAATCACCCGCTGGACTGCCCGATTTGCGACCAGGGGGGCGAGTGCCAGTTGCAGGATCTGGCGGTCGGTTACGGTGGCTCCGCTTCGCGCTACGAAGAAGAAAAACGGGTTGTCGCGGTCAAGCAGGTCGGACCCCTGATTTCGATGCAGGAAATGAGCCGCTGCATCCAGTGCACCCGTTGCGTCCGTTTTGGTCAGGAAGTGGCCGGCGTGATGGAACTGGGCATGACGCACCGCGGCGAGCATGCCGAAATCGAGTCTTTCGTCGGCCAGTCAGTGGACTCTGAACTGTCGGGCAACATGATTGACATCTGCCCGGTCGGCGCGCTCACCAGCAAACCCTTCCGTTACAGTGCACGTACTTGGGAACTGGCACGGCGCAAGTCGGTCAGCCCGCATGACTCGACCGGCGCCAATCTGATTGTGCAGGTCAAGAACAACAAGGTGATGCGCGTTGTTCCGCTGGAAAACGAAGCCGTCAACGAATGCTGGATTGCCGACCGCGATCGCTTCTCCTACGAATCATTAAGCAGCGATGAGCGCTTGACCAGTCCCATGCTCAAACAGGGCGGTGCCTGGGTTGCCGTCGACTGGCAGACGGCTCTGGCCTATGTCGCCAAGGGCTTGAAGGGAATCAAGAAGGAGCACGGCGCGGCGAGCATAGGCGCGCTGGTCAGTCCGCACAGCACGCTGGAAGAATTGTTTCTTGCCAGTTCCCTGATGAGCGCGCTGGGCAGCCCGAACGTTGATTACCGTCTGCGCAACGCTGAGTTTCCGGCAGTCGAAGGGATTCGCCATCTGGGGCGCACCATCGCTTCCCTGTCGACCCTGCAAAGCGCGCTGGTGGTAGGTTCCAATCTGCGCAAGGATCACCCGCTGTTTGCGCAAAGAATTCGCCAGGCCGTCCGTGGTGGCTGCGTACTGAGTGTGATTGGCTCAGCCGCACAAGACTGGGCGATGCCGGTTGCGAACACCTTGTTGGCGAGCGACACCAGTTGGGTGCAGGCGCTCGCTGATGTAGCTGCAGCCGTGGCCGCCGAGAAGGGCGTCGCGGCGCCGGCTGGTGGCGTTGCAAGTGACTCCGCCAAAGCCATCGCCAAGTCCCTGTTGACGGGTGAGCGCAAGGCGGTCCTGCTGGGCAACGGCGCGGCCCATCATGCCAGGGCATCGAGTCTGCTGGCGCTGGCCAACTGGATTGGTGAGCAAACGGGTGCCAGCGTGGGTTATTTGACGGAAGCGGCCAACACGGTGGGTGCTCAGCTCGCTGCGGCGCTGCCGGGAGCCGATGGCAAGAACGCAGGGCAGATGCTCGCTGGCGCCTTGAAGGCGGTGCTCTTGCTGAACAACGAGCCTGAATTTGATTCGGCGGCCGGCGCCGCTGCGGTGGACGGTCTGAAGCAGGCCGCGATGGTGGTGACGCTCAGCCCGTTCAGGACGAACATGGCGTTCAGCGACGTCTTGCTGCCGATTGCTCCGTTCACTGAAACGTCCGGTACTTTTGTCAACGCTGAAGGACGAGTCCAGAGTTTCCATGCGGTGGTCAAGCCACTGGGCGAAACCAGGCCTGCCTGGAAAGTGCTGCGGGTTCTGGCCAATCTTCTGGAGATCCCGGGTTTTGATTTTGAGACTTCCGAGGAAGTGCTGGCCAAGGTTTGTGGTCTGCCGCCTCAGGGGCAGACAACTTTGTCCGACAAGATTCTGAGCAATGCAACGCAAGCCGCAATTGATCTCAAGCCCGCACTGCGGGCTCCGGTGGTTGCCGGCATTTATGAACTCGACGGGCTGCTGCGCCGTTCGACCAGTCTGCAACTCACGGCCGATGCCAAACGAAGCAATGCTGCGCAGGAGGTGACGGCATGATTGACACAATTTTTGCCCTGGGTCAGGGTTTGCTGGAGGCCTCCTGGTGGACAGGTCTGGCGTGGCCGGTGCTCTGGGCGCTTGTCAAGGTCGTGCTGGTTCTGATGCTGGTGATGGGCCTTGTGACCTACACCACGCTGTGGGAACGCCGATTGCTGGGCTGGGCACAGGTGCGCATGGGTCCGAACCGGGTCGGACCCTGGGGCTTGCTGCAGCCGATCGCCGACGCGCTCAAACTCATGACCAAGGAAGTTCTCAGGCCAGCGGCGGCCGACAAGGTCCTGTTCTATCTGGGTCCGGTCATGACCGTCATGCCGGCCATGGCTGCCTGGGCGGTCGTTCCATTCAGCCCGGAGATCGCCTGCGCCAACATCAATGCCGGACTGCTGTTTCTGATGGCGGTGACTTCGATGGAAGTCTACGGCGTGATTATTTCAGGCTGGTCATCCAACTCCAAGTACCCGTTCTTGGGAGCCATGCGTGCTTCCGCACAGATGGTCAGCTACGAAATCGCGATGGGTTTCTGTCTGGTTATCGTGCTGATGGTGTCCGCCAGTCTGAACCTGACCGACATCGTCGCCGGGCAGGGCAAGGGTTATTTCGCCCAGATGGGCCTCAGTTTCCTGTCCTGGAACTGGTTGTCACTGCTGCCGATCTTTGTTGTCTACTTTGTCTCTGGCCTGGCCGAAACGAATCGGCTACCGTTCGACGTGATCGAGGGTGAGTCGGAAATCGTCGCCGGTCACATGGTCGAATACTCCGGCATGTCCTGGGCCATGTTCCAGATGGCAGAGTACGCCAACATCTGGCTGGTGTCGGTATTGGCCACCATCATGTTCCTGGGCGGCTGGCTGTCGCCGATTGACAGCGTCGTCTTCAACTGGATTCCTGGTTTTATCTGGCTTGGTCTGAAATCTTTTGCCGTGGTCACCATGTTCATATGGGTGCGGGTTTCCTTCCCGCGCTATCGCTATGACCAGATCATGCACCTGGGCTGGAAGATCTTTATTCCGGTCACCCTGGTCTGGCTGGTCGTGGTCGGCCTGTGGATGCAGACCCCCTGGAACATTTGGAAGTAATTCGAGCTGTCTATGTCTACTACTACCTCAAGTTCTGTTGCAGCGTCGAACGGCAGTTCCTTCTCGCTGAAGGACTTCTTGTCCAGTTTCCTGCTGACCGAGTTGTTCAAGGGCCTGGCCCTGACCGGCAAGTACGCCTTTCGCAGCAAGATCACGCTCGAGTATCCGGAAGAAAAGACGCCGCTGTCGCCCCGTTTTCGGGGCCTGCACGCGCTGCGTCGCTACGACAACGGCGAAGAGCGCTGCATCGCCTGCAAGTTGTGCGAGGCGGTCTGCCCGGCCATGGCGATCACGATCGAATCCGACGTTCGTGCCGACGGCTCACGCCGCACCACACGCTATGACATCGATTACAACAAGTGCATTTACTGCGGCTTTTGCGAAGAAAGCTGTCCGGTCGACTCGATCGTGGAGACTGCCATTTTTGAGTACCACGGTGAAGCGCCGGGTGATCTGTATTTCACCAAAGAGATGCTGCTCGCTGTGGGCGATCGCTACGAAGGCCAGATCGCCGCGGCCAGAGCCGCCGATGCCAAATTCAGATAACGCTGCCAAGCCTTACCTACAACCCTAAGACCATCGAAAAAAAGTAACGACACATGGACGTCAAGACCGGTCTCTTCTATTTTTTCGCGATTTTGCTGCTCATAGCAGCATTTCGCGTGATTACCGCGCGCAACCCGGTGCATGCCGTGTTGTACCTTGTACTGGCATTTTTTCAGGCGGCTGCGCTCTGGCTTTTGCTCAAGGCGGAGTTCCTGGCCATCGCCCTGGTGCTGGTCTACGTCGGCGCCGTGATGGTACTGTTCCTGTTTGTCGTGATGATGCTCGACATCAATGTCGACAGCGCACGACAGGGCTTCTGGAAGCACTTCCCGCTGGCGGCCGTGGTCGGCGTGCTGATTGCCCTGGAGATGGCGGCGGTGTTGATGGGAGGCTTCAGGGTGAACGAGGAGCCCCACGCCGCAGCGGCGCTGGGCAAGGCCACGGTGGAGTTATCCAACACACGCGAGCTCGGCAAACTGCTCTACACACAATACCTTTACCCGCTTGAAATTGCTGCTGCCATCTTGCTGGTAGCGATGGTGGCGGCGATTGCGCTGGCACTGCGCGAGCGCAAGGACAGCAAACATATCAGCCCCACGGTGCAGGTCCGGGTCAAGGCCCAGGACCGGATGACGGTGCTCAAGATGGCATCCACCCAGGTGGCGCCCCCTGATGACGCCGGCGCTGCACCTACTGCGGAGAACAAAGCATGACCCTGACTCTTGGACACTTTTTATCGCTCGGGGCCATGCTGTTTGCGCTGTCCGTGATCGGTATCTTTCTGAACCGCAAGAACCTGATCGTCCTGTTGATGGCGATTGAACTGATGCTGCTGGCGGTCAATACGAATTTCGTCGCATTTTCCTACTACCTGGGCGACATGCACGGCCAGATCTTCGTCTTCTTTATTCTGACCGTCGCTGCTGCCGAATCGGCCATCGGTCTGGCCATTCTGGTGCTCTTGTTCCGTAACCGGTCAAGCATCAATGTGGACGAACTCAATATGCTCAAGGGTTAATAAGATGAGTCAAACCCTTTCTCTCTCGACGCTGCTCGCGGTGCCCATGGCTCCGTTGGTCGGGGCGCTGGCCGCCGGTATTCTGGGCACCAAGTTTGGTGGTAACTGGATCGGCCGGCGCATGTCGCATTCGCTGACGATTTTCAGCGTGTTTCTGTCTTTCGTTCTGTCTGCCATGACGCTCAAGAGCGTCGCGCTGGACGGCGCGCGTTTCAACGAGACCCTGTACACCTGGATGGTGGTCGGCGGGCTGAAGATGGAAATTGGCTTTCTCGTCGATGGTCTGACCGCCATGATGATGTGTGTCGTGACCTTTGTGTCGCTGATGGTCCACATCTACACCGTGGGCTACATGGAAGAAGATGACGGCTACAACCGTTTCTTCGCCTACATTTCGCTGTTCACCTTCTCCATGCTGATGCTGGTGATGAGCAACAACATGCTGCAGCTGTTTTTTGGCTGGGAGGCGGTGGGTCTGGTTTCCTACCTGCTGATCGGGTTCTGGTTCAACAAGCCAACCGCCATTTTTGCCAATATGAAGGCCTTCCTGGTCAATCGGGTCGGCGACTTTGGTTTTATCCTCGGTATCGGTCTGATCGTTGCCTTTGCTGGCACGCTCAATTACACCGAAGCCTTTGCCAAGGCGGCAGACCTGGCCAAGCTCAGTTTTCCGGGTACCGACTGGATGCTCATCACCGTCATCTGCATCTGTCTGTTCATCGGCGCCATGGGCAAGTCAGCGCAGTTCCCGCTGCACGTCTGGTTGCCTGACTCGATGGAAGGCCCGACGCCGATCTCTGCCCTGATTCACGCGGCGACCATGGTGACGGCCGGCATTTTCATGGTGACGCGCATGTCGCCGCTGTTCGAGCTGAGCGAGACGGCACTCAATTTCGTGCTGGTGATCGGTGCGATCACGGCCCTGTTCATGGGTTTTCTTGGCATCATCCAGAACGACATCAAGCGCGTCGTGGCCTATTCGACGCTTTCGCAACTGGGCTACATGACGGTGGCTCTGGGCGCTTCAGCCTACTCGGTGGCGGTGTTCCACCTGATGACCCATGCCTTCTTCAAGGCGCTGCTGTTCCTGGCGGCCGGCTCGGTCATCATGGGCGTGCATCACAACCAGGACATCCGCTGGATGGGCGGTCTGCGCAAGTACATGCCCATCACCTGGATCACATCCCTGCTGGGCTCGCTGGCCCTGATCGGCACACCGCTGTTTGCCGGCTTTTATTCCAAGGACAGCATCATTGAAGCGGTGCACGAGAGTCACCTGCCCGGCGCCGGCTTCGCTTCGTTTGCCGTGCTGGCCGGTGTCTTCATTACGGCGTTCTATTCGTTCCGCATGTATTTCCTGGTGTTCCACGGCAAGGAGCGCTTTGACCAGAA
>JBAXFI010000082.1:0-10966 GCA_037139995.1 Comamonadaceae bacterium | reverse complement strand
TCGGCGCCGTGGATGATGAGCAGCGGCGTCTTCAGCTTGTCGGCAAAGAAGAAGGGGGATGCCTTGCGATAGACCTCGGGCGCTTCCCAGACCGAGCGGCGCTCGTTCTGGAATCCGAACGGTGTGAGTGTCTTGTTGTAGGAGCCGCTGGTAGCCACACCGGCGCGGAACAGATCGGAATGCGCCAGTAGATTGACGGTCATCAGCGCGCCATGGCTGTGCCCGGTAACGCCGATGCGTTTCGGATCCGCGACTCCAAGGCGCACTGCCTCGTCGACCGCTGCCTTGGCATCCGCGACCAGCTGTTCAAGGTAAGTGTCGTAGGCTTTCTTCGGGTCACCAATGATCGGGAAGGACGCGTTATCGATGATGGCGTAACCCGCCAGCAGAAGCAGCCGATAGTTACGCAGTCGGGTGAACGTGGCCTGCGAACCGGTCACCTGAGCCGCTTTGGAGGCATCCGCATAGTCCCGGGGATAGGCGTACAGAATCGTCGGAACGCGCGTGCCTTCCTGGTAGCCAGGCGGCGTGTACAGCGTGAAAGAAAGATCCAGCCCGTCAGCGCGCTTGTACTTGACCAGCCGCTTCTTGATCGCACGCACTGCAGGTGTCGGATCGCCTATATGCGTAACGGCCGCGCTGCTGGAGGCAAACACCGCCTCGCTGGCGGGCGCCTGCTGCGCCGCGCCCAGCGTTCTCAGATAGGCGTTCGGCGGCTCGTTCACCGACTGATGCCAGGTCAGGAAGTTGCGTGGGTCGGCCCCCCTGAAGGAGAGAAAGCGTTCGTAAGAATCCTTGTCGCTGCGAAACAGGCGTTCGGACTTTTTCGTCTTCAAGTCCAGACGATCCAGAAAAGGGCGGTCTCCATCCGGCGACGATCCATTGCCCGCCAGATAAATCGAATCACCCTCCACGCGAACCAACCAGAATCCATTGGCCTGTTGTCGGTGCACGGGTTGACCCGGATTGGCATATTTTTCCTCCGAAGAAAGATCCCAGAGCACGCGCGGCGCTTGTTGCGGCTCATCCACATTGAACAGTGCGGTGCGTCTCCAGTGCCGGTTGTGGTCGTATTCGTGTACCAGCGCAATCTCGGGTCGCTCGCTCCACGAAATACCCTGCAGCCGCTGTTCGGTGCGCGTCAGTTCCACTGCCGCCGAGGTGAATGGCGCTTTCAGCATCATGACCTTGTCACGCGCCGCCACCTTGACGTTCCAGTCACCGCCGTCCAGCGCTTCGGCCCACAGCAGCGTCGCCGGTTCGCTAGGGCGCCAAAAAAAATCGCGCGGCCCCAGCGGAACACCGTGAATCGGCACCCGGTCCGCCAGCGCCAGTTTGGCAATGGTCTGAACAGTGGGCCGGTCGCGGCTCGCTGTGTCCCAGACTTCGACCGTGCGCGGGAAACGGTCGTGCGTCGTGACATACGAGTAGGGCTTGTGAATCGCGCTCACCAGCAAGTGTCGTCCGTCGGGTGCACTCTCCAGCAAGTCGTACAGGCCCGGCGTCCCCAGCAAGGTGATGGCCGAACTGGCGGCATCGACCAGGGCCAGTTGTGAAGCCGCGTAATAGTCAAACAAATCCTCGTCATGGCCGCTGCCCAGCGTGTCGCGGTTCTCATAGGTACTGCTTTGACCCTGCGCGCCACCGGTCTCCTGGATGCTGGGGCCAGCCGGCACCAGCGGCTTGGCTGGCGGCGCTCCCAGCTTGTCTGGCACCAGCTTGACCAGCATCGTCTTCTGGTCGGGCATCCATTGCAGTTCGCTGCCGAACATCGGGTTCAGACGGACCCCTGGCACTTGCCGGACTTTGCCGCTGCGGGCATCACCAATCCATAGCTCAACCGAAGTCGAAGCCACGTTCGCAAAGGCGAAATGCTTTCCATCAGCAGACCACACCGGCGACTCCGGGCAGGACGGAGCAGGCAGTTGAACCGCCGTGCGCACACCATCGGCGATGCGAACCAACTCGAAACTTCTGACACAGGGGCGG
Organism: Comamonadaceae bacterium; assembly: GCA_037139995.1. GTDB lineage: Bacteria > Pseudomonadota > Gammaproteobacteria > Burkholderiales > Burkholderiaceae_C > Rhodoferax. The sequence continues at coordinate 8,977 of JBAXFI010000082.1, read as the reverse complement.
ATGCCGTAGCCACCCGGTGTGTCGTGTTTGCTGTGATTGCCCGGCTCGATGCGCACGCCGGCCAGCCGCAGAAAGGGCGTCGCCACCTTGGACAGCGGCGGATAGTCCTGCTGTGAAACCAGAAGAATCGTATCCTGCGTCGGACTCACATGGGCACTTGGCGGCGACGGCGCGCGCATCACATCCAGGATGGCTTTGGGTGGCTGGTCGTAACCGGCAGCGCCGGCCGACGCGGCGAGCGCCGCAACAAGAAAAAAAGTGAAGGCGTTCTGACGTAACACAGGTGTTTCCTTGCAGTAATCGTGGTCTGGAGTTCTAACCGAGGGCTTGGTCGATGTCCCAAAGGATATCGTCGATGTGCTCGATGCCGACCGACATGCGCACCATATCGGGCAACACACCGGCCGCGACCTGCTGCTCGGCATCAAGTTGCCGGTGCGTGGTCGATGCCGGGTGGATGATGAGCGTGCGCGTGTCGCCAATGTTGGCCAGGTGGCTCAAGAACTGCGCCGCTTCAATAAAGCGCACACCGGCAGACAGGCCACCCTTGACGCCGAAAGCCAACAGGCCCGAGGCCCCCGCCACGCCATCAATCTGGCGCATCTGCTTCTTCACCAGGGCGTGCTGCGGATGCTCGGGCAAGCCGGGATAGTTGACCCAGCTGATGCGTGGATCGTTCTGCAGGAACTCGGCCACCTTGAGAGCGTTGCTGCAGTGGCGCTCCATGCGCACGTGCAGGGTTTCCGTGCCTTGCAGAATCTGCCAGGCGCTCATGGGCGACAGGGCCGCACCGTAAACCCGCAAGGTCTCCATGCGGGCGCGCATGGTGAAGCCGAAATCGCCGAAGGTTTCGTAAAACTTGACGCCGTGGTAGCCCTTGGAAGGTTCCGTCATGCCCGGAAATTTGCCGTTGTCCCAGGGGAACTTGCCACCCTCGACCAGCACGCCAGCCAGCGTCGTGCCGTGACCACCGAGGTACTTGGTGGCTGAATGCACGACGATGTCGGCACCCAGGCGCAAGGGATTGCACAGAAAGGGCGAAGGCACCGTGTTGTCAATCACCAGCGGTACGCCATACGCGTGAGCCACCTCGGCCACGGCCGCAATGTCGAGCATGATCAGACTCGGGTTGCCCAGACTCTCGGCAAAAACGGCGCGCGTATTGGGCCGCATGGCCGCAGCAAAAGCCTCGGGCTGCGTGGCATCGACAAAGCTGGTTTCAATACCAAAGCGCGCCAGGTTCACCGCCAGCATCGAGACACTGCCGCCATACAGCGCGCCGGCCGCCACTACATGATCACCCTGCTGCAGGATGGTCATCAGAGCCATGGCCTCGGAAGCCATGCCGCTGGCCGAAGCCAGTGCGGCGCGACCAGCCTCCAGCGCCGCCACCCGCTCTTCCAAAGCCGCTACGGTGGGATTGGACAGGCGCGAATAAACGTTGCCAAAGGTCTGCAGGTTAAACAGGCTGGCCGCGTGCTCGGTGCTGTCAAAAACAAAGCTGGTGGTCTGGTAGATCGGCAGCGCGCGCGCACCGGTGGCGCTGTCTGGTGTCTGCCCGGCGTGAATGGCCAGCGTTTCGGCTTGAAATTGGTGTTCGGGCATAGCAGGCTCTAAACCGGGCGTTTGGCAGAAATGATCTTGGTATCCACGCCGACCAGATTCAACCCGCCGAACAGCCGCGCATATTCGATCTTGACGCAGCGGTCCATCACCGAATCCAGACCGGCATCGCGCGCCAACTGGTCGGCCTCGACGTTGGTGACGCCGATTTGCTGCCACAGACAGTGCGCGCCAATCTGCAAGGCCTGCCGGGCAATCGGCAGCACATCTTCGGTGCGCCGAAACACGTCAACCAGATCCACCGGGATCGGGATTTCGAGCAGGCTGGCATAGCAGCGTTCACCCAGAATTTCGGTACCGGAAGCGGCGTAGCGCGGGTTCACCGGGATCACCCGAAAGCCATGCTCCTGCATGTACTTGGCAGCGAAGTAGCTGGGCCGGTGCCATTCGGCAGAAAGCCCAACCACGGCAATCGTGTGGTTTTGTTTGAAGATTCTGCGCAGCTGCTCGATGGTATTCATGAAGGACCTGGCTCAGTACCAATCTGGTGGTCGGCGATGCAGGCACAGCACCTGCGAAATGTGCATTATGAGTCAGAAGCCGGACCCGCCTGAGCCCAACACTGTTCACCTAATGTCATTGCGGGCTCGACCCGCAATCCATGCACCAAGAACCGCTGGATGCCGGATCGAGTCCGGCATGACAAAGTAAACAGTATCGCGCCCAAGCCACCACGGCCACCCTAGAATCGGCGCTGCTCCCAACCTCTTCACGACCAGCCGACCCGCCATGTCCAAGCTCTATTTTCGCTACGCGGCGATGAATGCCGGAAAGTCCACCATGCTTTTGCAGGCCGCCCACAATTACATGGAACGCGGTATGGCGGTCAAGCTCTTCACCGCCGGCGTGGATGACCGACACGGCGTCGGCATCATTCATTCGCGCCTGGGCATTGAGCGAAGCGCCTTGACCTACGACCAGTCAACCTCCTTCGACAAGGGCATTCTCGATCCCGACACCGCCTGCGTCTTCGTCGATGAGGCGCAGTTTCTGACACCGCAGCAAGTCCATCAACTGCATCGCCTGTCGCACCTGTCTGACGTACCCATCATCTGCTACGGCTTGCGCAGCGACTTCCTTGGCATGCCTTTTGAAGGAGCGGCCATGTTGCTGACGCTGGCCGATGACATTGAGGAGATCAAGACCATTTGCGCCTGCGGCAAAAAGGCCAGCATGAACGCACGTATCGACAGCCAGGGCAGGCGCGTGCACACCGGTGAACAGATCCTCATTGGCGGCAACGTCAGCTACCGCGCCACCTGCCCGGACTGTTTTTACCGCGAACCGAGCTAGATTATTCCGGCGCCACCGCCGCGCCCTCGATCCCGTGGCGCTTCAAGGCATTCGCCACAAACCCGGACGCCTTCATCTGCTGGACAAACTCGCTCACATAAGCAGTGCCGACGGCGCGACCCTTGGGTATGCCCATCGCCTGATTGATGACCATGAAACGACCGTCGAGCAGACGCAGCCCCGGCAGCCGCTTGGCGTCGGCTTCGAGTTGCTGCTTCACGCCTGCTGCCACTTCGATCCTGTCGGCGAGCATCATATCGGTCACCGCCGGCGAGGTTGGCGCGCGCACGATCTTGGCCTTTTTCAGTTCGCGCGTCAGATACAGGTCGTAGGCACTGCCACGACCGACGGCCACACGCACGCCTTCGCGGTCAACGTCCTCATTGCGCGCAATCGCTGAACTCCCGGGCACCAGATAGGCACCTTCGATGACGACATAGGCCGGTGTGAAATCAATATCGGCGGCGCGCACCGGATCAATGGCGAAGAATCCGATATCCCACTCGCCCTTCTTGATGCCTTCGACCACCTTGCCGGCCGCCGTGTACAGCACCAGTTCCACTGGCACCTCCAGACGTCGCCCCAACTCGCGTGCCAGATCAACCGATGCGCCGCGCGCCTCACCGGTTGCCGCGTCACGGACGGCCAGAATCGGGTTGCCAAAGTTGATGGCTGCGCGCAAGGTGCCCGAGGGCGCCAGCACCGCTCGGGCCGCGGCGGAGGGTGACGCTGGCGCCAGCACGACACTGGAACAAGCGCAAAGCAGCGTGGCCGCTGCGAGCAGTGTGACTGCATGAACCATGGGGTGTTTGATATTGAGCATGGGTTTCATCCGAAAGAGCGCTCTTGGGCCAGTGAACCCAGTCGCGCTGTGATGGCAAAGAACTCGGCCACCGTGTCCTCGATGATCTGCTGCGCCGTCTTGACCGAATCGATCAGGCCTGCGCTTTGCCCGGCCAAGGCAGGTGCAGCCTCCATGTCGCCGCCGAAGTAAACGCCCAGAATGCCCTGCAGCGCATCGGCGCTCATGACGCCCTGCTCATAGATGGCCTGCGTGAGTTGTGATTTGAGAGCGCGGATGCAGGGCGTGGATTTCTTGTTAAGCATCCAGGTGCCGGTTTCGCTGGCCCCGACGATCGCGTTCTTGTAGTTGGCGTGCACCGGACTCTCCTGGCAGCAGACAAAGCGGGTGCCCATCTGGATGCCCTCCGCGCCGAGCGCAAACGCCGCCGCCATGCCGCGGCCATCGCAAATACCACCGGCCGCGATCAGCGGCACATCGGTACGAGCGCGAATCGCCTGCAGCAAGACCAGCGTGGAGACCTCTTCCGGATTCTTGAAGCCACCGCCTTCAGCGCCTTCGACGACCAAGCCGTCGATGCCGGCGTCAACGCACTTGAGCGCGGTGTCGACCGTGGGTACCGCGTGGTAGACGGTGATGCCGGCATCCTTCAGCGGTGCAATGAACTTGGCCGGACTGCCAGCCGAAGTCGTGACGAACTTCACACCCGATGCGCAGACAAAGCGCAACATCTGATCGTCGCGCAGAAAGCGGATCGGCAGATTCACGCCAAAAGGCAAGCCGAGCGCGCTCATCCTGCTGATCTCGGCCTGGCAGATTGCGGTTTCACCGGAAGAGGTTTCGATGATGCCCAGGCCACCTGCGCGTGAAACGGCAGAAGCCAGCGCTGTGCGCGCGATCCAGCCCATGGGCGCTTGCACAATGGGGTAACGGGCGCCGGTATGGGCAATAACACGATTCATGGCGAGTCCGATCAAGTTGGCTGCAGGCTACATGATAGAAGCTTGCCCTGCCGGGTATGCACAAAGCCTCAAGGGCGGCGACAATCGGTGTCTTTAATCACTTTGAGGTCCTTGGAATGAGATCGATGAAATCTGGAATGCTGGTCGCCAGCGTAGCGTCTTTGTTGGCTCTTGCCGGCTGTAACCTGGATCTAAGCCCGAAAACGGCAGCGTCGGCCGAGAATGGCGTGACCGTGGCCACCGTCAACGGCACAGCCATCAGCAAGAATCGCATCGACATGCTGCTCAGCCAGGGCGCTGGCCAGGGTCGACCCGACACGCCAGAGGCCCGGCTGGCCATCATCGACCAGTTGGCGATGCAGATGGTGATTGCCGAAGAAGCCACCAAGAAGGGCATGGATAGATTGCCCGAGGTGACGGAGCGCCTGGAGATGGTCCGCCAATCGGTCCTGGCCAACGCCTATGTGCAGGACTTCATGAAAACCCATCCGGTCACCGACGAAGCCCTGAAAGCCGAATACGACCGGATCAAGGCTACCGTGACCGGCAAGGAGTACAAGGCACGCCACATCCTGGTGGAAAAAGAAGCCGACGCCAAGGACATCATCGCCAAACTCCAGAAGGATGTCGGTGCCTTCGGCAAACTGGCACTGGAAAAATCGAAAGACCCGGGCTCCAAGACGCGCGGCGGCGACCTGGGCTGGTTCGATCCGAGTCGCATGGTGCCGGAATTTGGCGCTGCCGTGAGCAAGCTCGAAAAGGGCAAGTTCACGCAGGAGCCGGTGAAGTCGCAGTTTGGTTACCACGTGATCCTGCTCGACGACAGCAAGCCGGTCGAAGCGCCACCGCTGGAGCAGGTCAAGCCCAATCTGACGCAGCAGTTGCAGCAGCAGAACCTGAAGAAGCAGCTTGACGATCTCAAGAGCAAGGCCAAGATCGAGATCGTAGCGGCCGCTCCGGCAGCCTCAGCAGCGGCGCCAGCGGCATCTGCTGCCTCAGGCACCAAATAGTCCAGGCGCTGGAGGGAGGATATGGCCCATCCGGTTCAATCCCTGGCAGTGACACTGTGCACTGCCCTGGTTTGTGGCTGCGCCACACCCAACCCGCCCCAACCGGCTGCCGTGCCTGAACTCAAGGCTGGCAGGCTGATTGGCTACCTTCCCATCAGCGAGCGCGTCAACTCCAGTGCCATCCTTCCAGCGCCACCTGCTGGCGCTGCGACGGCGACCGACGAAGCTGTCAGCCGCGCCGCTCTGCGTTTGCGCGGCACAGCGCGCTGGAAGCTGGCTGCCAGCGATGCCAATGTGAATTTTCCGGAAGCGGCAGGCGTCTATTCATGTGCCGTCGGTGCGCCTATCAGCGCCAAAGATACGCCTTATGTGTATCAGATCCTGCGCCGCGCTGCGAGCGACGCGGGCTATGCAGGCGACGGCGCCAAAGACCTCTACAAACGCAGTCGGCCGTTTGTCGTCAACAAGCAGGCACCCTGCACGCCTGATGAGATGAACAGCCTGGGAACCGACCGCTCCTACCCTTCAGGCCATTCGTCAACCGGGACGGTGTGGGCCCTCATTCTGGCCGAACTGGCACCGGACAGGACGGTGCAGGTGCTCAGGCGGGGTCAGGCTTTCGCCGAAAGTCGCGTCGTATGCAATATGCACTGGCAAAGTGACACCGTTCAAGGCCGCTTCGTCGGCGCCTACTCCTACAGCCGCATGCAAGCCAGCCCTGAGTTCCAGGCCGACATGCGGGCTGCGCGCAAGGAGTTGGCTGAAGTCAGAGCACGCAAGCTTGCACCGACGCGGGATTGCGAAGCGGAAGCCGAGGCGCTGAAAACAGACTTGCCTCCAGCAGAAGGCGCTGCCAATTGAAATGGTGGGACGTGAAGGACTTGAACCTTCGACCAAAGGATTATGAGTCCTCTGCTCTAACCAACTGAGCTAACGTCCCGACCGAAGACGGATTGTACGGGCCCACCTGTGGCGGCTCGGCGATTCGGCTTGGCCCCGGTGGACTTGTCAGCATGCGCAAGGTAGTTTATACAATTGGCTATCATTGATACTGTTCCAACGCTGTGAGGCACACCCAATGTCCTACCTGAAATTCCTCAACCTGGTCGACGCCGTGCGTCAACTGCCAAGCTATCCAGCCATGGATTCGACCGAGGTGCGCTTGCTCAACAGCCTGGCCGTCATATGGCACGAGGGCAAGAAGATTAGCGTGCTGGAAGCCATGAACATGCTAGCCGACGTTTCACCCAGCTCTGTGCACCGGCGGCTCAAGACGCTACGGGCCAAAGGATTCATCAAACTGCAGGAAGACGAGTTTGACAATCGGATCAAGTACATCGTCTCCACGCCTCTGGCACACAAGTATTTCAACAAGATGAACGAATGCCTGGTGAAGGCTCTTGCGTGACAGTCAAGCGCAATCTGCTGGTGGTTGTGGCCACAGCGATTGCGTATGTCGGGCTTGTTAAGCTCAACGACTATTTCTTTTCCTCGTTTTCTTTTTCCAATGGCGTGGACTGGATTTTCTTGCCCAGTGGACTGCGCCTTGCCTTCATTCTTGTTTTTGTTGAGTGGGGTGCATTCGGTGTTGCCATCGCGTCAATACTGCTGAGCTATTTCTCGCCTTCGGCAGGTGACCTTGTGACGAGTCTGGTTACCGGAATCATTTCCGGCTTCGCTCCCTTGCTGGCAAGACAGGTCTGCATTGACCTTCTGAAACTTGACGCTGACCTGCGCAATCTCAGTACCTCCATTCTGTTCAAGATCTCCGCCGTGTTCGCCATCTTCAGCGCCTTGCTGCATCAACTCTGGTACACATGGCTTGGTCAGACCCCCAACTTCATCTACAGCACTCTGGTAATGATGGTGGGCGACTTTACCGGGACCGTGCTGGTGCTTTATGCGTCCAAATTTGTGCTGACGACGCTGTTGCCAACCGTGGGAAGCAGGTCAAGCTAAGAGCCGCTTGTCGCAGGCTACTTGTGGTGGCTCAGGGCGTTGCTGACGAGTTTGGAGGTGATGTCCACGATCTGGATCATGCGGTCGTAGGCCATGCGCGTCGGGCCAATCACGCCCAGTGTGCCAACCACCTGACCATCCACTTCGTAAGGCGCGCTGACGATGGACAGATCCTCAAAAGGCACGACCTTGCTCTCGCCGCCAATGAAGATGCGCACGCCTTCGGCCTGGCCGGCAATGTCGAGCAGTCGCATGAGCTGGGCTTTTTGCTCGAACAGTTCAAAGGCGCGGCGCAAATGCCCCATGTCGTTCGAAAAGTCGGTCACCGCCAGCAGGTTGCGCTCACCTGAAATCACGACCTCGTCCTGGGTTTCCGAGATGGCGTCCGAACTGACGGCAACCGCAGCCTGCATCAGGCTGGCAATTTCGGAGCGCAGTGTTTCAACCTCGCGCTGCAGGCGTTCGCGCACCTGCTCGATGGCCAGTCCTACGTAGTGGCTGTTCAGGTAATTGGCCGCTTCGACCAGTTGCGCCTGCGAATAATCGACCTCGGTAAAGATGACACGGTTCTGCACGTCGCCTTCGGGTGAGACGATGATCACCAGCAGACGCCGCTCGGACAGGCGCAGGAATTCGATATGCCGAAAAACCGAGGAACGTCGTGGCGAGATCACGACACCAACAAACTGCGACAGGCTCGATAGCAGGTTGGCCGCGTTGGAGATCACTTTTTGCGGCTGATCGGGCGCCAGACTTTGCGTTGCCAAGTGGCCGCGACGCACGGTCAGCATGGTGTCGACAAACAAACGGTAGCCGCGCGCGGTGGGTATCCGTCCAGCCGATGTATGCGGGCTGACGATCAGACCCAGGTCTTCCAGATCCGACATCACATTACGGATCGTGGCCGGCGACAATTCAAGCCCGGAAGCTTTGGATAGCGTGCGCGAGCCCACCGGCTGCCCATCGGCAATGTAGCGCTCAACCAGCGCTTTCAACAACAACTTGGCACGATCATCGAGCATCGGGTCATTTTAGTGATGTAATTTGCGGATGAAGTCGAAATTCCCGCTGGTGGCACTGATTGGCAAATACCAGACCGTTGCGTCCGGTGCGTCGGGTGCGTCCTCGCGCAATGTGCTCGAAGACATCGCCCAGTTCCTGCACGCCCAGGGTTGCGACGTGATTTTCGAGCACGACACTGCGCTCAACATGGGTATCTCCGGTTACCCGGTGCTCGGTCTGCAGGCCATTGGCAAGCAGTGTGATCTGGCACTGGTGGTGGGCGGCGACGGTACCATGCTGGGCATTGGCCGCCAGCTCGCTCCTTT
>JBAXFI010000081.1:0-10972 GCA_037139995.1 Comamonadaceae bacterium | reverse complement strand
TTCGCGCCTTGCAGCTCGGTCAATAACTTACACCACTACCGGGGACATTACCGCGAGAGAGAACAGAAACCGGCAAAACCCGTGTCGGCGAACGGACGCCAAGTCCGCAAGAAAAAGTGAAAAACCCCGCCAGGCTTGGGGCCCAACGGGGTTATTCAAAGGTAAAGAGAGACTCTTTACCGAGGGGTAATGGTGGCCAAAGCGGGATTTATGCCCGAGTTCGCAAGATTGCGGGTGGTTGACAACGGATGCTGGCAAATGCGGCTGTTTGCGGAAACCGAGTGCGAACAGATGTGGGGTGTTTGCGCAGACTTGATCAACAACTCTCACTCGCTGTTTTTCCCGTAAAAAATCCGGAAAAACGCGACACCTAAAAAGGCAATAAATCCTTAACATATTGATTTATTTATCTATTTCCCTGCGGACTTGGCCCGTTTTCCGAAAAAAACGGAACAGAGAAGAGAGAGCGGAAATTGGTCAAAAAAGGGGAAATTTCCGTGCTCAAAAATGAGGCAAAGTCCGCAAGGCAAAAAAGGAAAAACCCCGCGTGGCACGTGGCCCAGCGGGGTTCATCAAATTGACAGAGAGTGCCTCTTTGTCAAGGGTAGTGGTGGAGCTGGCGGGATTTGAACCCGCGTCCGCAAGCCATCTTCGAGCAGATCTACATGTTTAGTGGTCTGATTTGAGTCTCGCCACCTGTGTCGCGCAGCCACACGCTACACAGGACGCCAGCACCCTATTTTCTTGCCCTCAACCAAGGTACCCGGTTCAGAGCCAGCCGATGTGTATGACCTTACAGCCGGGAGCTCCTAGCTTGCGCTAAAAACCCCTTGCCCAGCCCACCGGCCTGCTGTTGTAAGGCTCACTGGTTATTAAGCAGCGAGTGCGAAACGTTCGTCGTTTGCAGTTAGTTTTTTTGAATCTGTTTTACGAGCGCATTCAGCTCGACATGCACCACAGCGATTCCGTACCCACGTCGAAACCAGTGCAGCCCCAAGGCTCCCATTTTAGGCCTTGACGGCCAATTGCAAGCGCCAGCGCGAAATATTGTCGCCAATCACGCAGCAGAGGTGTTGGCCTTTTGCGTGGCAAAAAGGTAATTGACGCTGGTGTCTGTATGGAGCCAGTAGCGCCGTGTCAGCGGGTTGTAGCCCATGCCCCGCGTGTGCAGCAAATCAAGATGGCCGGAGCGGCAGTAAGAGGCCAGTTCACTGGGCCGGATCATCTTGGCAAATTCATGGGTGCCGCGCGGCAGCAAGCCCAGCACGTACTCGGCGCCCACAATGGCCAGCAAAAACGATTTTGGATTGCGGTTCAGGGTGGAGAAGAAGACCCAGCCACCGGGCTTGACCAGTGCGGCGCAAGCGCGCACCACGGAGGCCGGATCGGGCACATGCTCTAGCATCTCCATGCAGGTCACCACATCAAAGCTTTGCGGCTGCTGCTCCGCCAGCGCTTCGACACTGACTTCACGATAGTCAAGGTTCGGCGTCTGCGCCTCCAGCGCGTGCAGCTGCGCCACCCGAAGTGCCTTGCTCGCCAGGTCGATGCCGGTGACCTGGGCACCGCCACGCGCCATGGCGTCGGCCAGAATGCCGCCGCCGCAGCCGACGTCAAGAACCTGCTTGCCCTTGACGGGAGAAATACCATTAATCCAGTCCAGCCGCAGCGGGTTGATCTGGTGCAGGGGACGAAATTCTCCCTCCATGTCCCACCAGCGGTGAGCGAGGTCGGAAAACTTGGCTAGTTCGGCGGGATCAGCGTTCAGTGTTGAAGTCATGGGTAGATTATCGACAAAACAAAAAGCCCCGGCACGCGGGGCTTTTCGAGGCGGGCGCGATGCCCGCTATTCGGAAGATCCGAGCTATCAGTTAGCGCGGGTACCGACGACTTCGATTTCAACGCGACGGTTCTTGGCTTGACCTTCTTTGGTCTTGTTGTCAGCCACGGGCTGCTTCTCGCCCTTGCCTTCGGTGTAAACGCGGTTTTTCTCGATACCCTTGGTCACGAGATAAGCCTTCACAGCTTCAGCGCGCTGGACCGACAGCTTTTGGTTGTACGCGTCTGCGCCAACGGAATCAGTATGACCAACCGCGATGATCACTTCCAGATTGATGCTCTTGACTTTGCCAACCAGATCGTCCAGCTTGGCTTTGCCTTCGGCCTTCAACACAGCCTTGTCAAAGTCAAAGAAGGCGTCAGCTGCGTAAGTCACTTTGGTGGCAGCGGGAGGCTGTGGAGCAGGTGCCGGTGCAGGTGCGGGCTTCGGAGCCACGACAACTGGTGCCGGTGCCGGTGCGGGAGCGGGAGCCGGAGCGGGTGCTGCCTTCGGAGCTGCAACGATAGCGCCATCGCAACCGACAGCAGCCGTAGCCGGTGTCCAGGTGGCATCGCGCCAGCACAACTCGCTAGTACCGTTCTTCCAGGTAATCCCGGTCGAGCTGACCCAGTTGTCAACGGATTGGGCGCCAGCCACGGCCGATAGTGCTGCGGCAGCAACCAGCATTGCCAGTTTGTTCAATTTCATCATGGTTCTCCTAAAGGACAAGAGCCGCAGCAGCGCGGCGGGTATTTATAAGACGCTGCGGGTGCCCATCACCCATAACGTTCGTGCCATTGTGCCACAGTCAGATTGGCCCTAAACCCGAAACCAGAGTGCAAGCCTTACAAATTTGAAAGCAAGCGATAAAGCCACTTCACCGTTGCACGAAAGCCACAAGACGGGCCCTTTACCTTTAGAATCGGGGCCTGCCTTTTGACTCTCCGTTCCAGCTACAACCGCCCCATGACCCAGTTCGCCAAAGAAACCCTGCCCATCAGTCTTGAAGAGGAAATGCGGCGCAGCTACCTCGACTACGCCATGAGCGTGATTGTGGGTCGCGCCCTGCCCGACGCAAGGGACGGTTTGAAGCCGGTACATCGGCGGGTGCTGTTTGCCATGCACGAGTTGAACAACGACTGGAACCGGCCCTACAAGAAGTCGGCCCGTATCGTGGGCGACGTCATCGGCAAGTACCACCCGCACGGTGACAGCGCGGTGTATGAGACCATTGTCCGCATGGCGCAGGACTTTTCTCTGCGCCATATGCTGGTGGACGGCCAGGGTAATTTCGGATCGGTCGACGGCGACAACGCAGCTGCCATGCGCTACACCGAAATCCGCATGTCCAAGATCGCGCACGAGTTGTTGGCGGATCTGGACAAGGAGACGGTTGACTTCGGCCCCAATTACGACGGCTCCGAGAAGGAGCCGCTGGTCATGCCAACGCGCCTGCCCAATTTGCTGGTCAACGGCTCGGGCGGCATTGCGGTCGGCATGGCGACCAACATTCCGCCGCACAATCTCAATGAGGTGGTGGACGCCTGCCTGCATCTGCTGCGCAATCCGCAGGCTTCGATCGATGAACTGATGGAAATCGTTCCGGCGCCCGACTTTCCCACCGGCGGCATTATTTACGGCATCAATGGCGTCAAGGACGGCTACCGCACCGGACGCGGTCGCGTCGTGATGCGCGCCAAGTGCCATTTTGAAGACATCGACAAAGGCCAGCGCCAGGCCATCATCGTTGACGAACTGCCCTACCAGTGCAACAAGAAGACCTTGCAGGAACGCATGGCGGAGTTGGTGCACGAAAAGAAGATCGAAGGCATCAGCCACATTCAGGACGAGTCGGACAAGTCAGGCATGCGCCTGGTGATTGAACTCAAGCGTGGCGAAGTCCCTGAAGTGGTGCTGAACAACCTGTACAAGCAGACACAGTTGCAGGACACCTTTGGCATGAACATGGTGGCGCTGATCAATGGCCAACCCAAGCTGTGCAACCTCAAGGATCTGATTGAGGTCTTTCTGGAGCACCGCCGTGAAGTGGTGACACGGCGCACCATCTTCAACCTGCGCAAGGCACGCGAGCGCGGCCACGTGCTCGAAGGGCTGGCTGTGGCGCTGGCCAATATCGACGACTTCATCGCCATCATCCGCAACGCGCCAACGCCTCCGGTGGCCAAGGTCGAGCTGATGGCTAAGCCCTGGGACAGCAAGCTGGTGCGCGAGATGCTGACACGCAGCCGCTCTGATGGCGGCACCGTCAACGCCGACGACTACCGCCCGGATGGGCTTGAGAAAGCTTACGGCATGGGTCGGGACGGCTTGTATCGACTGTCTGAAACGCAGGCGCAGGAAATTCTGCAGATGCGGCTGCAACGCCTGACCGGGCTGGAGCAGGACAAGATCGTCGCCGAATACAAAGAGGTGATGGCCGAGATTGACGACCTGCTCGACATTCTTTCCCGCCCGGAGCGGGTCTCGATCATCATCAGCGACGAGCTCAGCGCCATCAAGTCCGAGTTTGGCCAGACCAAGCTGGGCGCACGGCGCAGCCTGGTGGAGTACAGCTCGTTTGACCTCAGCACGGAAGACCTGATCACGCCAACCGACATGGTGGTCACACTCTCGCACAGTGGCTATATCAAGAGCCAGCCACTGAGCGAGTACCGGGCACAAAAGCGCGGTGGCCGGGGCAAACAGGCCACTGCCACCAAGGAAGACGATTGGGTGGACCAGCTCTTTATCGCCAACACGCACGACTACATCCTGTGCTTCAGCAACCGCGGGCGTCTTTACTGGCTCAAGGTCTGGGAAGTGCCGCAGGGCTCGCGCGGCTCGCGTGGCCGACCGATCGTCAACATGTTCCCGCTGGCAGAGGGCGAGAAGATCAACGTCGTCCTGCCACTGACCGGCGACAAGCGCAGTTTCCCGGCCAGCCAATACGTGTTCATGGCGACCTCCATGGGGACCGTCAAGAAGACGGCGCTCGACGAATTTAATAATCCGCGCAAGGGCGGCATCATCGCCGTCAACCTCGATGACGGCGACTACCTGATCGGTGCTGCCCTGACCGACGGACAGCACGATGTCATGCTGTTTAGCGACGGCGGCAAGGCCGTTCGCTTTGATGAAAACGACGTGCGTCCGCTCGGTCGCAACGCCCGTGGCGTGCGCGGCATGACGCTCGAAGAAGGCCAAAGCGTGATTGCCATGCTGGTGGCTGAAGACGAGCAGCAGAGCGTCCTGACGGCGACGCAAAACGGCTTTGGCAAGCGCACCAGCATCACCGAGTACACACGCCATGGTCGCGGCACCAAGGGCATGATTGCCATCACGCAGTCGGAGCGCAACGGCAGGGTCGTCGCAGCTACGCTGGTACGCGCCGATGACGAAATCATGCTGATCACCGACAAGGGTGTTCTGGTGCGCACACGGGTCAGCGAGATTCGCGAACTCGGTCGTGCCACACAGGGCGTCACCTTGATTGGCCTGGACGAAGGCTCCAAACTGAGCGGCTTGCAGCGCATCGTCGAAAACGACGCCAACCCGCTGACCGATGACGCAGCGGGTGAAGATGAAGCGCCCCTATAACTTTTCGGCCGGGCCGGCGGCGATGCCGCAGGAGGTACTGACGCAGGCGGCGGCTGAAATGCTCGACTGGCATGGCAGCGGCATGAGCGTGATGGAAATGAGCCATCGAGGCAAGGAGTTCGTCTCGATCCACGAACAGGCGCAGGCAGACTTGCGCCAACTGATGGCCGTGCCGCAGGAGTTCAGGATTTTGTTCATGCAGGGCGGCGGTCTGGCTGAGAACGCCATCGTTCCGCTGAACCTCTCGTGCGCCGGCACAGTCGACTTTGTGGTGACCGGTAGCTGGAGCCAGAAGTCGCAGCAGGAGGCAGCCCGCTATTGCACGGCCAACCTGGCAGCCAGCAACCAGGCAGACGGACACACCACACTGCCGGCGCCGCAGAGCTGGCGCCTGAGTAGGAACGCAAGCTACCTGCATCTGTGCAGCAACGAAACCATTCACGGTGTTGAATGGCATGAACTACCCGACCTCAAGGCCCTCGGCTATGACAGCCCCTTGGTGGTTGACTGTTCGTCGCATGTCGCATCACGCCCCATCGACTGGAGTCGCGTCGGCTTGGCCTTTGCCGGCGCACAAAAGAACCTGGGGCCGGCGGGTCTGACGCTGGTGGTTGTCAGGGACGACCTGCTGGACCGTGCCCTGCCGATTTGCCCCAGCGCTTTCAACTACAAGACGGTGGCTGACAACCAGTCGATGTTCAACACGCCGCCAACCTACGCCATTTATGTGGCAGGCCTGGTTTTCCAATGGCTGAAGCGCCAGGGTGGCGTGGCCGCCATGGAGCAACGCAACCAGGCCAAGGCCGCATTGCTGTACGGCGCCATTGATGGTTCACAGCTGTATTACAACAAGGTGGCCGGTGATTGCCGTTCACGCATGAATGTGCCCTTCTTCCTTCGCGATGAGAGCCTGAATGAAGCCTTCCTGAGCGGCGCGCGGGAGCACGGTTTGCTGCAGCTCAAAGGGCACAAGTCGGTTGGCGGCATGCGCGCCAGCATCTACAACGCCATGCCGATCGAAGGCGTACAGGCGCTGGTCAGTTACATGCTGGAGTTCCAGCAAAGCAGGGCCTGAACGATGACGACACCCACTCCCGCCCTGCCAACCCTGCCAGAACTGCGCGTCCAGATTGATGCGATCGACCAGCAGTTGCTGACCTTGCTCAACAGCCGTGCACTGGTTGCCGAAAAAGTGGGTGAAGTAAAAAAGCGCGAAGGCACGGCGTTCTTCAGACCTGATCGGGTAGCGCAAGTCATAGAAAAAATCCAGTTGACCAATCCGGGGCCGCTCAAAGGCCCACATGTGGCGGCGATCTGGCGCGAAATCATGTCGGCCTGTCTGGCGCTGGAGGCGCCACAGCGGGTCGCGGTGCTGGGGCCGGCGGGCACGTTCTGCGAGCAGGCGGCGATCGAGTTTTTTGGCGGCGCGGCCGACCTGATTTACTGCGCCAATTTTGATGAAGTATTTCACGCCACGGCAGCGGGCAGTGCGCAATTCGGCGTGGTGGGCGTTGAGAATTCGACCGAGGGCATGGTCACGCGCTCGCTGGACCTGTTTTTGCACACCCCCACCCATGTGATCGGCGAAGTGACGCTGCTGATCCGGCACAACCTGCTGCGCCTGGAAAATTCCGTGGACGGCATTGAAGCGGTGCTGGCCCATCCGCTGGCGCTGGCGCAATGCCAGGCCTGGCTGTCCAAGCATTTGCCACACGCCGAGCGCAGGCCGGTTTCGAGCAACGCCGAGGGCGCGCGCCTGGCCACCACCAACCCGGCCTGGGCCGGTCTGGCCAGCGAGCGTGCGGCAAGCCAGTTCGGTTTGCACATTGCAGCCCATGCGATTCAGGACGAGGCCTACAACCGCACGCGGTTCGCCATCATCTGTCTGCCGCAAACCGTGGGAACACCGCCACCAACAGGTCGGGACTGCACGAGCCTGATCGTGTCGGTACCCAACCGGCCCGGCGCTGTGCATGATTTGCTGGTACCGCTGAAGACACACGGCGTGTCGATGACCCGTTTTGAATCACGCCCGGCCCGCACCGGCCAGTGGGAGTACTATTTCTACATTGACGTGCAAGGTCACCCGTCGCAGCCTCATGTGGCAGCGGCACTGGCGGATCTGCAAAGGCTCTCTGCCTTTTACAAACTTCTGGGTAGTTACCCGGTAGCCGAATAATGTTTGAGCAGCTTGGCGTCATCGGTTGTGGTTTGATGGGCGGTTCGTTTGCCCTTGCCCTCAAACGTGCCGGCCTGGTCAAGCGGGTGGTCGGTTACAACAAGTCGATGGAGAGTACCGAGCACGCGCGCGAGCTCGGGGTGATCGATATTGCTGCCACCTCTGCGTCGCAGGCCGTTACCGGCGCCGACATTGTGCTGCTTGCGGTGCCAGTGGCAGCCACGGAAGCAACGCTCAAATCCATCCAGCACCTGGTAACGCCCGAGATGCTGATCATGGATGTCGGCTCCACCAAACGCGATGTGATCGACGCCGGCCGCAGGGCCTTGCGTGAGCAGATCGGATCGTTCGTGCCAGCGCACCCGGTGGCGGGCCGCGAAGTCTCCGGCGCTGAAAACGCCGACGCCGACCTGTACCATGGCAAGCAGGTGATCCTGACGCCGATTGAACGCACGCTGCCAGCGCAGTTGCAAAAGGCGTTTGACGTGTGGACCGCACTGGGCAGTCGCGTAGTCAAGATGTCGCCGGAATCGCATGACGCGGCCTTTGCCGCAGTGAGTCACCTGCCGCATCTGCTTTCGTTTGCTCTCATGAACGCCATCTCGGGACAGCCGCAGGGCAAAGAATACCTGTCACTGGCCGGTCCGGGTTTTCGCGATTTTTCACGGATCGCTGCCAGCGACGCCAAGATGTGGCGCGACATCATGTTGTCGAACCACGAAGAGTTGCTCTCCCAGCTCAAGGTTTTTCAACACAGCCTGCAGGCCTTGGAATTGATGATTTCCAGCGGCAATGGCGAGGCCCTGGAGGGCCTGATCGATCGGGCCAGTCTGAGCCGTGCCAAGTGGCGCATGGGACAGCCCCCAAAATAATGTTCTCGACCGCGTTTCTTGACATTCCGCATTTGACGTCGGCTGGGGGCACCGTCGTGCTGCCAGGCTCCAAGAGCATTTCCAATCGCGTGCTTCTGTTGTCTGCCCTGAGCCGCGGCAGCACGACCTTGCACGACCTGCTGGACTCGGATGACACCCGTGTCATGCTCGACGCCTTGCGCGCACTGGGTTGTGGCGTGCATCAGATTGGCACAAGCACGCGAATCGACGGTTTGGCTGGCGCACCACGCAACGCCGCAGCCCGCTTGTTCATGGGCAACGCCGGCACGGCGATCCGTCCGCTGACGGCTGCCCTGGCAGTGATGGGGGGCGACTTTGAATTGCGCGGTGTGCCTCGCATGCACGAGCGGCCGATTGGCGATCTGGTCGACGCGCTGCGCCAACTCGGCTGCCAGATTGACTACCTGGGACAAATGCGTTACCCACCGCTGCGCATTGGCAAGCCAACGCTGTCGCTGCAGCAGCCGATCCGGGTTCGCGGCGATGTGTCAAGCCAGTTTCTGACCGCGCTGCTGATGGCCTTGCCCTTGGCATCGTCGCACCAGGACATCCGGATAGAAGTGGTGGGCGAGTTGATCTCGCGCCCCTATATCGAGATCACGCTCAGACTGCTGGCACGCTTTGGCATCAACGTCGTGCGCGATGACTGGAAAAGCTTCACGATTGCAGCTGGCAGCCAGTTCAAGTCTCCGGGCGTGTTGCATGTGGAGGCGGATGCCTCTTCGGCCAGCTATTTTGTTGCGCTGGGTGCACTGGCGCAGCCCAGTGCGCAAGACAAGTGCCTGCGCATCGAGGGCGTTGGCGCTGACTCGATTCAGGGTGATATCCGGTTCGTGGAGGCGGCGCGGATGATGGGGGCACGAGTGCTCAGTGGTCCGAACTGGCTCGAAATCTCACGCGACCAGTGGCCGCTCAAGGCGATCGACCTGGACTGCAATCACATCCCGGATGCAGCCATGACACTGGCCATCATGGCCTTGTACGCACAGGGCACGACCACTTTGCGCAACATCGCGAGTTGGCGTGTCAAGGAAACCGACCGCCTGGCGGCCATGGCTTGCGAGTTGCGCAAGCTTGGGGCTAGCGTGCAGGAAGGCCCGGATTTCATCAGCATCTCCGCGCCTGCCCGCGCCGCAGACTGGAAGTCTGCCAGCATCCACACTTATGACGATCACCGCATGGCGATGTGCTTTGCACTGGCTGCCTTCAATCCGGCCGGTCTACCGGTACGCATAACGGACCCGAAGTGCGTTGCCAAGACCTTTCCCGACTACTTTGAAGCACTGTTCTCGGTGGTGCAGACAAGCGTCACATCGATCCCGGTCATATGCGTCGATGGTCCCAGCGCCTCCGGCAAGGGCACGCTGGCGTCGGCGCTGGCCGCGCGCCTGGGCTACCACCTGCTGGACTCCGGCTCGCTCTACCGCATCAGCGCGCTGGCTGCCGTGCGGGCGGGTCTGATACTCGACGCCACGCATGAGCAGGCGATTGCCGACCTGGTGAAGGGTTTGGCTATCCAATTTGTAGCTGACCGGGTGCTCCTGAACGGCGTCGACATCAGCGAGGCCATTCGCAGCGAAGAGGCAGGCATGAATGCCTCGCTGGTATCGGCGTTGCCGCAGGTTCGACTCGCCCTGGTTGCCCTGCAACACGGCTTCAGACAGTTGCCTGGACTGATTGCCGATGGCCGTGACATGGGCACCGTGATCTTCCCGGATTCCAGACTCAAAGTGTTTTTGACGGCGAGCGCCGAGCAGCGCGCCCAGAGGCGCCATAAACAATTGATTTCAAAGGGAATTTCGGCTACACTCTCATCCCTTTGCGCTGATTTGCAGGCGCGTGATGCACGGGATTCTTCCCGCAGCGTGGCGCCTCTGAAAGCGGCACAAGACGCCCGGTCGCTGGACAACTCGAACTTGACGATTGAAGAATCCGTTGAGCTTGTGTTGAACTGGTGGCAGGGCACGCAGGCTTTCGAAGCAGTTTGAGAACTTGCACCGGTCCACACAGGCCCCTTCGCGCAGCACATTGCGCACTGTTTGTGTGGTTCTAAAACTAAACCGCGGAATTATCCGCAACCAAAAATGTCAGAATCTTTTGCCGCCCTGTTTGAAGAGTCCCTGAAACGCACCGAGATGCGTCCAGGCGAAGTTATCACTGCTGAAGTGATTCGCATCGAGCACAGTTTTGTTGTTGTTAACGCTGGCCTCAAGTCCGAAGCCTACGTCCCGCTCGAAGAATTCAAGAGTGACAAGGGCGAAATCGAAGTCCAGGTTGGCGACTTCGTATCGGTTGCCATTGGCTCGATCGAAAACGGCTACGGCGACACCATCCTGAGTCGTGATACGGCCAAGCGTCTGGCATCCTGGATGAGCCTGGAAAAGGCACTGGAAACCGGCGAGTTTGTTACCGGCACCACCAGCGGCAAGGTCAAGGGCGGCCTCACTGTGCTGGTCAACGGCATCCGCGCCTTCCTGCCTGGTT
>JBAXFI010000080.1:0-11187 GCA_037139995.1 Comamonadaceae bacterium | reverse complement strand
ACCAGATAGGGGTTGCGCCAGCTTGCTGATTCGGACAGGTAGGCGAGCTGCTCGAAGCTGCGTGCCATCAGCTCGCGTGCCGCCTTGTTGTTGGCATCGGCGTAAACCAGGTGCTTGAGCAGTTCCGCTGCCCAGCGATAGTCGCCGCCGTCAAAGGCGAGTTGCGCAGCTGCCAGCGCCTTGTCCGCGCCGCCAGCGAGGTCGACATAACGCTGGCCCGCAGGCACCGGCGGCAGGTTGTCCAGGTTCGCCGGGTTCGCGTCGTACCAGCCCATGTAGTACTGGTAGACCGCCCTGGCGTTGTGGCGCACCGTGCCGTAATAGCCGCGCACGTTCAGGTGGTCCTGCAGGGCTTTGGGCAGCGCAATCGCCTCGGCCACCTCGGCGCCGTTCAGACCCGCATTGATCAGACGCACGGTCTGGTCATGGATGAATTTGTAGGTGTCGCGCTGCTTGGCGATGAAGTCGCGAATGCGCTCCTTGCCCCAGACCGGCCAGTGGTGCTGGTTGAATACCACTTCCGATTCACCCACCCATTGCAGCGACCGGTCCATGTAGTTGGCCCACTTCAAGGCATCGCGCACCTTGGCGCCGCGCACGGAGTAGATGTTGTGCAGGGTCTGGCTCATCATCTCGGCACCGTTGAAGGCTTTCAGATCGGGCAGCGCAAAGACGAACTCGGCTGGTGCCTCGCTGCCCGGCACGCTGTGAAAGACGAAACGCACGCCGTCGAGCATGAGCTCCTGCACCGCCTTGTCCACCAGCAGATTCGGTTCCAGAATGCCGACGCGACCATAGGCCACCGCCTTGCCCAGACCAGTATCGATCAATCCCTTGGCGTCGCGCGGCAGGAAACTGCCGTACATATAGCCGGCGCGGCGTGCCATCGCCGGCCCCATCAGGATGTTCTCGCTGGTGGCTTCTTCCATGAAGCCCAGCGGCGCCACCACCGGAACCTTGCGCGCGATCACCTCCTCGGCGCTGATCACGCCCAGCGCGCCACCAAAGTGGTCGACATGGCTGTGTGTGAAGACCACAGCGGATACCGGTTTGTTGCCCAGGTGCTGTCGGGCAAACGCCATCGCCGCGGCCGAAGTCTCGCGCGCCGTCAGCGTGTCCACCACGATCCATCCGGTCTTGCCCTCGATCAGTGTCAGGTTCGCAAGGTCAAAACCGCGCACCTGCCAGATGCCTTGGCTCACCTTGAACAGGCCGACATGGTTGTTCAGCATGGCCTGGCGCCACAGGCTGGGGTTCACCGTCGGTGGCGCTGTACCCTGGATGAAGGAAAAAGCGTCGAAGTCCCAGATGACGGCGCCGGCTTCGTCCCGGATCTGCCCTTTGGGTGCGGCGATGAAGCCGCGTTTGGCGTCAGTAAACGAGGGCGCGTCGGACAGGTCCGCCGCTTTGGCCACAGCAGCGTTAGCCTGCTGCACCAAAACGCTGGCGTCGCTGCCCACCAGCGGCGTTTCCTGCGCGGGCTTGGAGCAGGCTGCAAGCAGGGCGGCTGCGAGCAGCGCTGCCAGCCAGACGCTCATGTCGGCGCCTTGCGTTGTTGTTCGCATATTTTGTTTCCTCGTTATCAGCGCAGTATCCGTGACTTCTACAATGAAAGCCACCATGACAGACTCCTACCTCCATTTTGCCAACTCGGCCCTGGGCTCCAGGTTTGCAAGTGCACTGGGTCTACCCAAGCCCACGGTACTCGAACGCTACCGCGAGGGCCAAGCGGCAATACAGGGAGCGGTGCTGCTGGGCGGCGGCGCCAATCCGCAACTTTTGCCGGCACTGGCGGCGGCGCTCAAATCCATGGCAGCACAGACGCTGGCCCATGCGCAGTTGCCGCAGTGGACGCCGGTCGCGAACCAGGCCGGACTGCTGACGGGCCGCTGGGGCGTGGCCGAGCAACCCGGAGAAAAGGTCAAGGCCTTGCTGTTTGACGCCACCGGCATGACCGACAGCAGTCAGTCCGACGCGCTCTACACCTTCTTCCACGACAGTGCCCGCTCCGTGCTGCCCTGCGGTCGCGTTGTGATTCTGGGTCGGCCACCTGAGGCGTGCAAGAGCGCGCGCCAGGCCACGCTGCAGCGTGCGCTCGAAGGCCTGACGCGTTCGCTGGCCAAAGAGCTGGGCAAAGGCATCAATGTGCAGTTGCTCTACGTCGCCGAAGGAGCGCAGGGCCAGATCGAATCGACGCTGCGTTTTCTGCTGTCACCGCGCTCGGCCTATGTCTCGGCGCAGGTCATTCGCATCGGTTTGCCGGTGGGCACAGCAGCACTTCCTGCCGAATGGAACCAGCCGCTCGCGGGCAAGAAAGTGCTGGTGACGGGCGCTTCGCGCGGCATTGGCGCATCGATTGCCGAGGTGATGGTGCGCGAAGGTGCCACCGTCATTTGTCTGGATGTGCCGCAGGCACAAGACGAACTCGATCAGATCGCCCAGCGGCTCGGTGCCAGCGCCATCGCGCTGGACATCAGCGCAGCCGATGCGCCGCAGCAACTGGTGGCTGCAGCCAAAGCGCAGGGCGGCTGGGATGTGGTGGTGCACAACGCCGGCATCACGCGCGACAAGACCCTGGCCAACATGAAGCCGCATCTTTGGCAGATGGTCGTCAACGTCAATCTGTCGGCGCAGGAGCGCATCAATGACGCGTTGGTCGACTCTGGTGCGCTCGGCGCCGGCGGCCGCATTGTTTGCGTCTCCTCCATCTCGGGCATTGCCGGCAACCGGGGACAAACCAATTACGCGCTGTCCAAGGCCGGCGTCATCGGCATGGTGCAGAGCACGGCACCGTTCTTTGCCGAGAAAGGTATCACCATCAATGCGGTAGCGCCCGGCTTCATCGAAACCCAGATGAGCGCCGCCATTCCCTTTGCCATCCGCGAAGCGGGACGCCGCATGAATTCCATGAGCCAGGGCGGGTTGCCGCAGGACGTGGCGGAGGCGATTGCCTGGTTTGCTTCTCCGGCATCGAGCGGCCTGACCGGCAACGTGCTGCGGGTCTGCGGGCAGAGCCTGATTGGCGCCTGAGCAGCCATGAAAACCATTGAGATCACGCAGCCCGCCAGCACGGCAGCAATGTATTTTGGCGCGCTGCGTGGTGGCGGGAAAAAGGGCGTGTCGGTGCAGGCCCTGCCGGCACTGAACTTGGTGCAGCCCGCGGTCAAACTCGATGGGGGACACCTGGCGCAGTACTCAAAGGTTTGCGGATTCACGCCGGCACACGGCGTTCCCATCACTTACCCGCAGTTGCTCACCTTTCCGCTGGTCATGGCCTTCTTCGCTTTGGACGAGTGCCCCTGGCCGGCCATGGGAACGGTACACCTGGCGAACCGCATCGTGCAGCACCAGAGCTTGCATGCCGGTGACACGCTGCGCGTTGAAGTCAGTACCGGCGCTTTGCTGGCCCATGAAAAAGGGCAGGTCTTCGAGCTTGATCTCAAAATTCTGCGGCGTGATGAACTGGTTTGGCAAGCGACGCAAAGCCTGTTGCGACTGGGCGTCAAGCAACCCGCCGGTGCCGCCTTTGGCGGCCACGTGCGCAGCGATATGCCGCTGTCACACCAGGCCGATTTCTCAGCGAGTGCCAACATTGGCCGGCGTTATGGCAGTGTCTCGGGTGACCGCAATCCGATTCATCTGTGGGCGCTTTCAGCGCGGCTCTTCGGTTTTCGTCGGGCCATCGCGCACGGCATGTGGACCCACGCGCGCGCCCTCGCAGCCCTGCTGCCTCGTGAGCCCTTGAGTCAGGCCGAGGTGGCGGTGGACTTCAAGACGCCGCTGTTCCTGCCAGCGCGGGCCTCGCTTTGGACACGCCATCAGCCTCAGACGTCATCGGAAGCTGGTGTTCTGTTTGAGGTTCGCAACAGCAAGGGTGACAAGCCACATTTGCGTGGTCAACTCAGCTATGGGTCGTTCCTGAAATGACTTTGAGCCAAACTTCTCGCAGTATGTGGGGTGGATCTGGCCGCTGCGGCACTCAGCTCCGCGGCTGTCCCCCGCCCTTCGGGCTCCTCCTTTATGCCGCTGCGCTGAGCGCCCCATCGACCAGATCTTTCACATGGTTTTGTCATTGCGGGCCCCGACCCGCAATCCAGTGGTGGTGTGGCATTGGATCCCGGATCAGGTCCGGGATGACAAACTGGACGTCCGGAATGACCACACCAAAGGCCGGAGGACATTCGCGGAGTCACCCACTGCGGCGCCTTCGGCCTCTACAGCGGCGCCATCGACTGCAGACAGTCTTGCCTAGACGGTGCCGCGAATTTCCGAAGTCCCAATAGAGGAACCAGATGACCAACAACAACCGTATCCGTCGCGTCGCCATTCTGGGTGGCAATCGCATCCCCTTTGCCCGTTCCAACACGGTGTACTCGCATGCCAGCAATCAGGAGATGCTGACGGCCGCGCTGCAAGGTCTGGTGGACCGCTACCAGTTGCACGGCGAACGTCTGGGTGATGTGGTCGGTGGTGCTGTGATGAAGAGTTCACGTGACTTCAATCTGGTGCGCGAGTCGGTCCTGTCCACCACCCTGTCGCGTGAAACACCGGCCTTCGATTTGCAGCAGGCCTGCGGTACGGGCCTGGAAGCAGCCATCGTCGTTGCCAACAAGATTGCGCTCGGCCAGATCGAGTGCGGCATTGCCGGCGGTGTGGACACCACCTCGGACGCACCGATTGGCCTGAATGAAAAGATGCGCCGCATCCTGCTTGATGCCAGTCGCGCCAGGACCACCATGCAACGCCTGTCTGTCTTGTCCAGAATGCGTCCTGGCATGTTGTTCAGTCCGGCGCTGCCAAGAAATGGCGAGCCGCGCACCGGCCTGGCTATGGGTGAGCACGCGGAAGTGATGGCGCGTGAGTGGGGCATCCGGCGCGAGGAACAGGATGAGTTGGCCTTGCGAAGTCACATCAATCTGGACAAGGCTTATGAAAGCGGATTTTTTGTCGATCTGATGACGAGCTTCAAGGGCGTCAGTCGCGACAACAACCTGCGCGCCGACCTGACGATAGAAAAGCTGCGCAGCTTGAAGCCTGCGTTTGACAGAAAAGTGGCGCCCGAGCAGGGCACACTGACGGCAGGCAACTCCACCCCTTTGACCGACGGCGCCTCGGCGGTGCTGCTGGCCAGTGAAGAATGGGCCCGTGCGCGGCAGTTGCCCGTGCTGGCCTGGCTGACCTTCAGCGAAGTGGCGGCGGTGGACTTCTTCGACAAGAAGGAAGGCCTGCTGATGGCGCCGGCCTATGCCGTGCCGCGCATGCTGGCACGCGCCAGGCTCAAGTTGCAGGACTTCGATTTCTATGAAATTCACGAGGCCTTTGCGGCGCAGGTGCTGTGCACTTTGAGAGCCTGGGAGGACACCAAGTACTGTCAGGAACGTCTCGGTTTGCCGCGTGCGCTCGGCGCCATCGCGCCTGAAAAGCTCAACGTCAACGGCAGTTCGCTGGCCGCCGGTCATCCCTTTGCCGCCACGGGTGGTCGCCTGCTCGCGACACTGGCCAAGCTGCTGGTTCAAAAAGGATCGGGCCGCGGCCTGATCTCGATCTGCGCCGCCGGTGGGCAAGGCGTGGTGGCGATTCTGGAGCGCTAGGACCCATATTAATGTCATTGCGTCCCCGGATCGGGTCCGGGGTTTCTGCTCCCGCAATCCATGGCTCGTGTGGCACTGGATCCCGGATCAGAGCTTGCCCCGGGCTCGATCCGGGGTCCGGGATGACAGAGTTGGGGTCCGGCATGACAAAGTGAACAGTGCTGGCGCTAGGGCGGCAATTGCCGCTGAATCAGGTAGTTGAAGATCAGACCCTTGAGGTAGTCCTTGGCCTGCGGGGGGCTCGACGGCCGGCTCAGCGCCTGGTTGCTGCCAACAATGGCCAGGTAGAAAAGGGCTGCCAGCTCGCTCGCCACTTTGCTGTCCTTGGTCAGGCGCAGGAACTTCTGCTGGAACAACTTGAAGCGCATTTGATCCACTTCCATCAGCATTTGTGCCACGGACGGGTCGCGCCGTCCCAGACCGCGCAGGGCGAGCTCGAAGCGCATGTTTTCCCGATCGGACCCGGCGTGGGCCAGCGCGGCGTCCAGCAGCCGTTCCAGATCGGCCCGCGGATCGGGCGTGGACTCCGATTGCAGGACACGGTCGAGCTCAATCTCGCGCTCACGCCAGCGTGCCAGCAACGCTGCGATCAGATCGGCGTGATCCGTGAAGTGCCAGTAAAAGCTGCCGCGCGTCACACCCAGCGCGTCGGCCAGTAACAACACACGCGCCTTGTCAAAACCGCCTTCCACCACCGCCTTGAAGGCAGCGTCGAGCCAGTCGTCACGCGTCAGGCGTACTGCTTCGGGACGCTTTTTGGGTTTTGGCGCCGCTTTCATTGAATTCGCGATGGTTCCAGCATGGTCTCGCATTCTCTCCAGATATTTCTGGCATTAGGCCTGAACGCGCCCTAGCGAAAACCCTGACATACAGGGCGGCTCGCGGGTGCTATATTGACTTTCCGTACATGTGTGTACGGAACAAATTTGGAGATGCTACATGAAAAACACCCCGTCCCGTAAGCAAGCCGGTGCCCGCTTTGCGCAAGTCGCCACCTGCGTCACACTGCTGATCACTGGCCTGAACGCCAGCGCGGGCGAGGGCTCCAAGCTGCGCCAGTCGCCGGTCGGTGCCTTTGGCGGCGAGATCGCAGCGCCGGCTGATAACCCGGGCCTGTTCGGCACCGCCATCCTGTCCTTAGCCAACATCTACAACGTGACGGATGCCAACGGCGACAGTATTTCACTCGCAGCGAAAACAGTGCCCCTACCGACGGGCACGCCCACTGGCGGTGCGGTGGCCAACGGCACGTTTTCGCTCAGCGTCCCAGCCGGCACCATCGACTTCGATCAGAAGCAGACCCAGTTGAATCTGGTCGGTGGCTATCTTACCGAGAGCCTGTACGGCGAGGGCCGCCTCGCGTTCGCCATCAATGTTCCGCTGATCCGCCAGAGTCGTACCTTCATTGCGGTGCAACCTGCCGGGGCGGTCACGCCGACACCAGCGGCGGCGCTGCCGGCGGCCCTGCGTGGCGCCATTGCAGCGGTCGGGAACGCGGTCAACGCCCAGGTGCAGGCCGGTGTCGCCGCCGTGGCGGCCACTCACAACCAGGAAGTGTCCGGCTTTGGCGATACCGAACTGTCGATGGTCTGGGTGCGTCATCAGGACCGTCTGAAGGTTGCGGCTGGCGTGTCGCTCTTTGTACCGACCGGCGTTTACGACAAGACGCGCGGCCCGAATCCCGGCTTTGGCAGCTTCTACACCCTGCGCCCGGGCATTGCGCTGACCTACTCACTCAACCCCGATCACGCTGCCTCGACCTGGGATTCCGGTGTCACGGTGGCAGGCCGCCTGTCCTACGGCATCAACAGCACCAACACCGAGACCGATTACCGCAGCGGCAACTTCCTCTACGGCGAGGTGGCAGCGATGAAGGTGATGGGCAACTGGGCGTTTGGCAGCAATCTGCTGGTGACGCAGCAGGTGACGGACGACAGTGGCGTTGGCGCCCCGGCCGACGGCAACCGTTATCACACCTTCGGCATCGGTCCCTTCCTGTCGTACAAGATTCCAGGCAAGGACGCCGGCTTCAACCTGCAGTACAGCGACAATTTCGGTGCCCGCAACGCGCTGGTGGTGAAGTCCCTGCAACTGCGCTTTGTCAAAGCCTGGTAAAAACCGGATTTGATCGATGTCGATCAAGAGCTGGCTGATGCCCACCATCAGTCAGCACCTGCTTTCCCGCCATCGATTGCTGCGCCAGCGTGAGCGTGCGGAGCGCCTTCGGGCGAGCCGCTGCGAGCCGCATCTGCTGCACTACTTTCATCAGGTGGACGATCCCTACAGCGCTTTGGCTGCCTCGATTCTGCCGCGCCTGCTGGCGCGTTACGACATCCAACTGGTGCCGCACCTGGTTGGCGCACCGCCCGATAACGCCGCGCCCGAACGCGGCAAACTGATTTCCTACAGCCGACGCGACGCGCAGTTGCTGGCACGACATTGGGATTTGGAATTTGACGATACCGGCGTGCAACCAAGCGAACCGGCCTGCGCGCGCGCCAGAGAGCAGTTGCTGGCAGCCATCGAGGCCGGCGACTTTGTGACACGTGCCGGGTCGCTGTCAGCAGCGCTCTGGCGAGGAGTGCTGCCTGACGCTGCGGCATCCGACACCCCAAGTGCCTCCGTCGGGGCCCATCTGGATCAGGCCAATGCCTTGCGAAAACGTCTGGGCCACTACCTCGGCGCCACCTTTTATTACGCGGGTGAGTGGTACTGGGGAATGGACCGCCTGCATCATCTGGAGCAGCGTCTGCAGGCACTGGGCCTGGCGCGCAATGGCGTTGCTGATCTGATGTTTGCGCCTGCTGCCGACATGAGGACAGCCGTGGTCCTGAAGAAACCGTTGCCGATTGATTTCTTCTTTTCCCTGCGCAGTCCGTATTCGGCCATTGTGGCGCAGCGCGTGTTTGATCTGGGACGCCTCACCGGGGCTGAAGTGCGACTGCGCTACCTGTTGCCTATGGTGATGCGCGGCTTGCCGGTGCCGCGCGAGAAGCGCAGCTACATCAGCCAGGACGCAGCGCGCGAGGCCTTTGTCAGAGGCATCCCTTTTGGTCGGTTGAACGACCCGTTAGGGCGCCCGACCGAGCGTGGCCTGGCGCTGATGCCGCTGGCCGAGCGCCTGGGCAAGGGCCAGCAATATGTGCTTTCCTTCATGCGTGGCGTCTGGGCTGAAGGCCTTGACGCCGGCAGCGACCGTGGCCTGTGCCGCATCGCCGAGCGCTCCGGCCTGTCCTGGGACGATGCGCGACGAGCACTTCAAGACGGGGTTTGGCGCAGCATCGCTGAGCACAATCGCCAGGAAATGTTTGGGCTAGGCTTGTGGGGCGTGCCCTCGTTCAAGGTGGGCGAGTGCGCGGTCTGGGGTCAGGATCGCCTGTGGGCGGTACAGGAGGAATTGTTGAAGAACCGTAGCGCTGCATCAGCGCAGGCGCTGGCATGAAGAATCGCCTGTTGGTTTGCGCACTGGCCTTGAGCAGTTGTATGGCTGTTCTGGCAGCGGACCGGGCGCGCCCCAATATCGTGGTGCTGGTGGCTGACGACTGGGGCTTTAGCGATGTCGGTGCTTTTGGCGGCGAGATCGCGACGCCGAATCTGGATGCCCTGGCGCACCAGGGCATGCGCTTTGCCAACTTTCACGTGGCTGCCTCCTGCGCGCCAACCCGCTCGATGCTGCTGACGGGCGTCGACAACCACCGCAACGGCGTGGGCAATCTGACGGAGACCATGCCGCAATCGCATCTGGGCAAGCCCGGTTACCTGGGCTCACTCAACACCGAGGTTGTGACGGTGGCCACGCTGCTCAAGGACAACGGTTACCGCACCTACATCGCCGGAAAATGGAACGTCGGCACGGAGCCACACAACCGGCCCGATCAGCGCGGTTTTGAGCGCTCCTTGGTGCAGGGCGACACCGGCTCTGACAACTGGGATCCGCAGCAACGCTACCTGCCGCATACCGACAGGGTGCAATGGTTTGAAGACGGTAAGCAGGCCGTCATGCCGGCGACTTACTACTCGTCGGAGTTCTTTGTCGATAAAACCCTGGCGTACCTGCGCTCGGGTGCCGGATCGAACAAGCCCTTCTTCGCCTACGTCGGTTTTCAGGCGAATCACGTCCCGCTGCAGGCGCCGCGCGCTTTCATTGACAAGTACCAGGGTCGCTACCGGCAGGGCTGGACGGCCTTGCGCCAGGCAAGGCGCGACAAGGCCGCTGAACTCGGACTGGTGCCCAAAGACACGCCCTTGGCGACCATGTACAGCACCGAAAGCTGGGAGGCCCTGAGTGCGAGCGACAAGCAGTACCAGGAACGCCGCATGGAGGTTTACGCTGCCATGGCGGAGGCCATGGACCACCACGTCGGGCGCCTGGTCGCGCACCTGAAGCAGAGTGGTGACTTCGAGAACACGGTGTTTGTCTTTCTGTCCGACAACGGCCCCGAGGGTTCTGACTACAGCGACGCCCAACCCTGGTTGTGGACACAGTACACGCAGGCCATCGACAAACTCGGCGACAAGGGTGCTTACACCATCATGGGGCCGAGTTGGGCCAGCGCAGCGGCCGCACCGCTGAATGGCTACAAGTTCTATGCAGGCGAAGGGGGCATTCGCGCGCCGATGTTCATTTCGGGCGTGCCGGGAACGCAGCCAAACCAGATACTGCGCAGTTTCACACACGTCACCGACATCGCTCCCACCCTGCTCGATCTGGCGCAGATCCCGCGGCCTGGCAACAGCTACCAGGGGCGCGCTATCGAACTCATGAGCGGGCGCAGTCTGCTGCCGGCGCTGACCGGCGCAGTGCAGCAGGTGCACCCATCGGACGAGGCCATCGGCTACGAGCTCTCAGGCAATCTGGCGCTGTTCAAGGGTGAGCTCAAACTGGTGAAGAACATGGCGCCGGTGGGCGACGGTCAATGGCATCTTTACAACCTGCAAAAGGATCCGGGCGAGACGCAGGATCTGCAGCGCCAGTTGCCGCAGGATTTCAGGGCCATGCAGGCTGACTACGAAAGCTATGCCAGGACGCATGGCGTCCTGCCTATGCCCGACGGCTACAGCCCGAGTCGGCAGGTCATTATCAACAGCGTCGTGAATTACTGGTGGCCGTTTTACGGTAAACCGATCGTGCTCTGGAGCGCCTTGCTGGCCTTGGGCGCAGCGAGCCTGATCATGCTGCGCCGGCGCCGGCGTCAGTCGACCCGATGAGTGGCGCGGGCTACCTGGCCACGCCCTGGCCGGGAGAAGACGGCGGCCCGCAGCGCCTGCAGTTTTCGCGCAGCGCTGCCAGTCTGGGACTGCGCCCAGGCGAGAAGCTGCGCTGTGTCAGCCGCAGGACCTGGATGTCCACCATGACGCTGCTGGGCGCACCGGGCGAGGTCTATCTGCTGACGCACTCGGTGCTCAGAGCCAGGCTGGGGCTGGCCACCACGGCTTGCGTTGAACGGATCGATCCGCAGAGCCTGAAGACTGTCTGCCGCTCGCCGCGGCTGGCCGGCGGTCCGATGTGGCCCGGTGGCATGGCGCTGCATCGCAATGGCGATCTCTACGTGGTCTATGGCCGCTATCTGCACCGCCTGAACCGCGCCTGCGAGCC
>JBAXFI010000079.1:0-11322 GCA_037139995.1 Comamonadaceae bacterium | reverse complement strand
GTCTCGGACAAGGCGCGTCCGCCCATGAATTTTCCGGCTTCTTCAAACAATAAATACATGAAGGACATTGTCCCAGCAAAAAGGAGGCGGCCGCAGCAGCTCAGTCGAGGCCCAAAAACGCCAGCAGCGCCGGCAAATGCGCCTCAAAGTCGCTCAGTGCGTGATCGCTTCCTTCAACCAGCCGAATCGGGCCAGCGGCATAGTGCGCCTGCATCTCGCGCCAGTCCAGCAACTCATCACCCTTGGCAATGATGGCCAGACAGCGCTCCGGGTAGCTCAACTCTGGCAGCGTCAGGTCGCGCAACTGCTGGACAAACTCCTCCCGAAAGAAGAAATGCTCGGCGGGGTCGTGCCAGAGGCTGTGCTCGCCAATGTACTGGGCCAGATCGCGCGCCGGGTTGACGGCCGGGTTAAGCAAAACCGCCTTGCAGTGCGTCTGCTGTGCCACCCAGCTGGCATAAAAGCCACCCAACGAAGATCCTATGACCGCCATGCTGTGCTGTGGCCAGTCGGCAATTCCCTGCATCACCTCTTGCATCGCCTGGCTCGGCGAAGCGGGCAGTTGCGGACACCACCAGATCACTGCCGGATACCGGTTGGCAAGAACTTCAGCCATACGGCGTGCCTTGTTTGACTTGGGCGACGAGCGAAAGCCGTGCAGATAGAGCAGGTGCGTGATGGGGTGATGAGCAGACATGAAGACTTTATGCTACCTCCCGACAAGGGATAATTGCTCCATGGCAGTGGTTTTCAAGAATCTCTCGGTTTGGCAGCGCATAACGCCCTGGTTTCGCGGTTTTGACGGGCCCTTGGCCTTTGCCGTCTTCCTGCTCGCCTGCGCCGGTATGCTGACCATGTATTCATCCGGCTTTGATCAGGGCACGCGCTTTGAAGATCACGGACGCAACATGCTGCTGGCCGGCTTCATCCTGTTTGTTGTCGCGCAGATTCCGCCACAACGCCTGATGTCACTGGCGGTACCGCTCTACCTGCTTGGTGTCGCGCTCTTGATCGCGGTGGCGGTATTCGGCGTCACCAAAAAGGGCGCGAGACGCTGGCTCAATGTCGGCGTCACCATCCAGCCCAGTGAAATTCTCAAGATCGCCGTACCGCTGATGCTGGCCTGGTGGTTTCAGAAGCGCGAGGGCCAGTTGCGACCACTTGATTTTGTCGTGGCCGCCCTCTTGCTGGTCGTGCCAATCGCACTGATCGTGCGCCAGCCGGATCTGGGCACGGCCATTCTGGTGTTGTCAGCCGGTCTGTCGATTATTTTCTTCGCCGGCCTGTCCTGGAAACTGATCCTGCCACCCCTGCTGCTGGGCGTGCTGGGCGTGGCCTTGCTGATCGGCTTGGAGCCACAGCTGTGCGCAGAGGGTATGCGCTGGCCGGTCTTGCACGACTACCAGCAGCAGCGCATCTGCACCCTGCTGGATCCGACGCGCGACCCACTGGGCAAGGGCTTTCACATCATTCAGGGCATGATCGCAATTGGTTCGGGCGGATTTTGGGGCAAGGGATTCATGCAGGGGACCCAGACCCATCTGGAATTCATCCCGGAGCGCACGACCGATTTCATCTTTGCCGCTTTTTCCGAAGAGTTCGGTCTCTTTGGAAATCTGCTGCTGATCACGGGTTTTGTCTTTCTCATCCTGCGCGGTCTGAACATTGCGCTGGAAGCACCCACCCTGTTTTCAAGACTGCTGGCAGGCAGCATCACCTTGATCTTTTTCACTTACGCCTTTGTCAACATGGGTATGGTCAGCGGCATTTTGCCCGTGGTTGGAGTGCCACTGCCCTTTGTCAGCTACGGCGGCACCGCCATGGTCACGCTGGGCATGGGACTCGGCATCTTGATGTCGATCGCCAAGTCCAAACGGCTGGTGCAATCGTGAGACATTGCGGGACAGACCGCAGTTACGTTCCAAGTACGTTGCGGGACAGATCGCAGTTACGCGAAGCGAACCAGCTCTGTCCTCAAGTGATAGCGGGATGTCGGATGTCCTCCTGATCTGTCCTCAACTGATAATATCCACCATGATCTCTCGCGAACCCACTCTTGAACGCCTGGCCACTGCCAAGTCCCTGTTGCTCGACCCCTTTGGTCTGGATGAGTCCGACCTGACACGCGCCCTGAACGAAATCAAGTCGCATCAGGTTGACGAGGCCGATCTGTATTTCGAGTACACCCGCTCCGAGGGCTGGAGCCTGGAAGAGGGGATCGTCAAAACCGGCTCCTTCAGCATCGACCAGGGCGTCGGGGTGCGCGCTGTCAGCGGAGAAAAAACCGCCTTCGCCTACTCGGATGATATTTCCGCAGCGTCGCTGCTGGACGCTGCCCGCACCGTGCGAACCATTTCAAACGCGGCGCAAACCGCGCGCGTGCGATCCAGCACCAAGAAGCTGGCAAGCGCTCGCTCGCTCTACCCGGGTCTGGATCCGATTGCCACGATGGACAGCACAGCCAAGGTGGCCTTGCTTGGAACCGTAGAGCGTCTGGCCCGCGCCAAAGACCCGCGTGTGGCCCAGGTGATGGCGGGTCTGGCCAGCGAATACGACGTCGTGCTGATTGCACGCTCCGATGGCACGCTGGCGGCCGACGTGCGACCGCTGGTGCGCCTGTCGGTCACGGTCATCGCGGAGCAGCTAATAGCTGGCAAGAGCCGGCGTGAAGTGGGTTCTGCCGGCGGCGGTGGCCGTTTTGGTCTGGCCTATTTCGACACGGCGCGGATCAGCCAGTACGTGGATGAGGCGGTGCATGCAGCGCTGACCAATCTGGAGGCGCGCGCCGCCCCGGCCGGAGAAATGACGGTGGTGCTGGGCTCCGGTTGGCCCGGCATTTTGCTGCACGAAGCGATTGGACATGGGCTGGAGGGCGACTTCAACCGCAAAGGTTCCAGCGCCTTCAGTGGCCGCATCGGTCAACGTGTCGCTGCCAAGGGCGTGACCGTGCTGGACGACGGTACGCTGGCGGATCGCCGCGGCTCTCTCAATGTGGATGACGAGGGCAACCTCAGCCAGCGAAATGTACTGATCGAAGACGGCATCCTTAAAGCCTATATGCAGGACACCATGAACGCGCGCCTGATGGGTGTGCCGGTGACCGGCAACGCCCGCCGCGAGAGCTATGCCTCGGTACCGATGCCACGCATGACCAATACCTATATGCTCGGCGGCGACAAGGACCCCCAAGAGATCATTGCCAGCATCAAGAAGGGGCTTTACGCCAGCAACTTCGGCGGCGGACAGGTTGACATCACCTCAGGAAAATTTGTTTTCTCCGCCAGCGAGGCCTACTGGGTCGAGAACGGCAAGATCTTGTACCCCGTCAAGGGCGCGACCCTGGTCGGCAGCGGCCCCGAGTGCCTCAAGCGCGTCAGCATGATCGGCAACGACATGAAACTCGACAGCGGTGTCGGCACCTGCGGCAAGGAGGGCCAAAGCGTCCCGGTAGGGGTCGGCCAGCCGACGCTGCGTATTGACGGCCTGACGGTCGGCGGGACCGCCTGAGTCGTCCATTGTCAAATCGATCAAGCCATGGATCCCGGATCGGAGTCCGGGATGACATTGACGGGGCACACGAAGACAGCCACGCCTGTGCTACATTTAGGGCCATGAAGTCGGCCAGTTTTTACTTTAGCTATTTTTGGTTCTCAAGCGCCTGCGGCGGTAGAGAGTTCTGAACGTACCTGAGAAAAACGTCCTGATCTTCCAAGAACCGCCGGCAGCCCCGGCGGTTTTTTTTTGACCGTGAACCATGATGGGACAGACCGCAGCTACGCGAAGCGAGCCAGTTCTGTCCCCAACAAATGAAGGAAAGAGAAGATGAAGTCCAAAGCAACGACCAGCCAGACGGAAACCTGGTATGCGAACCCGAATACGCCTCGCACTGACCGAACCGGTCAGACCGACGACGAACGCATCAAGGACATTACCGTGTTACCGCCTCCCGAACATTTGATCCGCTTTTTCCCGATTCGTGGCACGGCCGCCGAGTCACTGATCAGCAGCACACGCCGAAGCATCCACAACATCATGACTGGCCACGACGACCGCCTGCTGGTCGTCATCGGCCCCTGCTCCATCCACGACCCGGCTGCCGCGCTGGACTACGCACAGCAACTCAAGCAGCAGCGTGACAAGTACGCCAACACGCTGGAGATTGTGATGCGCGTCTATTTCGAGAAGCCGCGCACCACGGTGGGCTGGAAAGGATTGATCAACGATCCGTATCTGGATGAGTCCTTCCGCATCGACGAAGGCCTGCGCATGGCGCGCCAGTTGCTGATTGAAGTCAACCGCCTTGGTCTGCCGGCCGGCAGCGAGTTCCTGGACGTCATCTCGCCCCAATACCTGGGCGACTTGATTTCATGGGGCGCCATTGGCGCTCGCACGACAGAGAGCCAGGTACACCGCGAACTGGCCTCGGGTCTGTCAGCGCCGATCGGCTTCAAGAACGGCACCGATGGCAACATCAAGATTGCCACCGACGCCATTCAGGCCGCGGCCGGGGGGCACCATTTTCTGTCGGTTCACAAGAACGGGCAGGTGGCCATCGTGCAAACCAGCGGCAACCACGATTGCCACGTCATCCTGCGGGGCGGCAAGACGCCCAACTACGACGCCGCCAGCGTCGCCGCCGCCTGCAAGGACCTGTCGCTTGCCAAACTGCCAGCGACCCTGATGGTCGACTGCAGTCACGCCAACAGCAGCAAGCGTCACGAGAAGCAACTCGATGTTGCGCGCGACATTGCAGCGCAGATCGCCGGTGGCTCCAAAAGCGTGTTTGGCGTGATGATCGAAAGCCATCTGCGCGCTGGCTCGCAGAAGTTCACTGCCGGCAAGGACGATTCCTCGCGCCTGGAATACGGCAAGAGCATCACCGATGCCTGTCTGGGCTGGGATGAATCCTGCGGTTCACTGGAACTGTTGTCGCAGGCGGTCAAGCTTCGCCGGGCGCGCTAGGGGCGCTCCAGCGCCTGCAACAACTTGAGGTGAACGCCACCAAAACCGCCATTGCTCATGCACAGAATTTGGTCGCCGGCGCGGGCTTGCCTCAGCACTTGCTCGACCAGCGCATCAATGCTGTCGGCCACCTGCGCTTTGGCACCCATGCCGGCCAGGGCTTCGTTTGCATCCCACCCCAAGGCGCCGCCATGGCAAAACGCCAGATCGGCGCCCTCAAGGCACCAGGGAAGCTGGGCCTTCATGGTGCCGAGCTTCATGGTGTTGGAGCGCGGCTCAAAGACTGCCAGGATACGCGCGCCCGACCCGACTTTGCGCCGCAAACCATCAATGGTGGTACGAATCGCAGTGGGATGATGCGCAAAGTCATCAAAGACCGCAATGCTGCCACCCTGGTATGCCACAGTGCCGCGCAGTTCCATGCGGCGCTTCACATTTTCAAAAGTCTGTAGCGCTCTGGCTGCCTGCGCAGGCGGCACGCCGACATGCTCTGCTGCTGCAATGGCAGCCAGCGCATTCAACTGGTTGTGTACACCAGTTAGCGCCCACTTCACGTGTGTAACCTTATGCCCTTGATAGAGCACGTCAAAGGCATCGGGCTCACCCAGCGCGCTGAAGTCGCTGACGGCGGCACCAAAACTGCGCACCTCGCTCCAACACCCCATGTGCAGCACGCGCGCCAGACTTTCTTCCAGCCCGTTGACCAGCAGGCGCCCACTCGCTGGCACCGTGCGCACCAGATGATGGAACTGGCGCTCTATCGCCCCCAGATTGTCAAAAATGTCGGCGTGATCGAACTCAAGGTTGTTGAGCACCGCTGTTTGCGGACGGTAGTGAACAAACTTGCTGCGCTTGTCAAAAAAAGCAGTGTCATATTCGTCCGCTTCAATAACGAATGTCGCCCCCACGCTTGTGGCTACGCCGCTCTTCGAGAACGCTTCGCATACTGCGCTGCGTTCGGCCCTGTCTCCACCCAATCGGGCCGAAACGCCAAAGTTCAGCGGTACGCCGCCGACCAGAAAACCGGGTTGCAGGCCGCCACATTCGAGAATCCAAGCGACCATGGCCGTGGTAGTGGTCTTGCCATGGGTGCCGGCGACGGCAATTACATGGCGCCCTTGCAAAACATGCTCCGCCAGCCATTGCGGGCCGCTGGTATAGGGCAGGCCGGCGTCCAGAATGGCCTCCATCAATGGGAACTTGGCGCTGCCATCGGCCAGGTGTGCCCGGCTGACCACATTGCCGATAACGAACATGTCGGGCCGCAAAGCCAACTGGTCAGCGCCAAAGCCTTCTATCAACTCAATACCAAGAGAGCGCAACTGCTCACTCATAGGTGGGTAAACAGCTGCGTCACAGCCAGTCACCTTGTGACCCGCTTCACGCGCCAGCGCTGCCAGGCCGCCCATAAAAGTTCCGCAAATGCCGAGGATATGAATATGCATCAGCAGATTTTAGGCTGAGCCAATCAGGGCAAAATCCCCATTCATGGACAACTTGAAGTCGGAAATATCTGCCGTTGCAGCGCGTCTGGTGGTGGAAGAAGGGCTGGACTATGGCGCGGCCAAGCGACGCGCCCTGCGCCAGCTGGGACTGCCGGCGCGCTGTGCGCTGCCAGACAATGATCAGATCGAGGACGCCGTGCTGGAGCACATTGCACTGTTTTGCGCAGATACACAGGCCAGTGAGCTCATCGCGCTGCGCCGCCTGGCCCTGCTTTGGATGCAACGCCTGGCGTCTTTCTCGCCGCATCTGGGCGGTGCTGTCTGGCACGGCCACGCCACCCGCTTTTCCGATATCTACATCCAGCTATTTTGTGATGACAGCAAATCGGCTGAGCTACTGCTGATTGATCAGAACGTCGACTATCTGGCTCGCAGCATCACGGGCTTGCATGGTGAAACGGTGCCGGCCTTGAGCGTGCATGCTTTTTGCCATGATCTGAACGAGGACATCGGCGTTCACTTGCTCATTTACGATTACGACGATCTGCGCGGTGCATTGCGCCCGGACGCCAAAGGACGCCGTCCACGTGGTGATCTGGCGGCCGTTCGGCATTTGGTGCATGATCAACAAGCATGAAGAACTCCACCCCCCATCAAAGTCGACGTCGCTGGCTTGTCGGTGCCGTGGCCGGCACTGCCACGCTAGGCGGCATCGGTCTCGCATGGCGAAGTTCTGAGAAAACTCCCGTCCCACAATCCCTGGATTCAAGCTTCTGGCAACTGGAATTTGCGACACCCGGCGGTCAAACGCTCGCCATGCATAGCATGCACGGCAAGGCATTGTTGCTCAATTTCTGGGCCAGTTGGTGCCCCCCTTGTATTCAAGAACTTCCTCTATTGAGCAGCTTTTTTAAAGAAAATAGCGCCAACGGATGGCAAGTTCTAGGATTGGCGGTTGACGAACTTGATCCTGTGAAGCGTTTTCTGGCACATTCACCGCTAAGTTTTCCGGTCGTATTGGCAGGAATTTCCGGGCTTCAGCTCAGCAAATCTTTAGGAAATTTGATTGGCGGCTTACCCTTCACGGTCGTGATCGACCCGACCGCCAAAGTCATTCATCGTAAAATGGGTAAGGTGACGCCCGACGAATTGAGGGCATGGCTACTGTCCGCGTAGAAATACGAATCAAAGCGTGCCATCAGCAGCTCTTGCTTGAAACCATTCTTCCTGTAAAATAGTCGCAGATAGCTCATTTTTTACCAAACTTAAAGTAAATTAGGAGCGTATTGATAGAACTTTGCAGGAGACCTCATGGATCTAAGAAAATTAAAGACACTGATTGACTTGGTGTCAGACTCAAATGTTTCGGAACTGGAAATTACCGAGGCAGAAGGCAAGGTCCGAATCGTCAAGGGAAGCGGCGGAGCGATACCCCAGCATCCAGCACCGGTTGCGGTCGTATCGGCTGTTGGCACCCCAACGGCTAGCACAGCCTCTGCAGCTGAGTCTACGCCAGCGGTGCCTCCCCCTATTGCCAGCCACAACGTCAAGTCGCCCATGGTCGGTACTTTTTACCGATCGGCTTCACCCGGCTCCAAGTCTTTTGTTGAAATCGGCGACTCCATCAAGGCCGGCGAGACCATCTGCATCATTGAAGCAATGAAGATCCTGAACGAAATAGAGTCTGACAAATCCGGGGTCATCAGCCAGATTCACTGCGAGAACGGGCAAGCTGTTGAATACGGGCAGCCTTTATTCACCATTGAGTAAAGCCGGCGCCAAAGTCTATGTTCAAAAAGATCCTGATTGCCAATCGGGGCGAAATCGCCCTCAGAATCCAGCGCGCCTGTCGCGAACTCGGCGTCCGCGCGGTCATGGTTTACTCGGAAGCAGACCGGGAAGCCAAGTATGTCAAATTGGCCGAAGAAGCAGTATGCATTGGCCCGGCACAGTCCGCGCTGAGTTATCTGAACATGCCTGCCATCATTTCCGCCGCCGAAGTAACTGACGCCGAGGCGATTCATCCAGGCTACGGCTTTCTGAGCGAGAACGCGGACTTTGCCGAACGGGTGGAAAGAAGCGGCTTTCAGTTTATCGGACCGACGCCTGAATCTATTCGCCTGATGGGCGACAAAGTGTCGGCCAAGCAAGCCATGATCAAGGCGGGTGTGCCATGCGTCCCCGGCTCGGAAGGCGAGTTGCCTGATGATCCCGCGCTGATTCGCCGCATTGCCAAAGCCGTGGGATATCCGGTCATCATCAAGGCCGCCGGTGGTGGTGGCGGTCGCGGGATGCGGGTGGTGCACACAGAAGCTGCACTGGTTAACGCGGTGAGCATGACACGCGCCGAGGCAGGTGCCGCGTTCGGCAATCCGGCCGTCTATCTCGAAAAATTTCTACAAAACCCCCGACATATCGAAATTCAGGTGCTGGCAGACAAATTCAAGAATGCGGTCTATCTCGGCGAACGTGACTGCTCGATGCAACGCAGACACCAAAAAATCATAGAAGAGGCGCCGGCGCCCGGCATCGCACGAAAACTGATCGAACGACTGGGTGAACGCTGCGTCAATGCTTGCAAGAAGATTGGCTACCGGGGTGCCGGAACCTTCGAGTTTCTTTTTGAGAACGGCGAGTTCTATTTCATTGAGATGAATACCCGCGTGCAAGTCGAGCATCCGGTCACCGAAATGACAACCGGTGTCGATATTGTGAAAACCCAGATCATGGTTGCTGCGGGTGAAAAACTGCCATTTACCCAACGCCAGATCCAGATTCGCGGGCATGCGATTGAATGTCGAATCAACGCCGAAGACCCCTACAAGTGCACGCCATCGCCCGGGCGCATCAGCATGTGGCACGCCCCTGGCGGACCGGGCGTACGTGTCGACTCCCACATCTACACCAACTATTTCGTGCCTCCCAACTACGACTCGATGATTGGCAAGATCATTGTGCACGGGGATACGCGTGAACAGGCCCTGGCGCGCATGACCACAGCACTGGGCGAAACCGTTGTCGAAGGCATCAGCAGCAACATTGCGCTGCACCGCGAACTGATGCTGGACGCCAAATTTGTGTCCGGCGGAACCAACATTCACTACCTGGAAGAATGGCTCAGCCACCATCAACGCTGAATTGCACCCTGCATGTTTGAACTCGTCCTACTGTGTCCACAGAACCAGGTTGAGCATTTAAGCGATGCCATGGATGTACTGGACGCCTTGAGCGTCAGCGTCGAGGACGCGGATGCCCAGACCGATGCTGAAGAGGCGCTGTTTGGTGAGCCTGGCATGCCTCCTCCTGAAGACGGTTGGCAACGATCGCGGGTTTGCGCCCTTTACGCCTCGCAAGCCTTGGCCGGCGATGCGCTGGCCATCCTGCAGGCGCAGGAATTCTTCACCCAATGCTCTGTTCTGGCTACCCATGAAGTGCCTGAACAGGATTGGGTGCGGCTAACACAGTCTCAATTCGCGCCGGTCGAAATCACGCCCGAATTCTGGATTGTTCCAAGCTGGCATGAGCCTCCAGTGCAAGCCAAGATCGTCATCGAGCTCGATCCCGGACTCGCTTTCGGAACCGGCACCCACCCGACCACGCGAATGTGTTTGCGCTGGATTGCACAGCAACGCCAACTCGGGCGCGTCCTTGATTACGGTTGTGGCTCCGGAATCCTGGCCATCGGTGCCGCCAAATTTGGCGCTACCGAGATCGACGCCGTTGACATTGACGAGACTGCAGTGCAGTCAACCGTTCTGAACGCCAGCGCAAATCAGGTCCGCCTGCGCGCCGGCACACCCGACGTTGCGGCAGGGGTCTATCAGACGGTGTTGGCCAATATACTGGCTGTGCCTTTAAAAGTTCTGGCGCCCCTGTTGTGGTCCCATGTCGCGCCAGGTGGCTCACTGGTGCTGGCGGGAATTCTCGCGCGCCAGGCAGACGAACTGAAAGCCGCCTACGCACCTTATTGCCAACTCGAAGTCACCAGCCAGGAAGAAGGCTGGGTGCGCATGACCGCGCAACGCTGACTCACAGCATGGGCAGCATCGCAATTGATCTTTCATGAGCCTGATCACACGTTGTCCGGCCTGTCAAACCCTGTTCAAGGTCGTGCCAGACCAGCTTCGAATTTCAGAAGGTTGGGTCCGCTGCGGGTCATGTGAAGCCATCTTCGACGCATCACTGCACTTGCTGGCCGACACTGTAAACTCGATCGCAACACCAGACACAGAGCCGGCTATCGCCACCTTCTTGAACATCGAAGCTGCCACAGCGCGTACAAAGAAACCGCTGCAGCGCTTCCTTCTGGGTTCACTGAGTTTGGCCCTGCTTCTCGGTCTCGTCGGACAAATTGTGCTCCATGAACGCGATCGCATCACCGTTCTACAACCGGCATTGAGACCGTGGTTGGTGGCCCTTTGTCTGCCCTTGAAGTGCCAGGTATCGACGCTGCGGCAAAAAGACGCTATCGCCATTGAGCGCGCTTCCTTCAGCAGGGTCGCCGGAAATTCCTATCGCCTGAATTTCACCGTCAAGAACACAGCGCCTTTTGCCGTTGCAGCACCAGCCATAGAATTGACGCTGACCGACACCAGTGATCAGGCTGTTTTGCGCCGCGTATTCCTTCCCGCCGAACTTGATCTCAAATCGGACACCCTGGCCGCGGCGGCAGAATGGTCTGCCTCACTGGTCGTCACAGCCGACCTCGCAGAAACAACGCAGCATACCGTGGGATACCGCATTTACGCCTTTTATCCCTGAGGGACTGCGCGTAGGTGCAGATCGTTTGACCTTGCTCCATGCACAAAAAAAAGCCCGATGCTGTTACGCACCGGGCTTCAAGCCGAACCTGGTTAAGGCTCAGGGCTTGCTGGCCGTCGGAAATGGCCATGCGGCCTGCGGGCTCAAAGTCGTC
>JBAXFI010000078.1:0-11503 GCA_037139995.1 Comamonadaceae bacterium | reverse complement strand
TCCTGTTCATTGCCTCGGGCGCCTTTCACCTGAGCAAGCCCAGTGACCTGATTCCCGAACTGCAGGGCCGGTTTCCGATTCGGGTCGAGTTGCAGTCGCTGTCGGTCGAGGATTTTGTTGCCATCCTGACGCAGACCCATGCTTCCCTGGTCAAGCAGTATCAGGCTTTGCTGGCCACAGAGGACGTGCATATTGAGTTCCAGGACGCCGGCATCCGGCGCCTGGCAGCGATCGCCTTTGAGGTGAACGAGCGAACCGAAAACATTGGCGCACGCCGGCTCTCCACGGTCATGGAGCGACTGCTCGACGAAGTGAGTTTCGATGCGGCCAATCTGGCCGGACAGACCATCCTGGTTGATGCCGCTTACG
Organism: Comamonadaceae bacterium; assembly: GCA_037139995.1. Taxonomy (GTDB): domain Bacteria; phylum Pseudomonadota; class Gammaproteobacteria; order Burkholderiales; family Burkholderiaceae_C; genus Rhodoferax. Next base: position 11,134 of record JBAXFI010000078.1, on the reverse strand, counting down.
TTGATGAGCGGCTTGGTGAACTCAGCCGCGACGAAGACCTTTCGAGGTACATCCTGTAACCTTGCGGGACAGATCTTCAGCTCTGTCCCCAACTGGAAACGGGATGTCGGCTGTTCACCTTGCGGGACAGATCTTCAGCTCTGTCCCCAACTGATACCGGGCTGTCGGCTGTTCACCTTGCGGGACAGATCTTCAGCTCTGTCCCCAACTCGAAGCGATCCCACCCTTGAGGCATCACATTCACAACATGTGCTAAGTCCTTCATTTTGAACGTTTTTCTTTGCAAAAAGCGCTTCAGAATCAGTTCTAAGTCATTGATTTCATTGAAAAAATTTGTTGCAAGGGGGCTTGCGCGAAGAGCATTTGCTGGTACAGTGCAAAAAAGTGCAATTAAGTGGTGAAAAGTGTGTTGGCGCCACTGGTTTTTTTGTTTCCGCAACGAAAGGGTGTACCGCAGTGTTTCAAGGTGCTTCGTCATTGAGTCTGGACGGCAAGGGCCGCTTGTCTGTACCGACCCGGCACCGTGACGTCCTGAGCGCCACGGCGGCGGGGCAGTTGACGATCACAAAACATCCACACGGTTGCCTGATGGTGTTTCCCCGCCCCGAGTGGGAAAAGTTTCGCGAACGCATCGCAGCTTTGCCAATGTCGGCGCAGTGGTGGAAGCGGATCTTTCTCGGCAATGCGATGGATGTGGAAATGGATGCGACCGGCCGTGTTCTGGTGTCACCTGAATTGCGCCAGGCGGCAGGCATCGCCAAGGACACCATGCTGCTGGGCATGGGCAACCATTTCGAGCTTTGGGACAAGGCGACGTACGACGCCCAGGAAGCCAAGGCCATGCAGGGCGACATGCCTGACGTCTTTAAAGAGTTTTCTTTCTGAAGGCCGGCGGTGGACACCCCATGGAGCCATACCACCGTCCTGTTGAACGAAGCTGTTGACGCTCTGTTCACGAACCCGGACGCGATCGACGATTCAAGCGCGGCCAGTCAGACTTATGTGGACGCCACCTTTGGGCGCGGCGGTCACAGCCGCCTGATTCTCTCCCGATTGCAAGCGCAAGGACGCCTGATTGCGTTTGACAAGGATCCGGAGGCTCTGGTTGAGGCTTCCAGCATCCATGATTCCCGCTTTTCGATCCGGCATCAGGGCTTTTCGCAGCTGGCAGAGTTGCCAAAGGCGAGCATCGCCGGCGTGCTGCTCGATCTGGGCATCAGTTCACCGCAGATCGATAACCCCTTGCGAGGCTTCAGTTTCAGGTTTGAAGGCCCGTTGGACATGCGCATGGACAGCACGCGGGGAATCAGTGTGGCGCAGTGGCTGCAGACGGCAGAAGTTGAAAAAATTGCGGAGGTGATACGTGACTACGGCGAAGAACGGTTTGCTGGCTCGATTGCAAAGGCGATTGTTGCTCGCCGACAGGAGCGGGGCGCAATTTCAAGCACTACCGAGCTGGCCCAGCTTGTGGCGGACACCGTCAAGACCCGCGAGCCGGGCCAGAACCCTGCAACGCGCACATTCCAGGCTTTTCGGATTTTCATCAACGCCGAGCTTGAAGAGTTGCAACAGGCCCTAGCGGCCAGTCTGGAGGTCTTGCAGACCGGCGGCCGGCTGGTCGTGATCAGCTTTCATTCACTCGAAGACCGCATCGTCAAACAGTTCATTGCCCGGCATTCACGCGACGAATATGACCGGCGCACGCCTTTTGCGCCCGCCAGGGTGATGCGCTTGAAGGCCTTGCACCGCATCAAGCCCGGTGCAGCCGAACTGGCTGCCAATCCACGTGCGCGCAGCGCCATCATGCGCGTCGCGCAGAGGACGGCGGCATGACTCGGCTTTCGTTTTTCCTGCTGTTGGCGGTCATGGCCAGTGCGCTTTACCTGGTCAACGTGCAGTACGAATCGCGCCAGATCTACTCGGATCTGGATCGGGCGCGCTCGCAGGCACGCAGCATCGAGGCCGACTTTGAGCGCCTGCAAGTGGAAAAGCGCGCCCAGGCAGCACCCTTGCGGGTCGAGAAACTGGCTAAGGAGCAGTTGCAGATGCGCACGGTTACGCCGGCCATTACGCACTATGCGAGCTATGCGGGTGCGGCGTCGGCGGCGCAGCACGCCGCTGATTCTGTTTCGGCGCCCGGCGCCTCGGCTGTTGCGGAGCGAACCCCGTGAGCCGCAGCGTTGTTTACACCTCAAGCCCCTTGCTGGCCAGCAAGACGCCGGTCTGGCGCAGCAAATTCATCGTGGCTGCGATCGCACTGGGCTTTGTCGCTCTGGCAGCGCGCGCTGCCTATATTCAGGTCTATGCGAATGACTTCTTCCTGCGCCAGGGTGAAGTGCGTTTTGCCCGAACACTGGAGTTACCTGCCAATCGTGGCCGGATTCTGGATCGCAACGGTGTGATTCTGGCTTCCAGCGTGCCGGCCCCCAGCATCTGGGCGATTCCGGAAGACATCGAGCGCGACCCGGCTCAGTTGCGCAAGCTGGCCGCTTTGCTGGAGATGCCGGTGGCAGAACTGGGCAGACGTCTGGAGAATGAAGACAAGACCTTTGTCTGGCTCAAGCGCCAGGTCGAGGAGTCGGTGGCGCAGCAGATTATGGCGCTCCAACTCAAAGGTGTCTATCAACGCAAGGAATACAAACGTCAGTATCCCGAAGGCGAAGCCGCAGCGCATGTGGTCGGGTTTACCAATGTCGAGGATATCGGGCAGGAGGGGATTGAGCTCGCCTTCAACAAGGAGCTGTCCGGCCGCAATGGTTCACGCCACGTTCTCAAGGACCGCCTGGGGCGCGTGGTGGAGGATGTGGGCGAACAGATTGCACCGGTCGATGGTCCTGATCTGCAGCTCAGCGTGGACAGCAAGGTGCAGTTTTTTGCCTATCAAAAACTGCGTGACGCCGTGCTGCTCAACAAGGCCAGGGCTGGCAGTGTGGTGGTGCTCGATGTCATTACCGGTGAAGTGCTGGCGCTGGCCAATTACCCGAGCTATGCGCCCGGAAAACGGCAGAATTTGAGCGGCGAGCAGCTGCGCAACCGGGCGCTGACAGATACTTTCGAACCAGGCTCGGTCATGAAGCCTTTCACGATCGGGCTGGGTCTGGAGACCGGGCGCGTCACGCCGCAGACCCTGATTGATACGGGCAATGGAAAGCTGACCATCACCGGCTCAACCATTTCCGACTCGCATCCCAATGGCGTGCTCACGGTCGAGGGCGTGATTCAGAAATCGAGCAATATTGGCACTACCAAGATTGCCATGCAGATGCAGCCGCGTGAAATGTGGGAGATGTTCTCGAGTGCCGGCTTTGGCCAGAAACCGCAGATCAGCTTTCCGGGCGCCGTGTCGGGCAAATTACGCCCCTACAAGACCTGGCGCCCGATCGAACAGGCCACCATGTCTTACGGCTATGGATTGTCGGCTTCCCTGTTCCAGATGGCGCGTTCCTACACGGTCTTTACGAACGACGGACTGATCATTCCGGTGACCATGCAAAAAAGCGCTGAGCCGGCGCTGGGCGTGCCGGTGCTGTCGGCGCGTACCGCCGGTCAGGTTCGCAAGATGCTGCAGATGGCCGCTGGTCCTGGTGGCACCGGACAGCGGGCGCAGACCATTGGCTATTCGGTGGGTGGCAAATCAGGTACCGCGTACAAGCAAATCGGCAAAGGTTACGGCAGCGCAGGCAATCGCAAATACCGGGGCTGGTTTGTCGGTCTGGCGCCGGTGGAAAAACCGCGTCTCATTGTCGCCGTGATGATCGACGAGCCGAGTGCCGGACAGTACTACGGCGGTGCCGTGGCAGCACCGGTGTTCAGCGAAGTAGTGCAGCAGACCCTGCGCATGATGGGTGTTGCGCCGGACATGGCGGTCAAGCCCCAGATCATGGCAAAGACGGAAGAAGAGAGCTTTTGATGCTTGACTTCTCTACGCCATCCGATGCCGCCTGCTGGCTGCAGGAGCAAGTTACCGGCACACTGCAAAGTGACAGCCGCCAGCTGCAAGCGGGCGACGGTTTCATCGCCTGGCCGGGAGCCGCCAGCGACGCGCGCCAGCATGTCGCGGCGGCACTGGTGCAGGGTGCGGCGGCGTGTCTGGTAGAGAAAACCGGCGTTGAGACCTACGCCTTTAGCGACCCGCGCGTGGCCAGCTACACAGAGCTCAAGGTCGCCAGCGGCCCCATCGCAGCGGCCTACTTCAAGCAGCCATCGCTGCAACTCAAGCTGCTCGCGGTAACTGGCACCAATGGCAAGACCTCCAGCGTCTGGTGGCTGGCCCAGGCCTTGTCCCAGCTGAAGCAGGTGGCACCCCTGCCTTGCGCCATGGTTGGCACGCTGGGTGTGGGCCGTCCACCGGTCGTGCGGAGCACGGGCTTGACGACACCGGATCCGGTTCTGCTGCAGAAAACACTGCGTGACTTTGTCAACAGCGGCGTTGTGGCCTGCGCCATCGAGGCGTCCTCCATCGGCCTGGCTGAGTCGCGCCTGCAGGGTTGCCAGATTCACACTGCCCTGTTTACCAATTTCACGCAGGATCATCTCGACTACCACGGCAACATGCAGGCCTACTGGCAGGCCAAGCGCGAGTTGTTTGCCTGGCCTGGTTTGCGCGCTGCGGTGGTCAATGTCGATGATCCCAGGGGATTGGAATTGCTCGCCACGCTGGATGCCGGTGCGCTCGATCTCTGGAGCGTGTCCTGCGTCGGACCGGCCAGGCTACAGGCCTGCGACATCAGCCACCCGCCGCAGGGTCTGCGCTTCACCGTGTGTGAGCGTGGTAGTGAAGGCCATCTGCTGCAAACCAGCCTGATTGGCCTGTACAACGTTTCCAATCTGCTCGGTGTGCTGGCGGCGATGCGCTCCATCGGTGTGCCGCTGGCTGCCGCGGTGGATGCCTGTGCGGGGCTGGCACCGGTGCCGGGCCGCATGGAGTTTGTTGGCCAGTCCGGCCAGACGCTGGTCGCGGTCGACTATGCGCACACGCCCGACGCCCTGGCGCAAGCACTGCTGGCCTTGCGGCCGCTGAGCCGGCAGCGCGGTGGGAGGCTCTGGTGTGTCTTCGGTTGTGGCGGCGACCGCGATGCGACCAAGCGGCCGCTGATGGGTGCGATGGCCGCTAGCTACGCCGATCAAGTGGTGCTAACCAGCGACAACCCGCGCAGCGAAAAGCCGGAGGCGATCATCAGTCAGATACTGCTCGGCTGCAAGGGCCAGCGGCCCCGGATCGTCGAGCCCGATCGTGCACTCGCCATCGCGCAGACCCTGGCGCAGGCAGCGCCAGAGGATGTCGTGCTGCTGGCTGGTAAAGGCCATGAGGACTACCAGGAAGTAGCGGGCCAGCGTCTGCCATTTTCGGATCTGGCGCAGGTGCGCCGCTTGCAGAGCAAGCCGGTGCTGCAGCGCACCGCAGGGGAGGTGGCGCATGGTTGAAATGCTCACGCTAGGGCAGCTGCAGCAGTGGCTGGGCGCAGCGCGCCTGGTTGGTGACGATGCCAGCGCCGCTGCAGTGAGTTTCTTGCGTGTGCACAGCGACACCCGCACGCTGGAGCCGGGCGACCTTTTTGTCGCCCTGCGTGGTGAGCGCTTTGATGCCAACGATTTCCTGCTGGAGGCCAAGGCCAGGGGAGCGGTAGCAGCACTGTGCCAGGGCGATGCGGACGAGCGACTGCTGGCGGCCGGGCTGCCAGGTCTGGTGGTGGCTGATTCGCAGCACGCGCTCGGCCAACTGGCAGCGAAGTGGCGCGCGCAGTTCAGGCTGCCGGTGATTGCGGTGACCGGCAGCAATGGTAAGACCACCGTGACGCAGATGATTGCGGCCATCCTGCGCTCCTTCAAACCCGAGGCCTGGCTGGCTACCCAGGGCAATCTGAATAACGCCATCGGTGTGCCGCTGAGTGTGCTGCGTCTGCGAGCTCACCACGAGCTGGCGGTATTTGAACTTGGCATGAATCACCCTGGAGAGATTGCACAGCTGGCGGCCATCGTGCAGCCGACGGTGGCCCTGGTCAACAACGCGCAGCGCGAACATCTGGAGTTCATGGCCACGGTGGCGGCAGTGGCGCAGGAGAACGGTTCGGTGATCGACGCGCTGTGGGACGACGGTACGGCGGTGTTTCCGTCAGACGACGCCTTCAGCGCGCTCTGGCTTGCCAGGGCTGGCGCGCGCTCGGTTTCGCAATTCAGCGCCAGCGCCGGGGCCTTTGCCGACGTTCGTTGCACTGCCGCGAACTGGTCGGGCGAAGCCTGGCAAGTGACGCTGGCTACACCGGCTGGCGCAATGCGCTACGCCCTGCACATCGCGGGTTTGCACAACGTCAAGAACTCCCTGGCAGCAGTAGCCTGCACGCTGGCTGCTGGTGTCAGTCTGCCGGCCATCGCCGAGGGTCTGCAGGCCTTCGAGCCGGTGAAGGGTCGCTCGCGTGCGCAACTGCTCAAGTGCGGCGGCCAGACGTTCACGCTGGTGGATGACAGCTACAACGCGAACCCGGATTCAGTCCGCGCCGCCATCGAAGTTCTGGCCACCCTGCCGGCTCCGCGTCTGCTGGTGCTCGGGGATATGGGTGAAGTGGGTGAGCAGGGTCCGGCGTTTCATGCTGAGGCCGGCGCACTCGCGCGCAGCCTGGGCGTAGACGCCTTGTTCACACTGGGTGAGCTATCGCAGGCCGCTGCCAGCAGCTTTGGCGCCGGCCGGCACTTCCGCGACATGGCCTCGCTGCAGCAGGCTGTGTTGGCGCAAATGGGTCAGATCGGCAGCGTGCTGGTCAAGGGTTCACGCTTTATGAAGATGGAGCGTGTGGTGGCGGCACTGACGGACCACGCCGTCCGAGACAAGGAAGAAATGAATGCGGTTTAGCCTCAAAGTCAGGATCGTCCCATGCTCTTGAGTCTGGCTCAATGGTTGCAGTCGCTGTCGCCCGAATTTGGGCACTTTCGCGTCTTTCAGTACCTGACCTTTCGCGCTGTCATGGCGGCATTGACGGCGCTGCTGATCGGCCTGGTGGCGGGCCCGTTTGTCATTCGCCGCCTGACCGAACTCAAGATCGGGCAGCCGATTCGCGGCTATGGTATGGCCTCGCATCTGGTCAAGAGTGGCACGCCGACCATGGGCGGCGCGCTGATTCTTCTTTGCATCGCCATCTCCACGCTGCTGTGGGCCGATCTGAGCAATCGCTTTGTCTGGATTGTTCTGCTCGTCACGCTGGGCTTTGGCGCCATCGGCTGGACCGACGACTGGCGCAAGGTGGTGGACAAGAACCCGGAGGGCATGAGTTCCAGGGAAAAATATTTCTGGCAATCGGTCGTTGGCCTGCTCGCGGCGCTGTACCTGGTGTTCAGCATCTCGGAGAACTCCAACTGGCGCGTGCTGGAGCTCTTTTTCAAATGGGTGCAATCGGGCTTTGACCTGAACCTGCCGCCCAAGGCCGGTCTGCTGCTGCCCTTCTTCAAGGAAATCAGCTACCCGCTGGGTGTGCTCGGATTTGTCATTCTGACTTACCTGGTGATTGTGGGCTCCAGCAATGCGGTGAACCTGACCGACGGTCTGGACGGGCTGGCCATCATGCCGGTGGTGATGGTGGGTGCCTGCCTGGGCATCTTTGCCTACGTCACGGGCAGTTCGGTTTATTCGAAATACCTGTTCTTCCCGTACATCCCCGGTTCCGGAGAAATGCTGATCTTCACTTCGGCGATGGCTGGCGCGGGCCTGGCCTTCCTGTGGTTCAACACGCACCCGGCGCAGGTCTTCATGGGCGATGTGGGTGCGCTGGCGCTTGGCGCCGCGCTGGGCACGATTGCCGTCATCGTGCGCCAGGAAATCGTGCTTGCCATCATGGGCGGCATCTTTGTTGCGGAAGCGCTGTCGGTCATGCTGCAGGTCAGCTGGTTCAAGTTCACGAAGAAGAAATATGGCGAGGGTCGCCGCATCCTGAAGATGGCGCCGCTGCACCATCATTTCGAGAAGAGTGGCTGGCAGGAGACCCAGGTGGTGGTGCGCTTCTGGATCATCACCATGCTGTTATGCCTGGTTGGCCTGTCAACCCTCAAGCTAAGGTAAAAGGAATGACCGGCACGTCGTCCTCACACATCGGGCAACACGTTCTGATCCTGGGCCTGGGTACGTCCGGCCTGGCGATGGCGCGCTGGTGCACGCGTGAAGGCGCGCGGGTGACGGTCGCAGACACGCGCGCCGAGCCGCCGCAGCTTGCCGCGTTAAAGCAGGAGTTGCCGACCGCGAGCTTTGTTCATGGATCTTTTAGCGCCGCACTGATCGACGGCAGCGACATCAAGGCGGTCTATGTCAGTCCGGGCTTGACGCCACCGGCATGTGCGCCGGTGTCAGACGCGGCACGCGCCATCGGACTGCCGGTAGCGGGCGAGTTGCAACTTTTTTCGCAGGCCTTGGCAGACTTGCGCGCTGCGCGCAATTACGCGCCCAAGGTGCTCGCAGTGACCGGCACCAACGGCAAGACGACCGTGACTTCCTTGACCGCACAACTGGTGGCGCGCGCCGGCAAGACGGTTGCGATGGCCGGCAACGTCGGGCCAACGCTGCTCGATACGCTGAGGGCACAACTCGACGCCGACGCCCTGCCCGAGGTCTGGGTGCTGGAGTTGTCCAGTTTTCAGCTGGACGCAGCGTCGGGTTTCGAGCCCAGCGTGGCAGCGCTGCTCAACATCACGCAGGACCATCTTGACTGGCATGGTTCCATGCCTGCCTACAGTCGCGCCAAGGCCGGCATCTTTGGTCAGCAAGCCCTGCTGGTACTCAATCGCAACGATCCGGCGGTGATGGCATTGCTGCCGGAGCCGATCAAGGTGAAGGGCAAGCTGCAGAAACCGCAGTGCCGTTCTTATGTCACCTTCGGCGCAGACCGTCCCACGCGTCCGGGTGACTTTGGCATGGAAGAAGTCAACGGCATGCACTGGCTGGTGCGCGCCCTTGAGGCTGACGAAACCGTCCGAAAGCGCAAAGACACTGAGGAAGAACTGCACATACAGCGCCTGATGCCGTCGGACGCCCTGCGCATCCGGGGGCGCCACAACGCCCTGAACGCGCTGGCCGCATTGGCGCTGAGTCAGGCAGCCGGTTGTGCGCTGGGACCGCTTTTGTATGGCTTGCGCGAATACCGGGGTGAGCCGCATCGCCTGGAGTCGGTGGCGATCATTAACGAGCTTGAGTATTTTGACGACAGCAAAGGTACCAACGTCGGTGCCACGGTCGCTGCCTTGTCCGGCTTGGGGCTGGAGCGGCGTCTGCTTGTCATCCTTGGCGGTGAGGGCAAGGGCCAGGACTTTGCACCTCTGGCACAGCCGGTAGAGCGCCACGTCCGCGCAGTGGTGCTGATCGGTCGTGCCGCAGCGCAGATTCGCGAGGTACTGGCGGCGACCGGTGTCACACTGGTCGATGCCGACTCGATGGAAGACGCGGTGGCACAGGCCAGCGCGCTGGCGCAACCGGGCGATGCGGTACTGCTGTCACCGGCATGCTCGAGCTTTGACATGTTTGACAATTATGAGCATCGCTCCCGCGTCTTCGTGGCGGCGGTCAGGGAAATGGCCAATGCCGCCGGCAGCGTGCTGGAGGGAGTGCAGTGAGCACCCTCGGCACACGTCTGAACAGCAGCGCGCCAACGCGCGTGGTGAGTTTTGACCAGCCACTGCTGTGGGTGACGCTGGTGCTGCTGATCTGGGGCATGGTGATGGTGTACTCGGCCTCGATTGCGATGCCCGAGAACCCGCGCTTTGCCAAGTACACGCACACGTATTTCCTGACGCGCCATGTGCTGTGGCTGCTGATGTCTTTTGTTGCGGCCGTGCTGGCCTTCCAGGTGCCGGTGGCAAGCTGGGAAAAGGCCGCACCCTGGCTCTTCATTCTTTCCCTGGTGTTCCTGATTGCCGTGTTGATTCCCTACGTAGGCAAGGTCGTTTACGGCGCGCGGCGCTGGATCTCGCTCGGGCCCTTCGGCTTTCAGCCATCGGAGTTGGCCAAGTTCGCTGTGCTGCTGTACGCGGCAGATTACATGGTGCGCAAGATGGACGTCAAGGAGCACTTCTTCCGCGCTGTAGCCCCTATGGGCGTGGCGGTGGCGGTGGTCGGCATGCTGCTGCTGGCCGAGCCTGACATGGGCGCCTTCATGGTGATTGCTGTGATTGCGATGGGTATCCTGTTCCTGGGCGGCGTCAACGCCCGCATGTTCTTCCTGATCGCCGCAGTCCTGCTGGTGGCCTTTGTACTGATGATTGCGATGAGCGAGTGGCGCCGTGAGCGCATCTTTGCCTACCTCGACCCCTGGAGTGAAAAGAACGCGCTGGCCAAGGGTTATCAACTCACGCACTCGCTGATTGCCATCGGACGCGGTGAGATCTTTGGTGTCGGCCTGGGTGGCAGTGTGGAGAAACTGCACTGGTTACCTGAGGCACATACCGACTTCCTGCTGGCCGTGATTGGTGAAGAGTTCGGACTGGTCGGCGTGGTCTGCGTGATTGGCCTGTTCCTGTGGCTGACACGCCGCATGATTCACATCGGACGCCAGGCGATTGCGCTGGACCGGGTCTTTGCCGGACTGGTGGCGCAGGGGGTGGGCATCTGGATGGGCTTTCAGGCCTTCATCAACATGGGCGTGAATCTGGGCGCTTTGCCGACCAAAGGCCTGACCCTGCCGCTCATGAGTTACGGTGGCTCGGCCATTCTGGTCAATCTGGTTGCCGTCGCTGTGGTGCTGCGCATTGACTTCGAAAACCGCCTGATGATGCGCGGAGGCCGGGTATGAGTCACTGCTGTCTCTGCTCGTCATCGCGAGGCCGCCATCCCTCGTCATTGTTGTCATCCCGGGCTCGACCCGGGATCCAGTGCCGCGCGGACCATGGATTGCGGATCGGGCCTGCCCCGGACTCCGATCCGAGGTCCGCCATGACGGGTACCCCATCACGGTATTGCCAGCCATGAGCAAGTGCGCACTCATCATGGCGGGCGGCACGGGTGGGCATATCTTCCCGGGACTTGCCGTGGCGCAGGTCTTGCGTGAGCGTGGCTGGCGTGTGCACTGGCTCGGTGGCACGGGCAGTGCGGCGCAGCCGAGCATGGAAAGCCGACTCGTGCCGCCGCAGGGCTTTGCCTTTGAGGCGGTTGACTTCGCCGGCG
>JBAXFI010000077.1:0-11522 GCA_037139995.1 Comamonadaceae bacterium | reverse complement strand
TCCTTGATATCCCAGCGGCCGATCGAACTTCCGGGGCACTTGAATTTGGCAAACACAGGATAGTTCATCTCGTCGATGAAGCCAACATCCCGCACGCCGCCGTCCACTACAGCGCCCATGCAGCCGCGTTCTCGCGCCGCAGTCGACATGATCTCGCCCCAATGAGCCGCGCCGGTGTGTCCGCCACAGGCCCAGACGGAAACAGTATTGGGCGTAATGCTGTCCAGCATGGCCAATCTCTTGTGCGTGTCATTGGCCGTCGTATCTGCACAGGGGTAGCCCTGTCCGGTGAACGCCAACCCTGAAACACGCCCAGCCTTGGTAAAGCAGGTGATGTAGTAAGGCAACACCTGATCGCGCAGCCCCCGCTTGTCCAGCATGTCAGCAATCGCGCCGGTGTAGAGGCGGTTGTAACGGTCGCAAACGTCTTTGATGTCCATAAAAGTCAATCCTTTCAAAATATCAACAGAACAAGCACATTCATGACGGCAGATTGAACAGTCCGGCCGCTTGCCGACCCGCCAAAGCGTCCAGCAGGTTGCTGGTCGCCAGCACGGCCATGGCGCGGCGGGTTTCAAGCGTCGCCGAGCCGATATGCGGCAATGCCGTCACTTTGGCGTGCCTGCGCAGAGCTGAGTCCAGCGGCAGCGGCTCGGTGGCGAAGACGTCCAATCCGGCCGCTCGCAGATTGCCGTGGTCGAGCGCGTGCAGCAAGGCATCTTCCTGCACGATGGCGCCACGGGCGCCGTTCACAAAAATCGCACCTGGTTTCATCAAGCCAAACTCACGCGCGCCCATCAGGCCCCGGGTTTCATTGGACAGGGGCAGCACGACTGCGACGATGTCGGCACGTTGCAGCAATTCATCCAGCGATGCCTGGCAGACCTTCCCGATCAGTTCGGGTAGCTCGGCAGCCACCTCCACTGGCTGAAGGTTGTGATAAAGCACCGGCATGCCAAATCCCAGCGCCGCGCGGCGAGCCAGCGCCCGACCAATCCGACCAAAGCCCAAGATACCCAGCGTCTTGCCGTGGACGTCCCAGCCGAATAAATCGTCACCGATATTGCGTGTCCAGCGGCCTTCCCGCACCAGATTGGCCAGTTCGACCAAGCGTCGACTGCTGGCCATGATGAGTGAAAAAATCGTATCGGCGGTGGTTTCGGTAAGCACGCCAGGGGTGTGGCAAAGTGCTATGCCACGCGCCGCCAGCGCCGGCAGATCGTAATTGTCAACGCCCACCGACACACTGGAGATGACCTCAAGTTGCGGGGCACGGTCCAGCAGGTCGGAGCCTATGCGAAAGCTCGAGCCAATCATGCCTTGCGTGGTGCTCAGTGCAGCATCGAAGGCGCTGGCCTGAGCTGCCACTCGCGGGTTCGCCACGGTGACATCGTGCAGTTCCTGCAGTTGCGCGAGCTGGTCGATCGGCAGCTCCCGAAATACCAAAACGTTCTTGCGTGTCGCAGACTCCGTTGGTCCAAGCATATTTAGAGCCCTGCCCTACTCAATTCGGCGCGGCTGGGCAGGCCTTCGCTGTCACCCAGAACCTGGACGACCAGTGAACCAATCCAGGCACCGCGCCTGACCGCTTCGGGCGCGCTCAGACCATCCAGCAGCGCGCTGATGACACCTACCGCAAAACCGTCGCCAGCGCCCACAGTGTCTACGACCTTGGCTACCGGAAAGCCTGCCACGTAGCCTGCGCCAGCGTCGCCATCAAAATAGGCGCCCTGGCTGCCCAGCTTGACGGTCACCAGCTTGGCGCCACGCTCGCGGTAATAGCGGGCAATGCCTTCAGGGCTGTGTTCACCTGTCAAGAAGCGACCTTCTTCCAGACCCGGCAGTACCCAGTCGGCGTTCGTGGCCAGCGCGTTGATGGATGTGCGCATCAACGCAGGTGTAGCCCACAGCGTGGGGCGCAGATTGGGGTCAAACGATACGCTGCGCCCCGCGCTGCGCATGAGCCCCATGGTTCTTTCGGCAGCGATCAATGTCGTTGCCGAGATGGCGGCAAAGACGCCTGTGGCATGCAAGTGGCGAGCGCTGACCAGCCACGCTTGGTCAATATCAGCGAGCCCCATGTAACTGGCAGCCGAGCCTTTTCGGTGGTACTCAACCTCTGGGTCACTGCCATCGCTGACTTGGCCCTTGAACTGCAAGCCCGTTCGCTTCTCGGCATCACAAACGACGTGCGAGCAGTCGACCCCTTCCTTGGCCATCGCAGCGAGCAGATAGCGACCCATGGAGTCGGTGCCCAGGCGGCTGGCCCAGCCCACCCGCAGGCCCAGACGCGCCAGACCAATGGCCACGTTGGTCTCAGCGCCGGCGGTGCGCTTGTAAAACATTTCAGCCTGTTCCAACGGGCCAGGTCTGTCAGCGACCAACAGCATCATGGCTTCCCCAAAGGTAACAACGTCCAGTGCAGGGGTCATGGGATCAGTCGCTTTGTGTATTTCATCCGGGGATCGACGTCAAGTGGCCGAGCGTGCGCTCAACGCGCTTCATGAGAATTCAGGATTTGACCCAGAAAATTTCGGGTTGCTTCATGCTGCGGGTTGCTGAAAAACTGCTCTGGTCGTGCCTGCTCGACGATTTTTCCGTCCGCCATGAAAATGACGCGATCGGCCACACTGCGTGCAAAGCCCATTTCGTGAGTGACGCAAAGCATGGTCATGCCATCATCGGCAAGACTGATCATCGTGTCGAGCACCTCTTTGACCATCTCCGGATCCAGAGCAGAAGTGGGCTCGTCGAAAAGCATTATCTTGGGTGTCATGCACAGTGCACGGGCAATCGCCACACGCTGCTGCTGGCCGCCAGAGAGCTGACTTGGGTACTTCTGTGCCTGTTCCGGAATGCGTACGCGGTGCAGGTACTGCATGGCAAGGGCCTCTGCCTGGTCACGGCTCAGGCCGCGTGACTGCATCGGTGCCAGCGTGCAGTTTTCCAGAATGGTCATGTGCGGGAAAAGGTTGAACTGCTGGAACACCATGCCCACTTCCTGGCGCACCGAATCCACATTGCGACCACCGGCTGTCAGGTCAATGCCATTGACCACAATGCGCCCCTTCTGTACTGTTTCAAGGCGATTGATGCATCGAATCAAGGTCGACTTGCCCGAGCCCGAAGGCCCGCACACCACAATTCGTTCCCCGGCCGCCACCGTCAAGTTGATGTTGCTCAGAACCTGAAACTTGCCATACCACTTGTCGACCGATTCCATCTCGATGATGGGCTGGCCTGCGTGAACTGCCGGGGTTGGGGCTTGCATTGCTGACTTCACAAAAAATGCAGCTCTGACTTATTCCATTTTCGGCAGGTCGGTTTCCAGCCACTTGCGGTACAACTTGTTGAGTTCACCGTTGGCGCTGTTCCGGGCAACGAAATCGTCGACTGTCTTAAGCAACTCAGCCTGGCCCGGACGCAGGACGATACCCATGACTTGCTGGCGGAGCAAGAACTTGGGTTCATAGGCGTTAGCAGGCGCGCGCTTGTCGATCTGCGCCGCCACGGTGGTCGAGCAACCAATCGCGTCCACCTGGCCTGACATCAAGGCCTGCATCCCCGAAGCGTCGTCGTCAAAGCGGCGTATCTCGGTGCCCTCAGGGGCCATGGCGGTCAATGCGACATCCTGCGTGCTGGCACGTGCCACACCAATGCGCTTGCCTTTGAGGTCGGCTGGCGTCTTGATGCTGATTTTCCGGTCACCGTACAGAATGACGCTGGCAGCGGCGTAAGGCTTGGAAAACTGGACCTGCTTGGCACGCTCGGGCGTGATCGCCAGCGAGGCAACCAGCAGATCCACCTTGTTGGTCAACAGAAATGGAATGCGGTTGGGGCCAGTTACCGGCAGCAATATGAGTTTGACGCCCAGATCTTTGGCCAGCAGGCGAGCCACATCGGCGTCATAGCCATCGGGCTGGTTGCTGGCATTGGTGGTGCCGTACGGTGGAAAGTCAATCAGCATACCGATTGTCACTTCGCCTTTTTTCTGGATGTCAGCAGTAGTTTGCGCGCTGACGGACGGTGTCCAAACCGATAGTGTGGCTGCCAGCCCGATGGCCAGCGCGGTGCTTGTGAAAAGACGGCGGGGTAGATGCTTGATCATGATGAAGTCTCCAGAAGTTGAGGTGAAAATTACAGGGTTGGAAAATGGAAAGGTCAATGCGCCAGTGCCGCGTTGTGGCGGCGCTCCATGCGGGCAGCCAACAAGGACAGCGGCCAGCACAACAGGAAATAGATGGCAGCGACGACACTGAAAACCATCAATGGCTGGAACGTGGCGTTATTGATGATCTGCCCGGATCGTGTGACTTCGGCAAAGCCGATGATGGCGGCCAGCGAGGTGCCCTTGATGATTTGCACCATATAACCGACCGTCGGAGCCAACGCGATCTTGAAAGCCTGCGGCAGAATCACGTAGCGCATTCGTGCGCGATAGCGCAGGTTCAGCGCCAATGCTGCCTCCCACTGGCCGCTGGGTATGGCCTCGATGCAGCCGCGCCAGATTTCACCCAGAAAGGCACTGCTGTTGAGGATGAGCGCCACACCTGCAGCGACCCAGGGGTTGATGTCCATCCCGAGCACCGGGGCGCCAAAAAAAACAAGAAACAGTTGGAGCAATAGCGGTGTGCCCTGGAAAAATCGGATAAAGCCGCCAGCCAACAACTGACCCACGCGGTTCTCACTGGTTCGGCTCAGCGCTATGAGCAGGCCACCGATGGCGCCGCCGATGAACGCGATCATTGAAAGCGCCACCGTCCACTTGGCTGCCTCAAGAATGAACAGAAACTCGGAGAAGCCAAAAGTACGCATCAGATTTGTTATCTTCCAGCCGGGTAATTAAGCGTGTGCCGATAGATGGTTCGGAACAGTGCGGAAAACAAAAGCGCCAGCACCAGATAGATGACAGCCACGACGATGTAGATCTCAAAGCTGCGGAAGGTTTGCGACTGCAGGTTGGCCGCGACAGAGGTCAGGTCGTCGGCCGATATGGCTGACACGACGCTGGAACTGAGCATAAGCAAGATGAACTGACTTGTGAGTGCCGGATAGACAGCGCGCAGTGCAGGTTTCAAAATGACGAAACGAAAGATCTGGTGGCGTTTGAGGTCGAGTGCCAGACCGGCTTCAATTTGGCCTCGGGGTATGGACTCGATACCGGCACGGATAATTTCGGTGGCGTAAGCGCCCAGATTGACCACCATGGCCGTCAGGGCTGCGGTATGCGCGGACCAGCGCAAGCCGATGGCAGGCAAGGCAAAAAAGAAGAAGAAAAGCTGCACCAGAAACGGTGTATTGCGGATCAGTTCTATGTAGGCGTTAATGAGCCAGCGCAAGGGGCGCGGCCCTGAGGTTTTGCCCCACGCGCACAAGATGGCAACCACCAGCCCAGCCAGCATGGCCAATATCGACAGTTCAATGGTGCTCCAGGTCCCTTTGAGCAACAGGGGCCAGGCTGCAAAAACAGCATCAAACTGAAATGTGTACTTCATGAACTGGAACCAAAGCTGAAACCGGTTTCAGTAATTATAAAAGCACTTCTTTCCGGACGGACATCCGGGTAAACCCTGACTCCTTTTATGCTGATGCAGGAACGGAGGAGCCCCGAGGCATCAATCGGCCAGATAACAATATCTGGCGTGGTGGCAGTTCCAGACCTTTGAGGCGTTCGATCAGGCAGTCCGCGGCGATTCTGCCCAAATCATCGGTTGGTTGCGCAATGGTGCTCAGACCCGGCCCGACGTAAGGCGACCACTCGGTTTCGTCGAAGCCAACCAGGCCGATATCAGTGCCCAGACGCAAGCCAAGACGCGTCATCGCCACCACCACCCGCAAAGTCACTACCGCGTTGCTCGACAGTATGCCTGGCAGGCGTTCGCCTGCGCTCTGGCGCAGACACTGCAGCGCGTTGCTGAGCCCGGTTTCCGGGTCGTCTGCCGTGCTTTCGAACGTGCTGCCACGCAGGTTGGTGATGCTGTTCTCTGACTCGCTGATATAGCGGCAGAAAGCAGATTTACGTTCTTCACGCGGACTGACGCCCTTGACTGGCTCCGAGACAAACAACAACTCGCGGTAGCCCGCCTCCACCAAATGGCGGGCCCCCATGCGAACGGCGTCAGCGTTGTCCAGCGATACAAAGTCGGCGCGCATGTCATGGTGGCGCCGGTCGACCAGCACCACCGGCTTGCCATGACGGGCCGCTTCCACTGCGGCGCCGCCGTCCTGGCCCAGCGTGTTGAGAATAAAACCTTCTACTTGATAAGCCGTGAGTGTTTCAATTGCTTCGCGCTCACGCCCACTGTCATTTCCAAGGTTGAAAAGCATGAGCAGATAGCCAGCCTGCTGGCATGCTTTTTCAGCGCCACGCAACACCGCCACAGAAAACGGGTTGCTTACGTCAGCGACCACCAGCCCGATCAGCCGCGAGCGACCACGCTTGAGCGCCTGCGCCATCGGGTTCGGGCTGTAGGAGAGGGCCGCGATGGCGACCTCCACCCGTGTTGCGATGCCCTTGGTGAGCAATTTGTCACGGTGGTTCAGGAATCTGGAAACAGTGGCCTTGGAGACACCAGCTTGCCGCGCTACATCGGCAATGGTGGCGCGCGCTGTGGGTGCGGTTCGAACTGGAGTCCTGGTTGGCATTTGAAATCGAAGCAACTCGTCAAAATTGATTGAAACCGTTTTCAGTGGATGCTACCGGATACCGATAGAAAACTCAAATACGATGGCAGGAATCGACGACAAGCATGCGCCTGTCCAGCCGAAAATTTGTCACTTATGCAGAATAAACCGTAGACGCCGTCTCACCGCCTCGGCCGGTCCAGTTGGAATGGAAATACGAGCCGCTCGGCATGTCTACGCGCTCATACTGGTGCGCGCCGAAATAATCTCTCTGCGCCTGCAAGAGATTTGCCGGTAGATTTGCACTTCGGTATCCATCGTAGTAGGCCAGTGCGGAGGACATGGCAGGTACTGGGATTCCGTTCGCTATGGCTTCACCAAGCACCCTTCTCAATGAAAGCTGAGACACAGCAACCGTTTCTGTAAAAAACGGATCCATCAGAAGATTCGCCAGTTTGGGATTCAAATCAAAGGCGTCCTTGATCTTGGCCAGCAACACCGAACGAATAATGCACCCGCCGCGCCACATGAGTGCGATGCCGCCGTAGTTCAATTTCCAGCCGAAATCGATCGCCGCCGCTCGCATCAATTGATACCCTTGTGCATAGGAAATGATCTTTGCCGCATACAAGGCTTTCCCAAGTTCATCAATAAAGACTTTCCTGTTGCCAGCAAAGTTGACCTTGGGGCCCTTCAATGCTCTTGACGCCGACACTCTCTCCTCTTTCATGGCGGAGAGTACGCGGGCAAACACCGCCTCAGTTATCAGCGTGAGCGGCGCAGCAAGGTCAAGTGCGGTAGCTACTGCCCATTTCCCGGTTCCCTTCTGACCCGCCTTGTCCAG
Organism: Comamonadaceae bacterium; assembly: GCA_037139995.1. Classification (GTDB taxonomy): domain Bacteria; phylum Pseudomonadota; class Gammaproteobacteria; order Burkholderiales; family Burkholderiaceae_C; genus Rhodoferax. The sequence goes on along the minus strand of JBAXFI010000077.1, from coordinate 4,054 downwards.
GATTTTTTCGAGCAAGGGCAGTCCGTCATCATCTCTAACCGCCAGAATATCCCTGGTGATCTCAATCAAATAGCTTTTCAGTTCCCCTTCGCTCCACTGCTTGAACACAGCGTACATCTCGTCCGCCGTCATTCCCAATAGAGTTCGCATGACGTCATAGACCTCGCATATCAACTGCATGTCGCCATATTCAATTCCGTTGTGAACCATTTTGACGAAATGGCCTGATCCCTCTTCTCCGATCCAGTCGCAACATGGAACACCGTCGTCGACCTTCGAGGCGATGGCTTGAAAAATCGGTCTGACACTTTGCCATGCCGCAGCGGAGCCTCCGGGCATGATCGAAGGGCCCAACAAAGCACCTTCTTCACCACCAGACACGCCCGCTCCCACATACAGCAGCCCCTTGCTTTCAAGCATCCTGGTTCGTCGTGAAGTATCTGAAAAATGGGAGTTTCCTCCGTCAATGATGATGTCTCCCTCATCAAGAAAAGCGATGAGCGCCTCAATGATTTCATCAACCGGCTTTCCGGCCGGGATCATCAACATGACCCTTCTCGGCAACTCAAGAGACTCGATCAAATCCTGAATTGAAGAACATCCGCGAATTTTTTTCCCTTGTCCTCTGCCTGCGACGAATTTTTCAACTTTTTCCTTTGACGCATCAAAGACTGAAACGGCGAACCCTTTGCCTGCCATATTGAGGACCAGGTTTTCACCCATCAATCCCACACCTATGAGTCCGATTTGAGAGGGCATACCATTTACTTCCAATCGATTGAATAGTTCGCAACGGCCGATCGGCTCTCTTTGCGCAACCGGTTGAAGCAATCATAAGTGGAATGCACATTCACATTGCGACACACGAACCTTTGATTTACGAGCGCGAGCGCGCAGGCGGGTCAGGTTAGACTTGCACCAATTGATCGCTAAGATAGTGCTATCAATTTTGAGAACCCTCAATGATTCAGGTTCAGACACCCGCGCCATCCCCATCAGCCGATCATCGTCGGGAGGGTCTGTGGATCATCGTCATGGGGGTCGCCGGGTGCGGCAAGTCCACACTCGCCGAGCTTGTCGCCGACGCGCTGAAGCTGCCTTTCATCGAGGGTGATCAGTTTCATCCCCCAGAAAATATCCAGAAAATGAGCCAGGGAGTCGCCCTGGACGACACGGATCGGGAGGCGTGGCTGGATCGTCTTGGTCTTGAATTGCTAAGTCATCCCGACGGGGCGGTTCTGGCGTGTTCTGCGCTCAAACGTGCCTATCGGGTACGCCTTCGCCAGGTGGTTCCGCTGCTCTGCTTCGTGCATCTCAGCGTCACGCAGGAACTAGCGAATGCGCGGGTACAAGCGCGATTCGGAGGGCATCCTTTCCCCGGCAGCCTGGTTGCAAGCCAATTTGCGACCCTGGAGGATCCTCGCGGAGAGGAATACACGGTTGAGCTGGATGGTGCGATGGCGCCGTCCGTGTTGTGCGCCAAGACCATCAAGTGGATTGATGCCCAGGGGTTTCGGTCAAACGCCAAACGATGAATCAGGCACAGAGTCAAACACAGCTCATCGCACTCGACTGGGGTACCTCCTCGTTGCGGGCTTATCGTCTCGGTGCTGCCGGTCGGGTGTTGGAGTTGCGCTCATTGCCGTGGGGCGTGATGAAGCTGCCGCAGCTCGTACTACCCGAATCTTCCGGCGGCGATGCAAAGGCGAACTTTGAGTTTGCTTTTGCAGAGGCTTGCGGCGACTGGCTGCGTGCCGCACCGCACGCCCCGGTGATCGCGGCCGGGATGGTCGGCAGCCGCCAGGGCTGGCTTGAGGCGCCCTATCTGTCGGTACCGATTGCAGTCGATCAGATCGGAAGCACCCTGTGCGCAGTGCAGACCCGAGGCGGCCAGATCGTCCATATCGTCCCGGGTCTCATCGAAAACTCGGCACTGCCCAATGTCATGCGGGGCGAAGAAACGCAGGTGATCGGCGCACTCAGCACGCTCGATTTCAGCAAAGCTCCGTCCGAAATCCTGATCGGCTTGCCTGGCAGTCATTCCAAATGGGTGCAGGTACGACGGCAGCATCATGATGCACAAAGTCGCATCGAGCATTTCCACACCTTCATGACCGGCGAGGTCTATGCAGCGCTGTGCGAGCACACGATTTTGGGACGCAGCATGCAAACCAGCGATGCCGGCGGCGACCATGATGCTGCCTTTGATCGCGGCGTCCTGGTAGCGCAGACGCCGGCCGGCCGCGCCGGTATTCTTTCGACCATCTTCAGCACACGAACACTGGGCCTGACGGGCGTACTCGATGGCGCAGATCAGCGTGAATATCTATCAGGGCTGCTGATCGGCCATGAGATCGCGTCATTGCAGGGCTTGCTGGCGGAACAGGGTCACCAGCCTTCGCGCGTCTTACTGGTCGGTGATGCAGCACTGTGCGGCCGTTACACGCGTGCCCTCCGAGCCTATGGCCTTGATCAGGTCGAAGTAGCGGCTCAGGCGACCGAACGCGGCTTGTGGCAACTTGCAAAGACGGCCGGTCTGCTTGACTGCCTGCAACCCTGACTGGATCATCACGTGCTTAAAGACGCAATGCAAAACTGTGGGCTGATCGCCATTCTGCGCGGAATTCGGCCCGACGAAGTCGCCGCCATTGGCCTGGCGTTGTACAAGGCCGGCTTCAGAGTGATCGAAGTTCCTTTGAACTCCCCGCAGCCCCTTGACAGCATCCGAATATTGCGGGCAACGCTGGCCGCAGATTGTGTGGTCGGTGCCGGCACCGTACTGTCAAGCGCGCAGGTGGCGGAAGTGAAAAGTGCAGGAGGCGAAATCATCGTGATGCCGCACAGCGACGTCAAAGTGATCGCTGCTGCCAAACAGGCGGCCATGGCCTGCGCTCCAGGCGTGGCCACCCTGACCGAAGCCTTTGCTGCGCTGGCCGCGGGCGCGGATGCACTGAAGATGTTTCCTGCCGAGCAACTCAGCCCGGTCGTCGTCAAAGCATGGCGCGCGGTCATTCCGGGTGAGGTCGCCTTGATTCCTGTAGGCGGAATCACACCGGCCAATATGGCGCCCTTTGTCGCCGCTGGCGCATCCGGTTTTGGCCTGGGCTCAGCGCTCTACAAACCGGGGCTTGGCGCCACTCAGGTCGGCCAGAATGCCAACGAGTTCATGGCCGCATGGCGCGCCACACAACAGCAGAAAGCAATCTGATGAAAATCACCAAACTCACCACCTACATCGTGCCTCCGCGCTGGTGCTTTCTGAAAATTGAAACCGATGAAGGTGTGTTCGGCTGGGGCGAGCCGGTCGTTGAAGGCCGGGCGCACAGCGTTGCGGCTGCCGTTGAAGAACTGTCCGACTATCTGATCGGCAAGGACCCACGCCATATCGAGGATCACTGGACCGTGATGTACCGCGGCGGCTTTTATCGTGGCGGCGCGATCCACATGAGTGCGCTTGCCGGTATCGATCAGGCGCTGTGGGATATCAAGGGCAAGGCGCTCGGCGTCCCGGTATGCCAGTTGCTCGGTGGCCCGGTACGCAACAGCATCCGCGTCTATTCCTGGATTGGCGGCGACCGCCCGGCCGATGTCGCGGCCGCCGCCAGAGATGCGGTAGCGCGCGGGTTTACCGCGGTCAAGATGAACGGAACAGAAGAACTGCAGTTCGTCGATTCGTATGAAAAAGTGGAAGCGGCCCTGGCCAATGTGGCGGCGGTGCGCGAGGCCGTCGGTCCCCAGGTTGGCATCGGCGTCGACTTTCACGGTCGGGTCCACAAACCCATGGCAAAAGTTCTGATCAAGGAACTGGACCAGTACAAACTGATGTTCATTGAAGAGCCGGTCCTCAGCGAAAACTACGAGGCACTAAAAGAACTGGCGCCGCTGTCCAGCACCCCGATCGCTCTCGGTGAGCGACTCTATTCGCGCTGGGATTTCAAGCGAATTCTGAGCGAAGGCTATGTCGACATCATCCAGCCCGATGTCTCGCACGCCGGCGGCATCACCGAAACCCGCAAGATCGCCACCATGGCCGAAGCCTACGACGTCGCCCTTG
>JBAXFI010000076.1:0-12054 GCA_037139995.1 Comamonadaceae bacterium | reverse complement strand
TGCAAATCCGAGCTGGCAGTGCACGAAGCCGAACGCGGCAAGCCATCAATCAGCCCGAACTCGCCGTGCATGCTGCCGGCACCCAAAACAGTCACCGTGATCGGCGAGACGCGACTGACCACAATGTTCTCTACCGTTACTTCACCATCCAGAACCAGCACCATGAAACCAGTGCCCTCAGCATCGCCTTCACGAATGAAGACGGTGCCCTCGCGGATGAAGCGGGGTCGCATGTAGCGCGCCACCGCACGCGCTTCAGCCAGACTGAGTTGCAGCATGGCAGACGGTGCCGTCAGCAACTCGGCAGCCGTCTCCAGCGCCGGAAAGTCCGCCGGGCCCGTGGACTCCAGCGTTGTGGCTTGCTGCTTGCCAAAAAAATTCTTGAACATCGTGCGTCCCAGGTTGACAAGTTCGCATTATGGGCACTTCTGTAAAGGCGTTCTTGCTGCCGCGGCAGAGCTTCTGCCGTGGCGAGCGCAGCGCGGCAATCCAGTCGGTCGTGGACTGCACTCGAATGGGTTACATTGACATCGATTGTTCCAGGCGCCTCAGGGAGAGTAAAACCATGATGAAGATCAGAGTCTGGCACGCCTTGGCGCTGCTGCTGACTGCCGTGCTCGGCACAACGCTGAGCGTCGCAGCACGTGCCGCCGATGTGGCGATTCCTGTCAGTGATTTCTTCAGCGCCGACGCGATGTCAAGGCCAACGCTCTCGCCTTCCGGAAAGTACCTGGCTGTCCGCCTGGCCAATGCCAAGGGCCGACGTCAGTTGGGCGTCATCAACCTTGATCCGCCGCGCCAGGTCAAGAGTGTGGTCAGCTTCGTCGACGCCGATGTGGCCGAGGTTCACTGGGTCAACGACGACCGGCTGGTCTTCACCACCAACGACCTGCAGTCGGCCTACGCCGACGGCTTTGCGCCCGGCCTGTACGCGGTCGACCGCAGCGGAGAAAACCTGCGTGCGCTGGTGCAGCGCAAATGGCAATTCATCTACGAGGTCACTGCCTTTGCCTCCCGTGAACTGCCACCCAACCATCGTCTGCTTCGCGTCTTGCGAGACGGTTCGGCCGATGTGCTGATTGAGCGCCTGAATTTTGACAAGAACTACCGGGAATTTGTCAGCGCAACGCCGCTGCGCCTGAATACGCTGACTGGCCGCACAACCGCCGTCGACACGGCCCTGGCGCAATCGCCGCAATCCTGGTGGGCGGATGCCAAGGGCCAGCCCCTGGTGGCCGTGTCGCGTGCAGACGGCCAGGACACCGTGCATTGGCGTGCCACCAGCGCAGCGTCGTGGACGGTCATCAGCTCCGGCCCAACCTACGACTCGAGACCAGGTCAATTCAAGCCCTGGGCTGTGGGCGTCGACGGGCAACTGTACGTGATTGCGGCGCGCGCCAATGAAGACTGGACCAACGCGCTGTTTCGGTTTGACCCGGTCAATCGACGACTGGACCCCGAACCGGTGGTTGCGGTACAGGGTTTCGACTTCGCGGGTCAGTTGATCTTCAATCATGCAACTCGCCAGCTGCTGGGTGTGCGCTACACGGGCGACGCCATGGACACGACCTGGTTGAACGCCGAAATGCAGGCGTTGCAGACCAGCATCGACAAACGCTTGCCCGGCGTCATCAACCTGCTCGATGTGCCCGAGTGTGGCTGTTCACGCTGGCTGCTGGTGACCTCGTATTCCGACCGCCAGAGTCCGGTCTACTCGCTCTACGACCGGCAAGCCAGCCATCTCGAAGCGATTGGCCAGACACGGTCCAAGCTTGACGCCAAGCGCATGGCGACGCGGGACTTCGTTCGCATCGCTGCGCGCGACGGACAAATGATGCCGCTGCACATCACTCGTCCAAACGGCCAGGGACCCTGGCCCACGGTCATGCTGGTGCATGGCGGGCCGCAGGTGCGTGGGGGCAGCTGGGCCTGGCATGCCGACTCGCAATTTCTTGCCTCACGCGGTTATCTGGTGCTGGAGCCCGAGTTCCGCGGCAGCACCGGTTATGGCGGCAAACTGTTTCGCGCCGGCTGGAAGCAGTGGGGTCTGGCGATGCAAGACGACGTAGCAGACGCTGCGCGTTGGGCGGTTGCGCAGGGGCTGGCCGACGGCAAACGCCTGTGCATCGCCGGCGCCAGCTATGGCGGCTATGCCACGCTGATGGGCCTGGTTCGTGACCCCGAGCTCTATCGCTGCGGCATTGCCTGGGCCGCTGTCACCGACATCGGGCTGCTGTACAGCCTGCGCTGGAGCGATTTGTCCGAGGCCTGGAAAGAGTACGGCATGCCGGTGTTGATTGGCGACCCGGCAAAGGATGCCGCTCAGTTTGCAGCGACCTCGCCGCTGCAGCAAGCCGCGCGAGTGACCCAGCCCTTGCTGCTGGCCTTTGGTGGCAACGACCGGCGCGTGCCGATTGAGCACGGCACACGCTTTCTGGAGGCGGTGCGCAAGACCAACCAGCAGGTCGAGTGGATTGAATACCCGGACGAGGGACACGGCTGGTTCAAGCCTGAAAACAGATACGACTTCTGGGACCGCGTCGAGAAGTTTCTGGCCAAGCAGTTGGCGGCGCAGCCATAGGCTGCTGATCACTTTTTTCCGGCTCTGGTCAAGACAGGGCTGCCGACTCAGGCGGTCGCCGCAGGACCCCGTCGAGCAACTTGGCAATGCATTGCTCTGCAATCTGCTCCGGGCTGTACTCGCCACCGCTCTGGTACCAGCGGCCAATCCAGCTGAGCGCTCCCGCAATCACGAAAGCGGCCATCTTCGGGTCACAGGGCTCGAGCGTGCCTTCGGCCACGCCCTGCGCCACCAGGCGGCGGAATTCCAGGTCAATACCGGACTTCAGGCGGCGCAGTTCCTTGCGGCTCTCTGCAGCAAATTCATCGTCGCTGACGCGGATCACGCACATGCCGAAATCCTGGGTCACGATCCGTATATAGGTCTGCATGCAGGCGATCAACTGGTCCACCGCTGTGCCACCGGCGCTGCGCGTTTCCTCGATGCCATCCTGCATCATCTGCAGGCCCTTGCGCACACATTCAATCAGGATCTGATCCTTGCTCTTGACGTAGTAGTAAAGCGTGGGCTTACTGACGTTCAGACGCGCTGCAATATCGTCCAGCGAGGTGGCATGAAAGCCGCGTTCGTTGAAAAGTTGGGCGGCCGCCGACAGCACCGCGTTGCGCTTGGCCTCGCGCTGCTGCTGGCGCGCAGAAACAGGGACCCAGGGCGACGCCGTGGTCGGCGCTGGTGCAATGCTAGAGGCGCTTGGTTTTTTGGGCATGACGACTTAACCTAGGGAAAATCCCGATGCTGAGGAGGGCGCTAAATTCGATAATCTACTTTCAAGTAAGAATTTTACGCACCAGTAAACAGTTTTCACTCCGCACAAACCCGCATACACAATAACCGATGGAGACACCCCCCCTAGGCGGCGCCGTCGCCGTCCCGCCATTGCTGCAGGTTGACGCGCTCACTCTGGCCTTTCGCGGCGTACGCGCCTTGAGTGATGTCAGTTTCAAAGTGGCCAGTGGCACCATCACCGCGGTCATCGGGCCCAATGGCGCCGGCAAGACCTCGCTCTTCAACACCATCTCGGGCTTTTACCGCCCGACCAGCGGGCGTGTGCACTTCAAGGGCCAGGACATCACGGAGGTGCCGACGCCGCTGCGCGCCAAGCTCGGACTGGGCCGCAGTTTTCAGAATATTGCGCTGTTTCGCGGCATGACCGTGCTTGACAACATCAAGCTTGGTCGTCACGCCCACCTCAAGACCAACGTACTCGATGCCCTGTTCTACATGGGGCGCGCCCGGCGTGAAGAGGCCGCACTGCGTGCCGATATCGAAGAGCGCATCATCGATTTTCTGGAGATTGATCACATTCGCCACGCGCCGGTTTCTGCCCTGCCTTACGGATTGCAAAAGCGCGTCGAGATGGCGCGCGCGCTGGCCATGCAGCCCGAAATTCTGATGCTCGACGAGCCAGTGGCCGGCATGAACCGGGAAGAGACCGAAGACATGGCGCGCTTCATTCTCGATGTGCGCTCGGAATGGGGAGTCACGGTGCTGATGGTCGAGCACGACATGGGCATGGTGATGGACTTGTCAGACCATGTCATCGTGCTCAACTTCGGCCAGCTCATCGCCCAGGGAGCGCCGGCTGTGGTGCAAGGTGACCCGGAAGTGATCCGCGCCTACCTCGGCTCCGGCGATGTGGGTGACCTGCGGCAAAGGCTGCATGCGGGAATTGACAAGCGGGAAGCGGCCTGATGGATTGGGCCTACCTGTTCGAAATCAGTCTGACCGGCATCGCCAGCGGCGGCCTGTATGCGCTGGCGGCGCTGGCTTTCGTCATGGTCTACAAGGCAACCAAGGTCGTGAACATCGCCATCGGCGAAATGCTGATGATTGGCGCCTACCTGTTCTTCACCTGCGCCGTTACCTTTGCGCTGCCACTGTGGCTGGCGCTGCCGGCGTCGCTGCTGGCTGCCGGTGCCCTGGGGGCCCTGATTGAGCGCACCATGATCCGCCCGCTGTTGGGCGAGCCGCCGATCTCGGTCTTCATGGTGATGGTCGGCCTGTCCTCGGTGCTGGTAGGTCTGGTGGAACTGATCTGGACTGCTGATCAGCGCCGCCTGCCCGAACTGGTGCCCAACACGCCGATCATGGTTGGCGAAGCTTTCCTCGCGCCCAAGGTGTTTTATGGCGCCCTGACGGCTTCTGTCTTGATCGCCGTGGTGCTGCTGGTGTTCCGCTTCTGGCGTGGCGGTGTCGCCCTGCGCGCCACCGCCTCCGACCCGGCCGCCGCCTACTCCATGGGCATCAACGTGCCGCGCGTGTTCTCGCTGGCCTGGGTTGCGTCGGCCATGATTGCCGCCGTCTCGGGCATCATCGTTGGCTCCATCGGCGGCATCTCTTCGTCGATGGGCGTGTTCGGGCTGTCGGTGCTGGTGGTGGTGATCGTCGGCGGGCTCGACAGCGTGCTGGGCGCGCTGGTAGGCGGTCTGATGATCGGGCTGATCGAGGCGCTGGCTGGCGCCTACCTCGGTGGTGAATACAAGCTGCTGGTCACCTTCATCGTGCTGGTGATGGTGCTCATGATCCGGCCCTACGGCCTGTTCGGCACGCACGAGATCGAAAGACTCTGATGCGCATCGGCACCCTCAAGGAAACTTACATCGCCGACGCGGCGCTGTTTGACTCGCGCACGCAGAAAGTCTGGCTGGCGCTGGCTGCGGGCGTGCTGCTGCTGTTCCCCTTCATGGCGACGGACTACTGGCTGTATCTGGCCTGCCTGGTCAGCATCAATGTGGCCAGCGCCTGCGGGCTCAACATCCTGACCGGTTACACCGGACTGGTGAGTCTGGGTCAAGCCGCCTTCATGGGCCTGGGCGCCTACACGGTCGCGATTCTTGAACTACGCGTCGGCTCGCCCCTTGTTCTGAACCTGCTCGCTGGCGGTTTTGTCGCCATGCTCGGCGGTCTGGTGGTGGGCATCCCGTCGCTGCGCGTGAAAGGCCTGTACCTGGCGATTGCCACCATTGCTGCCTCGTTCATCGCGCATTTTCTTTTTGCCAATAGCGCTTTCACGGGCGGCACCGGTGGCCTGACGCTGCCGCCTGCCAAATTTTTGGGCCTCGTGTTGGACACCTCATTTCGTCTTTACTGGGTCATCGTTCCGGTGACGGTATTGATGCTGCTCGGCGCCGCGAACCTGTTTCGCACCCGCGTTGGTCGCGCTTTCATCGCCATTCGGGACCGCGACATCTCGGCCGAGGTGCTGGGCATTGCGCTGCTGCGCTACAAGCTGCTGTCGTTTGGCCTGTCTTCCTTCTACGCCGGTGTTGCCGGTGGCCTGTGGGCCTACTTTTTTCGGGTCGTGACGCCAGAAAGTTTTCCGCTATCGATGTCGATCTTTTTCCTGGCTGCCATCATCGTCGGCGGCATGGGCTCCATGCTGGGAGCCATTCTGGGCGCCGTCTTCATGACCATGGTGCCGGAACTGCTCAAGCTCGGTGTGGCCCTGCTGCCCCACGGCGCCGAGCTGACGGTTTTTCTCTCGCCCGTTCGTACCATGGTGTTCGGGCTGCTGATCATCGGGTTTCTGGTTTTCGAGCCGCACGGGCTCGCAGAAGTGTGGCGGCGCGTTCGCCGTTTTTTCCATCTATGGCCATTCCGCAACTGAGCAACAAGGAGATATGCATGAAGTCATCCCCCGTTTCCCAAGGTCGTCGCGCGCTGCTGCTGGCAGCTGGCGCCACGCTCGTCACACCGCTGGTGCAGGCGCAGGCAGCTGAAGACATCGTCATCGGCGGCTCCATTCCCATGACCGGGGTCTTCGCCTTTGCCGGCGTCGGCATCAATGCCGGGATTGCCGACTATGTGAAGATCGTCAACGACGGCGGTGGCATCAAGGGTCGCAAGCTGCGCTATGTGCCTGAAGATACGGGTTACAAGGTGGACGTCTCGGTGGCTGCCTTCAAGAAGATCACCAGCCAGAACAAGGTCAATCTCTACTACGGCGACTCCACCGCATTCTCCAAGACCATCAACCCTGAGCTCGACCGCACGGGCAACATCCTGATGGCCGGTGCCTCCTTCGCTACCGAATTGAACGATCCGGTGAAGTACCCGAATCAATTTCTGGTCGGCCCCGACTACACCGAGATGTTCGGCATCCTGTTGCGCCACATCGCCAAGGAAAAGCCCGGTGCCAAGGTCGCTTTCGTGTATTCCGACTCCGAGTTCGGTCGCGACCCGATCGACAGCAGCGAGGCACTGGCGAAGAAACTGGGTCTCACGGTGCCAGTCAAGATCATGACGCCGGCCGGTAGCGTGGACGTGTCGGGTGAAGTGATCAAGCTTCGCCGCGCCGCGCCCGACTACACCATCTTCCACGGCTACATCCTGGCGCCGATTCCGGAGTTCATCACGCAGGGCAAGCAGCAGGGCATGACCACCAAGTGGATGGGCACCTTCTGGACCATGGACAGCTCCACCGTGATGAAAATGGGCGAGGCCGGTGACGGCTTTATGGGCGTGATGCCCTACCGCTACTACTACGACACGGCCGCCAAGTCGCCCATGCTCGAAAAAATCCGCCAGCTCCATCCCGACTACCAGAGCACGGCCTACATCCAGGGCTTTCTGACTGCCATGCTGTTCACCGAAGCAGCGAAGCGCACGCTCAACGCCAACAAGGAGCTCAACGGCAAGAACCTCAAGGCCGCGCTCGACAGCATCAAGGACTTCGACACCGGCGGCTTGATCGGCGTGCCCATCACCATCAAGGGCAACTCGATTCCGGTGGGTCGTGTCTACAAGGCCGACATGAAGGCGCAGAAGATGGTGGCAGCCTCCGACTGGATCGCGCTCTAGTTCTCTCCCGCACGGCACAACAGAATGACCGAGACCCGCAAAGACCACATCCTCGAAGTCAACAACATCGAGGTGGTTTACAACAAGGTGGTGCAGGCCCTGCGCGGCCTCTCCTTGGTCGTGCCGCGCGGTGAAATTGTGGCTTTGCTAGGCAGCAACGGGGCGGGTAAGTCAAGCACCCTCAAGGCGATCTCGGGCCTGTTGAGGCTGGAGGACGGCGAACTCGAAAGTGGCAGCATTCTGTTCAACGGGCACAACACTGCGCAGCTGGCGCCACAGCAACTGGTGCGCCAGGGCTTGAGCCACGTGATGGAAGGTCGGCGCATTTTCGAAGACCTCACGGTGGAGGAAAACCTGGTTGCTGCCAGCTACGCCCTGAGCGGGCGTGCCAAGGTCAAACCCGACTTCGATCTGGTCTACAACTACTTCCCGCGCCTGCACGAGCGCTGCAAGGGGCTGGCCGGCTATCTGTCAGGCGGCGAGCAGCAGATGCTGGCGATTGGCCGGGCACTGATTGCCCAGCCCCAGTTGATCCTGCTCGATGAGCCCTCGCTGGGCCTCTCACCCAAGCTGGTGGAAGACATCTTCAGCATCATCGCCCGCATCAATGCCGAGCGTGGTGTCTCGATGCTGTTGGTGGAGCAGAACGCCACCCTCGCGCTGGCGGTGGCGCACAGCGGCTACATCATGGAGAACGGCAAGATCGTGATCGACGGCAAGGCCGAGCGTCTGGCCAGCGACCCCGACGTGCGCGAGTTTTATCTGGGGGTTGGCGGTGCCGGCGAAGCCCGCAGCTTTCGCGAGATCAAGCATTACAAGCGTCGCAAGCGCTGGCTGTCATGACCCTGCACGTACCCCACGCCCTGCCCGAACTGACGCTGCCGCAGATGCTGCGCGAGCGCTCGCGCCTGACGCCAGAGCGCATCGCAGTCCGGCAAAAGGACTTTGGCATCTGGAAGCCGCTGCGCTGGGACGGCTACTACCAGCGCGCCTGCCATTTCGGACTGGGCTTGCGTGCACTCGGTCTGCCCGCTGGCGGCCACGTCGGCGTCATTTCGGAAAACCGCATCGAATGGGTGCTCACGCAGATGGGCGCCGGACTGGTCGGTGCCGTCACGGTGGGCGTCTACCCGACCAGTCCGAGCTCCGAGGTGGCCTATGTAGTGGGCCACGCTGACATCGAGATCATGGTCTGCGAAGACCAGGAGCAGACCGACAAACTGCTCGAAGCGCTCGACCAGTTGCCGCGCCTGCGCAAGATCGTGGTGATGGAGACCAAGGGTCTGCGCAGTTTTTCGCCGGAGCAGCGCAAGTTCATCGCCACCTTCGACGAGGTCGAAAGAGCCGGTGCTGCCAGCGGCCAGTCAGCGCTGATAGACGACGTGCTGGCACAACAGACGCTGGACGATGTGGGTCTGATGATCTACACCTCGGGTTCTACCGGCAAGCCCAAGGGTGCGGTGATTTCTTACCGAAATATTCGCGGCGTGGTGCCCGGCATCGTTGAGCGACTCGGGCTCTCCATCCAGACCAGCCATCTGTCGTACCTGCCGCTGTGCCATGTGGCCGAGCAGATGTTGACCACCTTTGTTCCGGTCTACCTTGGCTCACAGGTCAACTTCGGCGAATCGATCCGCACGGTGCAGGAAGACTTGCGTGAAGTGGCGCCCACCATGTTCCTGGGCGTACCGCGCATCTGGGAGAAGATGCACGCGGCCATCAACATCAAGCTGCAGGAAACCGGCGCGCTGCGTCGTGCGCTGTTTCACCGCGCCTGGTCTGCCTGCCTGGGACTGGCGGAAAAGTCCCGCGCCAACTGGAGTCTGGCCGAGAGACTGCTGTACTTCGCGTGCTACTGGAGCGTGTTTCGCGCGCTGCAGAATTTCATCGGCCTGCGCAAGGCGCAGGTGGCGCTCACCGGTGCCGCGCCCATCCCGCCCGATGTGGTGCGCTTCTTTCGCGTGCTGGGCGTGCCCCTGGTCGAGGTCTACGGCCTGACCGAGTCCACCGGCATGGTGACCGGCCACCGGCGCGACAACGTACTGGTGGGCACGGTCGGCGTTCCGATTCTGGGCGTGGAGCACCGCATCGGTGCCGACGGCGAGTTGCTGTTACGCGGCGACATGATTTTTGTTGGCTACTACAAGAATCCCGAGGCAACTGCCGGCAGCATCCGCGATGGCTGGCTGCACACCGGCGACGTGGTGCGTGAGGAAAAGGGCCAGCTGCGCATCGTGGATCGCCTGAAGGACATCATGATCACGGCGGGCGGCAAGAACCTGACGCCTTCCGAGATTGAGAACACGATGAAGGGCAGCCCCAACATCAAGGAATGCATCATCGTCGCCGAGGCACGCAAGTTTGTCGGTGCCCTGATCCAGATCGACTACGAAGTCGTGGGCAAATGGGCCGAAGCACGGCGCATCCCATTCACCCATTTTCGATCGTTGGTCGAGCACCCGCAGGTGCGCGAGCTGATCGCGGCCGACATCGCGAGAGGCAACGAGCGGCTGGCGCAGGTATCGCAGATTCGCAAGTTCCACCTGCTGACCAAGGAACTCGACCATGACGACGGTGAAGTGACCGCCACCATGAAGGTCAGGCGCTCCAGTATCTACAAGAGCTACGCCGAGGAAATCGAAGCGCTGTACCGCTAGGAGCCCAGATGACAGTCACCAGCACCGCGCCGTCCTCCGAGGCACCACTGTTGATCGAGCGCGACGGTGCGGTGGTCGTGCTGCGCTTCAATCGCCCGAAAGCGCTCAACGCGGTCGATGTACCGATGGCGCAGGCCTTTCTGCAGGCCGCACGCGACCTAGCCAGCGACCCGGCGGTGCGCGCCATTGTGTTGTGCGGAACCGGCAAGGGTTTCATGGCCGGCGGCGACCTGGCCACCTTGAGCGCCAACCCACGCCAGGCCGCACTCGAACTGATAGGCCCGCTGCATGAGGCACTCACGGTCTTGGCGGGCATCGATGCACCGCTCGTTGCCCAGGTGCACGGCGTGGCCGCCGGCGCCGGTCTGGGTCTGATGCTGCAGGCAGATTTCGCCATCGCTGCCGAGGGAACGCGCTTCAATATGGCTTACGTCAACATCGGCGCCAGTTGCGATGTTGGCGCGTCCTGGGCACTGCCACGTCTGATCGGGCTGCGCCGCTCACTTGAGGTGGCGATGCTGGGTGAAACCCTGGACAGTGCGCAAGCGCTGCAACTCGGACTGCTGAACCGCGTCGTGCCGGCAGCAGAACTTGAAATACAGGCCATGGCCTTCGCACAGCGACTGGCCAAGGGACCCACCGTGGCACTGGGTCGGCTGCGTCGGCTGATGCGCTCCTCTTTTGACCGCGACCTGCCGGAACAGCTTGAAGCCGAGGCCAGCGCCTTTTTGCAATGCGCGCAGACCGAGGATTTCAGGATCGGCGTCGACGCTTTTTTTGCCAAGCAGGCGCCTCAGTTTGTCGGGCGCTGACTCCCGGCCACTCAAGCCGGCGCGAGCGCCAGAAAACTGCGCAGCCGCGCCAGTTCAACCTCCAGTGCCTGACTAAAGGCGCCCTCGCGCGGCGCCTTGCCCGACACATAACCCAGATCGACCTGAAGCTTGTCACCACGCTGCGCCACATTGCCCCAGCCAATGACCTGATCCCGCCACAACAAGGGCAGAGCGTAATAGCCGCGCACCCGCTTGGCAGCCGGCGTGTAGGCCTCGAAACGGTAGGCCCAATCCCACAACATTTCAAAGCGCCGGCGGTCCCAAACGACAGGATCAAACGGCGCCAGCAGACGCACCACATCGCCCACCGCATGGCGGCGTGAGGTCGGTGACTCGTCCGCTGGCCAGTACCAGGTGACGCCATCAACCCTGCTTGAAGCCAGCCGCTGCTTGGCGCGCTGGAAGGCAGCCTGACGCTGATCAGCCCATTGCGGCGCGCCACCACGCAGGTGGCTGATCAGTTCACCCAGGGAGCGCTCCGGCAGGGGCGCGTACTTGCGCACGATCACATCCACCAACGCGTCCATCGCCTGGGTCGGCTCGGCCAGCGTTGCAAGCGGCTCCTGCGGCGGGCTGACTGCATAGGTGCGCACGCCACTGACACGAGCCGCAATGCGCAGCATGCCACGGTAATGCATGTCGTCGAGCAGTTGCGTACTGGCATTGGAAGAGCCGCCAAACCAGTTGCGGGCCGAGCCGTGCGCAAAGTGCGCGTCGACCTCGCGCGGGTGCACCACCCCGTGCTGGCGCACAAAATCAAGCACGGCATCAGCCTTTTTCAAACGCGCTGCCGGCCACGCCGTGCGCGCTGTGCGGGGGTGCATCAGCGCATGCGTGGCGCGCGGCAAAAAACCGTAGTTGACGAAGAAGTCTTCTTCAATGTCGAGCTTGGGGTAGTGCCGCTCCAGATCGCCCGCGCAATAGCCCTTGACGCGGTGGCGCAGCGTCAGGTCTTGCGCTCGCGCGGGGGCGCGGATCGGGTCCGCCTGCACAAAACCCAGACGCTCGATCGCCCGGCCCAGCGTGGTGGGCGTGAACAGCGTGCGCGCCACAGCGTAGCGGCGCAGGGCGTCCAGTGTGATGCTCACACCAGTTGGCCCAACGCGCCCTACTTGGCGGGGCGATGCAGCGCGCAGATCTTGTTGCCGTCGGGGTCGCGCAGATACGCCAGATAGAGCTTGCC
>JBAXFI010000075.1:0-12271 GCA_037139995.1 Comamonadaceae bacterium | reverse complement strand
TGGGGGCGACCAATTCTCCGCCGGGCCGCCCCAAGGAGAATTGGCCCCCTCGGGGGGCAGTGAATTACACGAAGTGAATGAACGTGGGGGCAACATCTGGTGGAGCAACATCTCCGGCGGCACCGACTTTTGCGGCGCTTTCATTGGCGGCAACCGGGAACTGCCGCAAGTGCCGGGCGAGATGCAATGCCGCTTGCTTGGCTGCGCGGTGGAGGCTTGGAACGAGCAGGGCGAGCGAGTGATCGACGAGGTGGGCGAGCTGGTTTGCACGCAGCCGATACCCAGCATGCCGCTGTATTTCTGGGGTGACACAGCCAAGCAGCGTTATCTGTCAAGCTACTTCGATATGTACCCGGGCGTCTGGCGACACGGTGACTGGCTCAAGATCGGAAGCCATGGAGGCTGCGTCATCTATGGCCGCAGCGATGCCACCATCAATCGGCACGGACTGCGTATGGGGACCAGCGAGATCTATAGCGCGGTTGAAGCCCTGCCTGAAGTGCTCGACTCGATGGTGGTTGATCTGGAATACCTGGGACGCGAGAGCTACATGCCTTTGTTTGTCGTCCTGCGACCCGAATTGACCTTGACGCCGGCTTTGCAAGCCAAGATCGTGGCGGCCATCAGGACAGCGCTATCACCACGTTTTGTGCCTGACGAGATTTTTCAGGTGGCCCAGATACCGCGCACGCTGTCAGGGAAAAAGCAGGAGTTGCCTATCAAGAAGTTGCTGCTGGGTCATCCGCTTGAGAAGGTAGTGAACCGCGAGGCGATGGCCAATCCAGCGAGTCTGGACTGGTATGTGGAGCTGGCTCGATCGCGTCAATGAGCCCGGCTGACCCGTACAAACCCCGACGATATTCTTGGCACGGAAATAGCGTAGCTCAGTAGAATAACCTGACCAATTGGTTGGCTTCCAGGTCGCCTCGCTGCATTGTGGTGCGTTGCGACCTGTTTTTGCGCGGTCCCATGAAAAATCCTGAAGTGTTGTTCCCCTCAGATGCAACGTCTTCGGCCGGCGCGCGACTGGCCGTTGAAGTTCGCAACGCCAGTGTGGTTTATGAAACCGCCGATTCGCCGGTACATGCGCTTGAGAACATTGACCTGGATATTCGTGAAGGCGAATTTATTGCCCTGATTGGTCCTTCGGGGTGTGGCAAGACGACCTTGATGCGTGTGATTGCCGATCTCGAGAAGATCAGCGCCGGGCAGGTGCTGGTCAATGGCGTCACGCCGCACGAAGCGCGCTTGGCACGTGCCTATGGCTATGTGTTTCAGGCGCCAGCCCTGTTTCCATGGCGAACGGTACTTGGCAATGTGACCTTGCCCTTGCAGATCCAGGGCTATTCCAGGGCGCAGAGCCGGACTGTTGCGCTTGAGCACTTGGCGCGTGTTGGATTGACCGGGTTCGAGAGCAAATACCCCTGGCAGTTGTCAGGCGGGATGCAGCAGCGCGTGTCAATTGCGCGCGCCCTGTCGTTTGAGCCGCGTATCCTGATGATGGACGAACCGTTTGGCGCGCTGGATGAAATCACCCGCGACCGATTGAACGAACAGTTGCAACAACTATGGCAGCGTGAGCGCCGCACGGTCGTGTTCGTCACACACTCGATCGCCGAAGCGGCTTATCTTGCAACCCGTATTGTGGTGATGTCGCCACGGCCCGGGCGGATCATCAAAGTGATTGAGTCTCCGCTGCCGGACGAGCGGCATCTGGGAATGCGTGACAGCGCTGTTTTCATCGAAGTCGCACATGCGCTGCGGGAGGCCTTGGCCGAAGGCCACCATGACTAAGGTCGTCGTCAGAGGATCGATCGCACGCTGGAGCCAGCAGGGCTTGCCAGTGCTGGTCATCCTGTTGGCGGTATTGCTGGTCTGGTATCTCGGCGCCTGGCTGCTCAATGCACCGGGCGCAATCGAACGTGTCTTGCCTCAGGATGGTGCGTGGCGCTGGCAGGACCTGCTGGCGGCCACGATGGAGATGCAGCGTCCGGTGCTGCCGGCGCCGCATCAGGTGTTGCAGGATTTTTGGTCAGCCTTGGTGGACTGGCCACTGGATTCGCCGCGCAACCTGCTGTTTCACGTTGCAGTGACGGCTGAGTCAACACTCTGGGGTTTTGTGATGGGCACGCTGCTCGGTCTGGTCTTGTCTGTTTGTATTGTTCATTCGCGCACCCTGGATCGGGCCTTGCTGCCCTGGATCGTGGCATCACAAACGGTACCCGTGCTGGCGATTGCGCCGATCGTGCTGGTGATTTTGGGCAGTCTCGGTTTTGCCGGTGTTGCACCCAAAGCGGTGATCGCCATGTACCTGTGTTTTTTCCCGGTGACCGTAGCGATGGTGCAGGGCCTGCGTTCACCCCAGCGCATCGAGACCGAAATGCTGCATACCTATGCAGCAACGCGTTGGCAGGCCCTTTGGTTGCTGCGTTTGCCGGCCGCCTTGCCGTTCCTCTTTCCTGCCTTGCGGGTCGGCATAGCTGCCGGTCTGGTTGGGGCGATGGTGGCGGAATTGCCAACCGGCGCCCAGGCGGGCTTGGGCGCGCGACTGCTGACCGGCTCCTATTACGGCAATACGGTGCAAATCTGGTCGGCCCTGGTGATGTCGGCGTTGTTGGGTTTGACGCTGACGACTGCCGTGGCTGGCATTGAGCGCCTGGTCTTGCGGCACCGGAGTCAGGCATGAAGCGCGCTACCCAATTGACCTTCCTGCTGGTCGCAGCGTGCTTGATTGGTGGTCTGGTGCTGATGCAGTTCTGCCCCGCTGCGGGTGAGGAAGCGAGTCCGACGTTCTGGTTGGCGACCTTCGTTTTGGCGCTGTTCGCAGTGCAGTCGATCCGGCGCATGGCTGCCCTGGACAGCGGACGCGTTTACGGCACCTTGACTGCTGCCCTGTTTGGTGTCTGGGTCATCTTCTTCTGGCAACTGTTGGTGGTGGCGTTTGATGTACCTAAAGTCCTGCTGCCGCCGCCGAGCCTGATCCTGCAGTCCATGAGCAGTCACGGGCCGACCTTGTGGGGTGATTTTGTGCAGACGGTGCTGAAGGCGGTCCTGATTGGCTGGACGCTGGGATCCGGCATGGGCTTTGCAGTGGCTGTTGCCATTGACCGCCTGCCGTTCCTGCAGCGCGGCTTGTTGCCGCTGGCCTCGCTGACCAGTACCATTCCCCTGGTTGCAGTGGCACCAATCGCGGTCATGTGGTTTGGCTTTGAATGGCAGTCCAAGGCAGCGGTTGTGGTGCTGATGACTTTCTTCCCCATGCTGGTGTCAACTCTGGCCGGACTCAAAGCGGCCGGCAGACTCGAGCGTGAGCTGATGCACAGCTACGCTGCCAGTTATGGCCGCACTTTGCTGGCCCTGCGCTTGCCGGCTGCCTTGCCCTTCATTTTTGGAGCCCTCAAAGTCAATGCCACCCTGGCCTTGATTGGCGCTATCGTGGCGGAGTTTTTTGGCTCTCCCACCTCGGGCCTGGGTTTTCGGATTTCGACGGAAGCTTCGCGCATGAACATGCCGCTGGTCTGGGGCGCTATTGTGGTGGCGGCGGTTACCGGCTCGCTGGCCTATGCTGTGCTGGTTCAACTGGAGAGGCGTGCCGCTTTCTGGCACCCGTCGGTCCGTGAAAGTTAATTTTCTTTTCCCGCTTCGCGTTGGGTCCCGCCGGGCTGAGCGCGTCTTTTTTCCCAAACCAAGGAGCTTTCCATGATTCGTTCGTCCAAGATCGCCAACAGTCTGCTGGCCGCCGTGCTGGCAGTTTGCGGCGCAAGCATTGGCGCCAGCGCCAGCGCGGCTGACAAGGTCACCGTGCAACTCAAGTGGTTGCCGCAAGCACAGTTTGCCGGTTACTACGTGGCTCAATCCAAAGGCTATTACAAGGCCGAGGGTCTGGACGTGACCATCAAACCGGGCGGTCCGGACATCTCTCCGGTGCAGGTGATTGCGGGTAATGCCGCTGATGTGGTGGTGAACTGGATGCCTGATGCACTGGCTGCGCGTGAAGCGGGCGTGCCCTTGGTGAACATTGCCCAAGTGTTCAACCAATCGGGCTTGATGCTTACCTGCAAGAAGGCCAGCGGCGTGAGCACACCCAAAGATTTCAAGGGCAAGACGCTGGGTGTGTGGTACGGTGGCAACGAGTATCCGTTCCTCAACTGGATGGCCAAGCTGGGGTACAAGACCGACTCTGACATCAAGATTCTCAAGCAGGGCTTCAACGTCGACCCGCTGCTGCAAAACCAGGCCGCCTGCATTTCGACCATGATTTACAACGAGTACTGGCAGGTGGTGGACGCCGGCGTCAAGGAAAGCGATCTGGTGACTTTCTTCTATGAAAAAGAAGGTGTCGCTTCGCTGGAAGACGGCCTCTATGTGCTGGAGGCCAAGCTCAAGGACCCGGCCTTTGTGGCGCGCATGGGCAAGTTCCTGAAGGCCACCTTCAAGGGCTGGAATGATGCAGTCAAGAATCCGGCAGAAGCGGCCAAAATTGTCGTCGCAGCGGACACTTCTGGCAGTGCCTCTGAAAAAGTGCAGAAGCGCCAAATGGAAAATGTGGCCAAGCTGATCACCAATGCTGGCACAGCGAAGATCGGCTATCTGGAACCAGCAGCATTTGAGCGTACCGTCAAAGTCTTGCTGGCCGCTGGCAGTTCGCCAGTGATCAAGAAGGATCCGGGCAAGGCCGCCTATTCGCACATTGTGTGGGAAGCCGCTTCCAAGTAAGTTCTTTGCTATCAAGCTGGGGGGGTCTTATCCTCACGGGTACGACCCCTGTTCCTTCTTGAACCAATGAACCGCACTTCGATCAGTTCATCGCCACCCCCAGGCGAGGAGGCAGCCAAAGGCCAGATACGCCAGACCAACGAGGCGCTTATTCTGGCGGCGGCCGAGCGTGTCTTTGCCGGCGCTGGTTTTGCCGGCGCCACGATGGCGGCCATTGCCGAGGCGGCGTGCCTGCCCAAGGCCAATCTCCACTACTACTTTGGCAGCAAGCAGGCGCTGTACCGCGCGGTGCTTGCCCGCACACTGGAGGACTGGCTGGTGCCGACCCTCGGCATCACCCCCAAGGCCGATCCCAGGGTCGCCATCGAAACCTATATTCGCGCCAAAATGGCTTTGTCGGTGCAGCGCCCGCATGCGAGCAGGGTCTTTGCCAACGAGCTTTTGCACGGCGCGCCGGTGGTGAAAGCACTGCTTGGCACGGAACTGCGCGAACTGGTTCGGGTTAAAGCAGCGGTGATCCAGGGGTGGATCAATGCCGGCCGCATGGCACCAGTGGACCCCATGCATCTGTTCTTCACGATCTGGGCGGCTACCCAGACCTACGCTGATTTTGGTGTGCAAGTCAGTGCCGTGTTGGGTCGTGCCGAACTGGCTGCGGCGGATTATGATCGTGCCACAGAGCACGTCGTAACCCTGCTTCTGCGTGGCTGCGGTCTACTGAGTGATACGCAGCAGTCTTTAAAAGCACAGTGAACACCAACTTCCTGTCTCCTGGGATACAGGAGCTGCGTTGCAGGCGACCCGACATTTCCTCTTGCCAATCACCCCAAATGAGATAGAATCTCATTTGCGTTTGAGCTGTTTCAATCCCGTTTGCTGCTTAGTGAGGCCCACTTGATGTTGTTATCTGATCTGCCCAAAGGCACCCATGCGTTGGTAGAGCGTGTGGTGTCAGGTTCTGCCGAGGTCGGTGCTGCAACCTTGCGTCGCCTGGAAGAACTGGGCTTTATCGCCGGTGAGCCGGTTCGTTTGCTGCGCCGGGGCCCTGGCGGCCGTGAGCCGTTGGCTGTGCAGGTCGGGGAAACCCTGTTTGCCTTGCGTCTGCTGGAAGCGCAGTGCATTCAAGTGCGCCACCTTGAGGTCAGCGCCGCCTGATCGGTCGATGTCCCACGCCAGCGCTCCCAGCCTTGACCTTGCCATCAAAAGCATCGCGCTGGTCGGCAACCCCAACTGCGGCAAAACAGCGCTCTTCAACCTCCTGACGGGAGCCCGTCAAAAAGTTGCGAACTACGCTGGGGTGACGGTAGAACGCAAGGTCGGACTTGCCCGGCTACCCAACGGGCAGACGGTATCCGTGGTCGATTTACCGGGTTCCTACAGCTTGACGCCAGCGACGCCCGATGAGCAGGTGATGCTCGACGTGGTCGAAGGTCGGCGGGCTGGCGAAGACGCCCCTGATCTGATCGTGGCAGTGGTCGACGCCACCAATTTACGCATGAATCTGCGCCTGGTGCTGGAACTCAAACGACTTGGAGTGCCCTTGCTGGTGGCCCTCAACATGGCCGACGTTGCACGCTCTCAAGGGCTCAAGGTGGACGTGCCGCGACTGGCGCAGGAGTTGGGTTGCCCGGTGGTCGAAACTGTTGCGGTGCAGCACGACGGCCACGCCAGGTTATTGGCGCAGCTCGAGCAGTATTTCGCCAATCACGCAGTAACGCAGTGCGGCGCGCCGGCTCACGCAATCTCGACCAGTTCGACTGACTTGCAGCGTGAAGTGCGTCGCATCCTGGCCCTGGTCGCACCCATGGCGCCACACCAGGGGCGATTTCAGCATCGACTCGATGCTGCTGTGATGCACCCCTTCTGGGGTTTACTGGTGCTTGCCGCGGTGTTGTTCCTGATCTTTCAGGCGGTCTTCTTGTGGGCCAGCTGGCCCATGGATGTCATCAAAGCAGCGGTGCTGTTTGTTAGCGACTGGACGCTTGCCCTGATGCCTGCCGGGCCTTTGCGCAGCCTGCTGGTGGATGGCGTTCTTGCCGGTGTCGGTGGCGTGCTGGTCTTTCTGCCGCAAATTCTGATTCTGTTCTTCTTCATTTTGCTGCTCGAAGACTCGGGTTACCTGCCGCGCGCCGCGTTCCTGCTGGATAACCTGATGGGCAAAGTAGGCCTGTCCGGGCGCGCTTTCATTCCCTTGCTGTCGAGCTTTGCCTGTGCCATTCCGGGCATCATGGCGACGCGCACCATCGTCAACTGGCGGGACCGCCTTGCCACCATCATGGTGGCGCCGCTGATGACCTGCTCGGCGCGCCTTCCGGTCTACGCTTTGCTCATTGGCGCCTTTGTGCCGGCGCGCGATGTGGGCTGGTTCAGCCTGCGCGGCCTCACGCTGTTTGGCCTGTACGTCGCTGGCGTGGTCTCGGCCATGGCGGTCGCCTGGGTTTACAAGCGCGTATGGATGAAAAGTGCCTACCAGCCGCTGATGCTGGAACTGCCCCCTTACCGTCTTCCCAATCTGCGCAATATTGGCCTGGGTTTATGGGAGCGAGCCCGCATCTTCCTGCGTCGGGTTGGCGGCATCATCTTCGCACTGATGGTGGTGTTGTGGTTCCTGTCCACCTATCCGGGGCCGCCGGATAACTGGGACGCCAGCCAGGGGCCAGCCATCAGCTACAGCATGGCCGGCATGCTCGGTCATGCGTTGCAGTGGCTGTTTGCACCGCTTGGCTTCAACTGGCAAATATCGGTGGCGCTGGTGCCTGGCATGGCGGCACGCGAGGTCGTGGTCGGAGCCTTGGGCACGGTCTATTCTTTGTCAGCAGCTGACAAATCTGTCACCGATGCCCTGGCCCCCGTGCTGGCGCAGGGCTGGTCGCTGGCCACCGCCTACTCGCTTCTGGCCTGGTTTGTCTTTGCGCCGCAATGCCTGTCAACCCTGGCCGTGGTGCGTCGTGAAACCAATTCCTGGCGTTATCCGCTCCTGATGGCGTTCTATCTGTTCGCACTGGCCTACGCGGCGGCATTTGCCACCTACCGCATCACCTTGTGGCTAGGATCCTGAAGCATGACACTGCAATCTCTGATTGTCTTTGTTGTGGTCGCCTGCTGCTTTGGCTATGCCGGCTGGACCTTGCTGCCGCAAGCTGCCCGTCGTCTCATGGCCAAAAGCTTGCTGCGCCTGCCCATGCACGCTTCACTGCGTTTGAGTCTGGAAAGGGCAGCCAGCGCTTCTGGCGCCTGCCATTGCAGCGGCTGCGAGCAGGGATCGATCCAGCGTGGGTTGCAGCAGAAGGTGGCCCCGAACTCTGCGCAACCAATGGTGTTTCACCCACGCAAGAGCTAGCCAACTCAAGGCCCCGCAGTGCTTGCTGTCGCATAGCCCGACCACAAAATTGATAATGCTGCAATGAAACGTCGAGCGTTACTTCAAATGAGCATGACCAGCGCCATCCTTGCCACCAGCCATAGCGATGCCACGGTGGTCAAGGCGAAGTCTCTGGAGTTGGCGGAAGCATCCATCGCTGATTTGCAAGCCGCCTTGTCACGGGGAAACCTCACATCGGTAGAACTTGTCAACGCCTACCTGGCGCGCATCAAGTCCATCGACAAGTCCGGGCCAAAAATCAATTCCATCATTGAGCTGAATCCTGATGCCAAAGCGATTGCGGCCGAGCTGGACCGCGAGCGCAAGACCAAGGGGTCACGCGGCCCCCTGCACGGCATTCCCGTGCTGCTCAAGGACAACATTGCCACGGCCGACCACATGCAGACCACCGCCGGCTCGCTGGCCTTGCTGGGTGCCATCGCCGCCAAAGATGCGTTCATTGTGCAGAAGCTGCGCGACGCAGGCGCCATCATTCTCGGCAAAACCAATCTATCCGAATGGGCCAATATTCGTTCCACCCGCGCTACCAGTGGCTGGAGCGCACGCGGTGGTTTGACCAGAAGTCCCTATGCACTGGACCGCAATACCAGTGGCTCAAGTTCCGGCTCCGCCTCCAGCATGGCTGCCAGTCTGGCCACCATGGCCGTCGGCACCGAGACCGATGGTTCCATTACCTCGCCTGCGTCCCTTGCCAGCCTGGTGGGCATCAAGCCGACGGTGGGCCTGGTCAGCCGGGCCGGCATCATCCCGATTGCGCCTTCGCAAGACACAGCGGGCCCTATGACCCGCACTGTGGCCGATGCGGCCGCCCTGCTTACCGTATTGGCGGGCACGGATGCGCAAGACCCCGCCACCCGCGACGCCGACCAACACCGGCAGGACTACAGCCGCTTCCTCGATCTCAATGGCCTCAGGGGCAAGCGCATCGGCGTTGTGCGCAGTCAATTCAACGGGCAAAGCGATCTGGTGGCCGGCGTGGTGGAGGCCGAGCTGGCGGTGCTGACAGCGCAGGGTGCCGTTCTGGTTGAGGTGGCAGAAATCCCCAACACCGCCAAATACGCAGATTCCGAACTGACGGTGCTGCTGTTTGAATTGAAGGCCAGCCTGCCCAGGTATCTGGCCACTTACGCCCCTGCATCGGCCATCAAATCACTGGAAGATGCAATCGCCTTCAACCAGAAGAACAGCGCCAAAGAAATGTCTCACTTTGGGCAGGAACTCTTTGTCAGCGCCCAGGCGAAAGGCGACCTCGACGACCAGGAATACAAGGATGCGCTAGCCAACAACCTGAAGTTCTCGCGGGAGCAGGGCATCGACAAGGTGCTGACAGAAAATCAGCTGGACGCGCTGGTCGCCCCGACGGGCGAGCTGGCCTGGCTGACCGATTTCATCCACGGCGATTCATCCGGCAACAGTTTCACCACGCCCGCAGCAGTGTCTGGCTATCCGCATATCACGGTGCCGGCAGGATTTGTCAAAGGCCTGCCGTGTGGCATTTCCTTTGTCGGCAAAGCTTGGAGCGAGCCGACCCTGATTGCCATGGCCTATGCCTACGAGCAAGCCTCCCGACGGCGCCGGCCCCCCAGCTATATTCGCAGCGTCAATCCACTTTGATCATGGCGTCACCCCGGGCTTTGCCGCCAGTTGTCGCAGCTCGGGCTTGTAGATCTTGCCCACCAGGGTCATCGGCATGGTTTTCAGCACCGTCACAGACTTAGGGCGGGCCGGCGGTTCGTCGACCCGGTTGCGCACAAATTCGAGCAGTTCCGCTTCCGACGCTACCGCCCCCGGAGTCAGCGTGACAAAGACCACCGGCAACTCGCCGGCATAGGCGTCGGGCGCACCCACGGCAGCGCAATGTTGCACCGCGGGGTGGGCTGCCATGGCGTCTTCAATCACTTTCGGGTCGATGTTGTGGCCACCCCGAATGATCAGGTCTTTGGAGCGCCCGCTTAAGTGGAGGCGACCTTGCTCATCAAGCCAACCCAGGTCACCGGTGGCCAGCCAGCCATCCTCAGTGAAGGCATGGACATTGTCCTTGGGGTCCACAAAACCCGAGAACAGATTCGGTGACTTGAAGGTCACCATGCCCTGTGCACCGCGCGTCATCTCGCGCGCGCTCGGGTTGCCGTATTCATCCAGAGCCACGATGCGCAGCTGGGTGTAGGGCAACCTGAAACCGACGCAACCCGCTGGAGCATTCACACCAGGGGGCGTGATGGTGGAGATACCGGCCATCTCCGTCATGCCCAGACTCTCATGCACATGCAAACCAAACAAAGTCTCAAAGCGTGCTGCCATGTCCGGCGAGATCGGTGCCGCGCCGGTGCGGCAATAACGCAGGGAGGAGATGTCTGCCGCGCCGACCGGAACATCGACCAACGCTGCCAGAACCGTGGGCACGGCTGAGACCACCGTCGCCCGGTGACGCTCGACTAGGCGCCAGTAGTTGCTCAGCACCTCCCGGTTGCGAAACAAAGCGGTGGTCGGAATCACCACCTCGGAGCCGGCGGCAAACGACGTCAGCGAGCCGGGCAGCACGCCGGCCACATGGAACAGCGGATAACCGTTGATCACCACATCGGCGGCCAGCGTACCCTGCAACTGCACGCAGACCCACGCCGTGAAGACCTGCGCGGCATGACTGTGTCGAGCCAGCTTGGGTGCGCCCGTGGTGCCCCCAGTATGGAAGTAGGCGGCGATGTCGCCGGCTGAAATGCGGCGTTCACTGACCAGGCGATCATCGACCTCGTGGCGGCGCAACTCGCCAAAGTCCAACACACCGTCAGGCAGCGCTGGTGCGGTCGCTTCACCGATGGGTGCAACCCGCAACACTGCCGTCAGCGTCGGCACCTGGGTGCGGATGCGCATGGCCTTGGACCAAATTCCTGCTTCGTCGTCCGAGCCCCAGGCAAACAGGACCTTGGCCTTGCCGGCGTTCAACAGGGAGACCAGCTTCTCTTCATTGAGCAAGGGATTGAGCGGCTGCACAATGCCGGCTGCCTCGCCACCCCAGAGCGCCAGGTGATAGTCCAGACATCCCGGTAGCATGACACCAATGGCATCACCGGGTCGCACACCGATTCGAAACAACAGGTTCGCGGTCTGGTGAATACCGGCAAGCAACCCGGCATAGGACCAGCGAGTGACGCCGTCTTCCGGCTTGGCCGAGTGCAGGAAGGTCAGCGCCGTCTTATCGCCGAAAGCGCGGGCCGAGCTGCAAAAAATGTCGTAGGTGCTGCGCTCGGCAAACGCTTGCTCCAGAGGTGTTTCCTCCAAGCGACGGACATCGGCTTCACTGCGGATCGGAAAAGACGGAGCAAAAGGCATGTGCCATGGTAGTCGCAAACGACCTCAGGCCACAAACACTCTCGCCTTGCGCGGTGTCAGCAGCACCGTTTCATCGGTCTTCAAAGCCAGCGCATGGAACTGTTGCGCCGGAATCTGGGCTTCGATCAAATCGCCATTGCCGGCCGATGCATCAAGTGGCAACAATTCCAGGCGCGCAATCGGACCGACTACGATGGCGCGGGTAAGGCGAGCCACGATGCCGCTGGCGGCTCCGGTGCTCGGGGTGCCCGGCGTGTAGCGCTCCACCTCCAGGTCATGCGGTCGCACATACGCGAAGGCCTTGGCGTCCTGCACGTCGCCGTGCTCGGGTGTGGCCAGGCGCAGGCCGTCATGGTTCTCACCGATCAGCATTTCGCCTTCGTGGGCGCGACCGTGAAACAGATTCACGTCGCCCAGGAAGCCGTAGACAAAGCGACTTGCCGGATGGTCCCAGACTTCCTGTGGCGAGCCAATCTGCTCCACCACGCCGCTGTTCATCAGCACCACGCGGTCTGCCACCTCCAACGCCTCTTCCTGATCGTGCGTCACAAAGATGCTGGTCACATGCAGGTCGTCGTGCAGGCGGCGCAGCCAGCGGCGCAGCTCTTTGCGTACCTTGGCGTCGAGCGCGCCAAAGGGTTCGTCCAGCAACAACACTTTGGGCTCGACCGCCAGGGCACGGGCCAGGGCAATGCGTTGGCGCTGACCACCAGAGAGCTGTGCCGGGTAACGGTCTGCCAGCCAGTCGAGTTGCACCAGACCGAGCAGGTCGTGAACCTTCTCTTTGATCTTGCTGTCGCTGGGGCGGCTGCCACGCGGCTTCATGCGCAGACCAAAGGCCAC
>JBAXFI010000074.1:0-12907 GCA_037139995.1 Comamonadaceae bacterium | reverse complement strand
CACCCCCCCGCCCCTCTCCCGCCCCTCTCCCGCCCCGCCGGGCGGAAGAGGGGAGCCAACAGCCGCATGTGGCCGCGTATCTCAACTTCTGAAGTGCATTTTTCAGGTTTGGAACGCTGGAGTTTGTGGCTCACCCTCTGATCTGCCTGATCCGTTGCCCCAGCTTGACTGACCCAAATATGGCTGGACCTGAATGTTGCTGATGCCGCAGGCATCGTCATGTTGCGCATGATCTTCATCAACGCGCCGTGGCGTGTGCACTTCCTTCGTTTAAGCACGCGGCCAAATAGGGCTGTTTGGCTCCTCTTTCCCGCCCGGCGGGGCGGGAGAGAGGCGGGGGTGAGAGAGTGGGGAAAAAATAGGAATAATAGAGAAAAAAGAAATCTTTACCGAGCCGGTGCCAACGTCAACGTACTGCGTGTATTGGCAGCAACATCAGCTTCGCTCAGATGCTGTGGCACGTAGCCACCGGCGATGAACGTGGCCGCCTGATCCTTGTAATGCGCATCAAACAGCACGCCGCTCTGACCCACCGGGTTGATGCCCAGCGCCTTGCTGGCATCGGCGAAATCGATGACGCGCCGGGTTGACGGACCCATGGTTACTGCCCACGGTGCCGGTCCTATGTTCTGGCCCAGGTTGTTCGGCAACTCACGTCCGCCCGGCGCTGCAAAAGGACCGATGTTGAAGAGTTTGTCGAGCGGCTTTTGTGCTGAAAGCGGGTGGCCATGGGTCAATGTGTGTGCCTTGCCCCAGGTCCAGCTTGTGCTGTCCTGGCCGAAGGTGGCCTGCAGGTGCGCAAGAGTGGCTCGCCACGCCACCTGCACGGTGTCGGCGCGGCTCTCCAGTGCGGGCGTGCTGCGGTTGTCCCACCAGGGTGAATTGGCGTCCGCCACCAGTCGGGGCAGAGCGAAGTCAAGAACGCGTGTGGCCAACAGATTCTTGAACTGCAGTTCACCCAGTTCATCAGCCAGGGCAGCGCGCGTCAATTCATAGAGAAACTGGTTGTAGACGGTTACCGGGACACTGTCGAGGCTGTGTCTGCCATCCCAGGAGACCAGGCGCTGCAGCAGCGCGCGCTCGGTCGGGTCGCTGACGACGGCTTGCAAGATCGGCAGCAATGGCTTAAGGACGCGCAGCGCATAGCCGGTCTGGACATCAAGCTGCAGTGCCTGACTGGCCTTGTTGTCCCACTTGAGCGCGCCATCGCGCAGGCGCTCGTCGAGTCGCTGGGCGCGATCTGGCAGACAGTAATAGCCAGGGACGGCAACGCTGTTGCCAGACTTGGGCTCATGGTTGGCCGAGACAATGTAGCCACGTGCCGGATTGACTTCCTGCGGGTTCTCGTTGAACGGATAGAAGCCGAGCTTGTCGGCTTCGGCGCTGCTGCCGTCCAGAATGAAACCGGGGTTGACGCTGGCCGGCCGGATCGGCAGCTTGGCAGCAGCCCACCAGGCGATGTCGCCACTGGCATTCGCCCAAACCACGTTCAGCCCCGGCGCATGGATTTTGCTGGAGGCCTGAGCCGCCTTGGCGGAGCTATCGGCCCGGTTGAGCTCATAGACCGCATCGAGGATCGGATTTTCAGTCTCCAGAAACGCCCACCACATGGCCACCGGCGTCTTGCCAGACAGCGTCGGGAAGGCATCGGTGATGATGGGACCATGCGGGGAGCGGCGCAGCGTCAGCTTGACCGGCGCCGAATCCTTGACAAGAATGGTTTCCTCACGGCTCTGCAAGTCAACCCACTGGCCGTGGTACCAGACCTGATTGGCGTTATCAGGGTTGACCTTTTCGGCGATCAGGTCGATGTCGTCGTTCTCGAACATGGTCAGGCTCCAGCCAAACTGGCTGTTGTGGCCAAGCAGGGCGGTCGGCACCAGGCCCTGATGGTGACCATAGAGTTCGAAGCCGGGCGCCGACAAATGGGCCTCGTACCAGACCGCGGGTGCCGAGTAGGCAATGTGCGGGTCGCCGGCCAGCAGCGGTTTGCCGCTGGCGCTGCGGTTGCCCGAAACAGCCCATGCGTTGCTGCCGTCGAATTGCGGCAGGCCCACCATCTCGAGGGCCTCTTTGCTGACCTGGGCAATCTGTTCGAGTTGGCGCCAGTCTGCGCCATTCATCGCCTTTGTCAATCCGGCGGCGACAACCCCATCCGGGTGCGAATCAA
Source organism: Comamonadaceae bacterium (assembly GCA_037139995.1). Classification (GTDB taxonomy): domain Bacteria; phylum Pseudomonadota; class Gammaproteobacteria; order Burkholderiales; family Burkholderiaceae_C; genus Rhodoferax. The sequence goes on along the minus strand of JBAXFI010000074.1, from coordinate 10,737 downwards.
GGTCAAAGACTTTCAGATAGCCGGCACCCAGTTTGTCGCGCACGTAGGTCAAGGCCGGCTCGGTGCGAAAGGTGGCGGCAAAACTGTAGGCCAGATAGCCGGTAACGGCGAAAGTATCCTGCGCCGTGAACGGGCGCTTTGGGATCTTCAGCAGGTCAAATTCCAGCGGTGCCGGGTGGCTGTCCTGAAACTGGTTGATGCCGTCCAGGTAAGCTGCCAGTGCCTGCGACGAAGCACTCTTGAGGTCCATCCTGGCAGCGGCAGCCTGGGCGTGCTGCCGAATCCCCAGCGTGCGAAAAAGCTTGTCAACGTCTGCATATTTGGAACCCAGTATTTCGGCCAGTTCACCCTGCGCCAGGCGGCGCATCATCTCCATCTGAAACAGACGGTCCTGCGCCTGCACATAACCGAGCGCACGGTACAGGTCTGCTTCGTTTTCGGCCCTGATGTGAGGTACGCCGCGCTCGTCGTAGCGCACGCTGACCGGTGCCTTCAACTGCGTCAGATTCAGCGTGCCCGAGCGCTGCGGCTGTTTGCTATAAAGGTACCAGGAGGCGCCCGCTGCGCCGGCGACGATCAACGCAGTCAGCAGCAGGGCAATGATCTTCAGGGCGCGTTTCATTGATTTGGCTCCTTGCTTGTTTTGTCGGTACCTTGGGCATGATAGACGCCCAGCGCCACTGCCCTGGCGGCACCGACGGCGCTGCGCACAGCGCCTTCCAGCGTGGCCGGATACGGGCCTGCCACAAAGTCACCACAGGCCAGCAGACCGGGGGCAATGGCTTGCGCGGGTCGCAGCAGCCCTGGCGTGCAGGCAAAAGTCGCACGCCGCTCCGTGATGGTTTGAACGGCTTGCAGCTTCAGCCCCAACTGCGTTTGCGCCTGCTGCAGCACCTGAGCCTGCAAGCTTGTGCGCGCTGGCCCGCTGGCACTTACAACAAACGCAAGCAGGCCGCGCGCTGAGCCGAGTTGGCCCCGGTCAAAGACAAATTGCGCCGGAGCGGGTTCGCTTTCAGTGACCCTGCCGCGCAGTGCGAGCATGGGCCGGGCCAGAGCAGCGTCGGCGCCCCACGCATAGACAGTGCTGATGGCTTCGAAGCGCAGGTCTCGGCAGACCTGAATCCACTCTGCGATGCTTGTCGTGACAGAAACGGGAGCGCCGGGCGCGCTGCGTTCCAGTAGTCGGACCGATTCGCCGGCTGAGGTGGCCAGAATCACCGCGTCAAAGCCGGTGTCAGCAACGCACCACTGTGTACCCTGGGGCGACACGGCCTCGATACGCTTGCCCAAATGCAGTTCGGCGCCGTGCAGGGTCAACCAGCTTGCAGCGGCCTGCGGAAAAAGCTCGGACAGACCGACTCGTGGCAGCAGCAGATTGGAGCCGCCAGACTCACCCAGCAAGGCATCCTGGAGCACGCGCAGGAACACCTGCGCGCTGGCGCGCTCGACCGCCGTATTGAGCGCCGACAGACACAGCGGCGCTATCAGTTCGGTCATCACACGCGGGCTAAGTTGCTCGCACAACTGGGACACACTGAGCCTGGCATGGCACTGAAAATTCTGCTGATGCCAGTTCGCGGCCAAGCGCAGCAAGGACCACTTGTCGGCCAGGCGCCAGCCGCGCGCGCTGACGATGCCGGCCAGTGCGTCCAGCGGTGCTGGCCAGCGCGGAAACTGCACACCGTCGGCGTCGGAGAAGCGCAGTGTCATCGGCAAGCGCAACAGAGCCTGGCCCTCATTCACGCCGACTTGTCGGAGTAGCCGCAGGGTTTCACCATAGGCACCAATCAGGATGTGCTGACCGTTGTCCAGACTCACCGGTGAGCCGTCGGGCAACTGGCCGGGTACCGACCGGGCGCGACCACCCAGTGTGCGAGAGGCCTCAAAGACCGAGACCTTATGCCCGGCCGCGGTCGCCTCCACCGCCGCTGCCATGCCAGCCCAGCCTGCGCCAATGATGGCGATCTTCATCAAGCTCGCCCGAGCGCTTGCACTCTCCACGCCAGCCACATTTTGCGCAACGGTGTGAGGCTGGTGCGCTGGCGCAGCACACGAAACTTGTCGTGTTCGATTTCCCTGAGCAGGGCGCGGTAGATTGCCGCCATCATCAAACCCGGCTTTTGTGCGTGCCGGTCGACTTGCGGCAGCAGATTCAGGGCCTCGTCGTACAGGCCGTGGGCCCGGCGCGCCTGGAACTTCATGAGTTCGATGAAGCGATCGGACTCACTGCGCTTGAGGATCTCATGGGCCTTGACATCAAATTCCTGCAACTCGTTCATCGGCAGGTAGATGCGACCGCGCAACGCATCTTCACCAACATCCCGGATGATGTTGGTGAGCTGCAAAGCCAGGCCGAGTTTATGGGCGTACTGTGTGGTCTGCTCCTGCGTCCGGCCGAAAATGTTGGCTGCCACTTCGCCCACCACACCGGCCACCAGATGGCAATAGCGCTGCAGGCCTGGATAGTCGATGTAACGGGTTTGATTCAGGTCCATCTGGCAACCCTCGATCACAGCCAGCAGATGGCGCTGTTCAATTTGGAAGTTGGCGGCCAATGGCATCAGAGCCTGCAGTACCGGGTGGCTCGGTTGACCGGCAAATGCCTGCACTACTTCGGTCTGCCACCACGCCAGCTTGCTGCTGGCAACACCGGCATCTGCAGTCTCGTCGACCACGTCATCGATCTCGCGGCAGAAGGCGTAAAAAGCGGTAATGGCCGCGCGGCGCGGCGCCGGCAGGAACAGGAAGGCGTAGTAAAAGCTGCTGCCTGACGCAGCAGCCTTCTGTTGAACGTATTCTTGTGGCGTCATGATGTGCACTGGGGGGTGAGTTTAATCAGACGTGCGGCGCATGCGCCAGGCACGCCAAAGCAGCACCGGCAGATCGATCAGGTTGATTCTGGGTCGTACGCGCCAGCTCTCGTGGTTCAGTGCCGCGATTTTGTCGAGTATGCGCAGGCCACCTTGCACTACCAGACGCAACTCCCAACCGGCGCGACCTGGAATTCGCAGCGCCAGCGGCGCACCCTGCTGCATCAATCTGCGGGCCTGAACGACGTAGTGAGCGACCAGCCTGGAGGCTGGCGCACAGACCCGAGGCGCCTGCAGGTCGGATTCCTTGACGCGGTATTGCTGCATGGCTTGCACGCTCGGGTACCAGCGCTCGCGTGGCAGGTCGATACTGAGGTCCTGCCAGAAGTTGATGAGTTGCAGCGCGCTGCAGATCTGGTCGCTTTGGGAAAGCGAGTGCGCGTCCTCGATTCGATACAGATGCAACAACAGGCGGCCGACCGGATTGGCTGAGCGCGTGCAGTAATCGAGCAGTTGGGCATCGGTCTGGTACCGGCTTGCAGTGGCCGTGAAGTGCACATCCTGCTCGAAGGCGTCCAGCAGTTGCTCCAAAGGCGCGATCGGCAGGGAGAAATCGCGCAGCACGGGCCGCAGCGCCTGAAAGACCCCCAGCCAGCGCCCACTGTCAGGTGCTGCGCCGGCGGCGGCACGCAAGTCATGACGCAGGGCACGCAAGTCGGCCAGTCGCTCAGCGGGGGCAGCGTGGCCTTCGTCGGCGATGTCGTCAGCGGTCCGGGCCAACGCGTAGATGGCAGCAATGGCCGGGCGCAGGCGCGGCGGGCAGAGCCAGGAGGCGACCGGGAAATTTTCGTAGTGACCCATACCGACAATGTACGCTGAACCAGTTTCGGCACCCACGGGAGGGGAGTGGGGCAGGGTAAAATGCGCGCTGACCGAAGTCTTGGGGTGCTTGGGTGAGCTGACCCCTCTTGTTTTTTGCGCGGGTGGCGAAATTGGTAGACGCACCTGGTTTAGGTCCAGACGCTGCAAGGCGTGCAGGTTCGATTCCTGTCCCGCGCACCACCCACTGCAGGATGTCGCTGAAAGCAGTGCGACCGTCTTGAGACTGATACTCTGAAACAAGTTACACATCCAACGATTGAATTTTTCTACTTACCTGAAATGGCCGATGCCGGCACTGGCCGTGTGGGCGCTGGCGTGGCTGCTCTATCAGAGCCTACTGGCCTGGGCCATACCGGCTCCCATGGCGATGCCGTTGGCATGCCTGCTGGGTCTGGCAGCAGCTGGCATAGCGCGTTGGCGTGGTTTCTCTCCTGCCCGGCAGCTGACCTTGGCGCTGGGCTTTCCGATTTCCGTGTTGCTGACCGGCGTAGCGTCCGCGAGTTCCTGGTTATGGTTGCTTCCTCTGGCCTTGGCTTTGCTGGTTTACCCGGCGCATACCTGGGGCGATGCTCCGGTCTTTCCAACACCGCTGCAGGCCTTGCGCGATCTGCCGAGCTGCGCAAAGTTGCCAACAAACGCCCTTGTTCTGGATGCCGGCTGCGGTGCCGGAGATGGACTGAAAGCACTTCACTTGGCCTACCCCAGCGCACGCTGCGTCGGGATCGAATTCAGCTGGCCCTTGCGCTGGGTGGCAGCGCTTCGCTGCCCGTGGGCACAGGTTCGCTTGGGCGATATTTGGCGCGCCGATTGGCGAGCCTACGACCTGATCTACCTGTTTCAGCGACCGGAAACAATGCCACGCGCCGTCGCCAAGGCGCGCGCAGAGATGCGCCCGGGGAGCTGGCTGGTCAGCCTGGAATTTGCAGCCGCTGAACTACAGCCGACGGCAGTGGTCTATGCAAGTCCTGACAGGCCGGTATGGCTGTACCAAAGTCCATTCAAGTCCTGCTCAGGGAAGCACAGGTCCAGTCCGATCACAGAGGTGTCGGGGCACACGGCATAACAGTTCACCGTGCCCATGTAGGCGGACTTGCTGCCATGCGCGTGCCGTGCACGGGATTCACCTTCACTTGGGCGGCTCCTGCGGCTGTCAGTACAATACCGGGCATTGCTTTGTTCTCTGCGACTGTTTGATGAGCGGCAGACGGCGGAAAATAGTAGACATTCTCTGAAATTGATAGCAGTCTGTTATGCCGCCTTCCAATTTTGCGCCAAATGCATCCTTTGGTGCAAAACAATCGAGCAAATTCCCCGTCTACCTGCTGCGGAGTTTTATGCAGTTCAGAGAAAGAGTATTGGTTTTACTGCGGCTTTATATTTTTGGTGAAGAATCGTAGTTTTATATAAATTTGAAGGGCGGGTTTGCGTCCTGACGCTGGAAACGGCGTGGGGCTTATAGCCCCCCCCCTGCGTACCATTTGTAGGAGATTTGAAATGACCGTGACTGTTGAAACACTTGAAAAGCTCGAACGCAAGATGACCCTGACCCTGCCGCTTGGCCAGGTTCAGACGGAAGTTCAGACACGTTTGAAGAAACTCGCCCGGACCGTCAAGATGGACGGCTTCCGTCCGGGCAAAGTGCCAATGAACGTCGTTACCCAGCGTTACGGCTATTCGGTTCACTACGAAGTGATGAACGACAAGGTAGGCGAGGCCTTCGCCAACGCTGCCAACGAGGCGAAATTGCGCGTTGCAGGACAACCCCGGATCACGGAAAAAGAGACTTCACCTGAAGGTGAAATGGCGTTTGACGCGGTTTTTGAGGTCTATCCCGATGTCAAGATTGCCGATTTGAGCAGCGCTGAAGTGCAAAAGATTGCCAGTGAAGTAACCGACACCGCGATTGACAAGACCCTGGACATCCTGCGCAAGCAACGCCGCACCTTTGCGCAGCGCGCGCAGGACGCGCAAGCGCAACTTGGCGACCGCGTGACGGTGGATTTTGAGGGCAAGATTGACGGCGAAGCCTTCGCAGGCGGCAAGGCGGAGGATTTTCAGTTCATCGTCGGTGACGGCCAGATGCTCAAGGAATTTGAAGACGCCACGACGGGCATGAAGGCTGGAGAAAGCAAAACCTTCCAACTCGCTTTCCCGGCGGATTACCACGGCAAGGATGTGGCCGGCAAGAGCGCCGATTTCATGGTGACCGTGAAAAAAGTCGAAGCGGCACATTTGCCGGATATCGACGATGCGCTGGCCAAGTCGCTGGGCATTGCCGAGGCGACGGTCGAAGGACTGCGCGCTGACGTCAGGAAGAACCTCGAGCGTGAAGTCAAATTCCGCCTGCTGGCTCGAAACAAACAGGCAGTGATGGATGCGCTGGTGGCCAAAGCCGAACTCGATCTGCCCAAAGCCAGCGTACAGGCTGAAGTGAGCCGTTTGGTGGAAGGCGCCCGTGCCGATCTGAAACAGCGCGGCATCAAGGACGCCGACAACACGCCGCTGCCTGACGACATCTTTCTGCCGCAGGCGCAGCGCCGCGTGCGTCTGGGCTTGGTCGTGGCTGAACTGGTGCGGTCACAGAATCTGCAGGCCAAGCCCGAACAAATCAAGGCGCACATTGAGGAACTCGCGGCCAGCTATGAAAAGCCGGCTGAGGTCGTGCGCTGGTATTACGGTGACAACAATCGCCTGGCCGAGGTGGAAGCGATCGTGATTGAGAACAATGTGACAGAATTTGTTCTGTCCAAGGCCGTTGTCATTGACAAAAATATGTCTTTTGATGAGTTGATGGCGCAAAACTGACAGTCACGCTACCATTTTTCGGTACAGTAGAGAATCTAGCTGGAGATGTGATGAACGAGCGATTTGCGATGGAAACTCAGGGCCTGGGCATGGTGCCCATGGTGATTGAGCAATCAGGCCGCGGTGAGCGGTCCTACGATATTTACTCGCGCCTGCTCAAGGAGCGAGTTATTTTCCTGGTTGGCCCGGTCAATGATCATGTGGCCAATCTGGTGGTGGCGCAACTGCTGTTCTTGGAAAGCGAGAATCCGGACAAGGATATTTCCTTCTACATCAACTCGCCTGGCGGCTCTGTCAGCGCCGGCATGGCGATCTTCGATACCATGAACTTCATCAAGCCCGAGGTGTCAACCCTGTGCACTGGCATGGCTGCCAGCATGGGTGCTTTCCTGCTGGCCGCTGGCGCCAAAGGCAAACGTTTTTCACTGCCCAACTCGAAGGTCATGATCCACCAGCCGTCCGGTGGCAGTCAGGGTCAGGCTACCGAAATCGAGATTCAGGCGCGTGAGATCTTGAAGACGCGCGAGCAGCTCAATAAAATCCTGGCTGAACGCACCGGTCAACCGCTGGAGCGCATTGAGCGCGATACCGAGCGTGACTATTACATGTCGGCTGAGGAGTGCAAGGAGTATGGCCTGATAGACAAGGTCATCTCGAAACGGGCGTAGTTCACATGGCTGAAAAAAAAGGTGCTTCCGGCGAAAAAACTCTTTACTGCTCCTTTTGCGGCAAGAGTCAGCATGAGGTCAAGAAACTGATTGCCGGACCCTCGGTCTTTGTCTGTGACGAGTGCATTGAACTGTGCAATGAAATCATTCGAGATGAATTGCCCGGAACAGCACCAGCGCGCAATGCCGCGGCAGAGTTGCCAACACCAGCCGAAATCAAAGCCAACCTGGATAATTACGTGATCGGCCAGGAGCCGGCCAAGCGAACTTTGGCAGTGGCGGTTTACAACCATTACAAGCGCCTGCGGCACAAGGAAAAGGCCAAGAAAGACGATGTTGAGCTGGCCAAGAGCAATATATTGCTGATCGGGCCGACCGGTTCTGGCAAGACACTGCTGGCTCAAACTCTGGCGCGCATGCTCGACGTGCCGTTTGTGATGGCCGATGCCACCACCCTGACCGAAGCCGGCTATGTCGGTGAGGACGTTGAGAACATTGTTCTCAAACTGCTGCAGAGCTGCAATTACGATGTCGAGCGGGCGCAGCGCGGCATTGTCTACATTGATGAAATCGACAAGATTTCACGCAAATCCGATAACCCCTCGATCACGCGCGACGTGTCGGGTGAAGGCGTGCAACAGGCCTTACTCAAGCTGATCGAAGGAACCATGGCCAGCGTGCCACCACAAGGCGGGCGCAAACACCCGAATCAGGATTTCGTCCAGATCGACACCACCAACATTCTGTTCATTTGCGGCGGCGCCTTTTTTGGGCTGGAAAAGGTCATCGATAACCGCACCCAGTCATCCGGCATCGGGTTTGGCGCTACCGTCAAGAGCAAGGCGCAGCGCAGTCTGACCCAGGTTTTCAAGGACGTTGAGCCGGAGGATCTGATCAAGTTTGGCCTGATTCCTGAACTCGTTGGCCGCATGCCCGTAGTGGCAACGCTGGCCGAGTTGACCGAGGAGGCACTGGTGCAGATCCTGACCGAGCCAAAAAATGCGCTGGTCAAACAGTACAGCAAGTTGCTTTCGATGGAGGGCGTTGATCTGGAGATCCGCCCGTCTGCCCTTCAGGCCATCGCCAAGAAGGCGCTGGCACGCAAGACCGGAGCGCGCGGTTTGCGCTCGATTCTGGAGCAGGCACTGATCGACACCATGTACGAACTGCCTAACGCTGTGAATGTTGACCGGGTGGTGGTCGACGAATCGACCATTGAAGAGAACAAGCCGCCGCTGTTGGTGTACCGCGAGGCGGCGCGCAAGGCCTGATTTGACGCGGGTGGCTTGAAAAGCGGCCCAGCTGATCCATATTCAACAGGTAACGAAAAGGTTTCCCTATGTCTGGTCATACCCCACTACCTGCCGATGCCCTTGATCTGCCACTGTTGCCACTGCGCGACGTGGTTGTGTTTCCGCACATGGTGATCCCGCTGTTTGTTGGCAGGCCCAAGAGCATCAAGGCGCTGGAAGCTGCCATGGAAAGCGAGCGGCGCATCATGCTGGTGGCGCAAAAAGCGGCAGCCAAGGATGATCCGCTGGTGACAGATATGTTCGAGGTGGGGTGCATCTCTACCATCCTGCAATTGCTCAAGCTGCCGGATGGCACGGTCAAAGTACTGGTCGAGGGTCAGCAGCGCGCTAGAGTGAACCGGATTGAAGATGGCGAGTTGCACTTTGTCGCCAACGTTACGCCGGTTCAGGAGGTTTTGGAACCCGAAACCAGGTCGCGGACCAAAGCCAGCGAGATCGAGGCTCTGCGGCGTGCCGTGATGCAACAGTTTGAACAGTACGTCAAACTCAACAAGAAGATACCGCCCGAGATTCTCACCTCCATTTCGAGCATCGATGACCCGGGACGTCTGGCCGACACGATCGCAGCCCATCTGCCGCTGAAGCTCGAGAGCAAGCAGGCCGTGCTGGATTTGTCAGGCATCAAGGACAGGCTTGAAAATCTGTTTGAACAGATTGAGCGCGAAGTCGACATTCTGAACGTCGACAAGAAGATTCGTGGCCGTGTGAAGCGGCAGATGGAGAAGAACCAGCGCGACTTCTATCTGAACGAGCAGGTCAAGGCGATCCAGAAGGAATTGGGCGAGGGGGAAGACGGCGCCGACATCGACGAGATCGAGAAGAAGATCAAGGCTGCCAAGATGCCCAAGGAGGCACTGAAGAAGGCCGAGGGCGAACTCAAGAAGCTCAAACTGATGTCGCCGATGTCAGCTGAAGCGACCGTGGTGCGTAATTACATTGATGTGCTGACCGGTCTGCCCTGGGCCGGCAAGACCAAGATCAAGCACGATTTGAGCAATGCGGAAAAGGTCCTGAATGAAGACCACTACGGTCTGGACAAGGTCAAGGACCGTATTCTTGAATACCTTGCGGTCCAGCAGCGGGTAGAAAAAGTGAAGGCGCCGATTTTATGTCTGGTCGGACCACCCGGTGTTGGCAAGACCTCGCTCGGGCAGTCGGTGGCCAAGGCGACCGGGCGCAAGTATGTGCGTATGGCGCTGGGCGGCATGCGCGATGAAGCCGAGATTCGCGGCCACCGCCGTACCTATATTGGCGCGATGCCGGGCAAGGTGCTGCAAAGCCTGTCCAAGATCGGCACGCGCAATCCATTGTTCCTGCTCGATGAAATCGACAAACTGGGAACTGACTTCCGGGGTGACCCGTCGAGCGCCCTGCTTGAGGTGCTGGACCCGGAGCAAAACCACAAGTTTGGCGATCATTACGTCGAGGTGGACTTTGACCTTAGCGACGTCATGTTCGTCGCGACGTCCAACTCAATGAACATCCCACCGGCCCTGCTGGACCGAATGGAGGTGATCCGTCTGTCTGGCTATACCGAAGAAGAAAAAGTCAATATTGCGACCCAGTTCCTGCTGCCCAAACAGTTGAAGAACAACGGTGTCAAGGAAGAAGAGTTGCAAATCGCCGAAACTGCGGTGCGAGACATTGTTCGCTATTACACGCGTGAGGCCGGTGTGCGTTCGCTGGAGCGCGAGTTGTCCAAAATCTGTCGCAAGGTGGTGAAGGGGCTGCAACTCAAGAGGATGGTGCCGCAGGTCAAGGTCGATGCCGACAACCTCAATGACTTTCTGGGCGTGCGCAAGTACTCCTATGGCCGTGCCGAAAAACTCAACCAGGTCGGCCAGGTGGTGGGTCTGGCCTGGACCGAGGTTGGCGGCGATCTGTTGACGATCGAGGCTGCCATGATGCCGGGCAAGGGTGTGATCACCCGCACCGGGTCATTGGGCGATGTGATGAAGGAATCGGTCGAGGCGGCACGCACGGTGGTGCGCAGTCGTTCGCGCCGCCTGGGTATCAAGGATGAGATGTTCGAGAAGAAAGATATTCACATCCACGTACCCGACGGTGCCACGCCCAAGGATGGACCGAGCGCCGGAGCGGCCATGACCACAGCCTTTGTTTCTGCCATGACCGGTATTCCGGTGCGCGCCGACGTCGCCATGACGGGCGAAATCACGCTGCGCGGTGAGGTCACGGAAATCGGCGGCCTGAAAGAAAAACTGCTGGCTGCCTTGCGTGGCGGCATCAAGACGGTGCTGA
>JBAXFI010000073.1:0-12989 GCA_037139995.1 Comamonadaceae bacterium | reverse complement strand
TCGTGGCCCAAACCGCTGCCTGGATCACGGCATCTGCCGCTCACTGAGCTTTAGTCTGCCACTGCGCATAACTGATGCGCGCCACATCAAACTGATCGGTGGTCCGGCAATAAACCGAGGGCGAACCCAGGCGGCCGATGGGCGCAAAGCCATTGACACGCAGACGCGGCCCGATCAGATCGTCGGCAACGTGGAACATCACCACTTGACCAATGAACAGCATGTTGGCGCCAAGCTGCTGCGCGCTGAAGAGCTTGCATTCCATACTCACTTGCGCTCGTGCCACACGCGGCGTCTTGATGTGCACCGAGGGCGCGGTGTGCAGCTGTGCCGCTTCGAGTTCGCTCTGATCCGGCGGAAAATCGGCCGCCGAGAGGTTCATGGCATCGAACAAATCCTCGGTCACCATATTCACCACAAACTCACCGCTGGACTGAATGTTCTTCTCCGTGTCCTTGAGCTCGCCCTTGTCGTTGCGCCCGACGCTGATAACCAAGTACACCGGATCGCTGCCAAGGGCGTTGAAAAAACTGAACGGCGCCAGATTGACCACGCCGCTTTGGCTCAGGGTGCTGACCCAGGCAATCGGGCGCGGTACGACCAGATTGGTCAGCAGCTTGTAGTTATCGGCATTGGACTGAAGTGCGGGATCAATTTGCATGGTGGTGGCTCCGGTAGGGTTTGCAATTGATGATATCGTGTTGCAAAGGAGAGATTCATGCGTGTTCTTGCCGGATTGCTTGCCGGGCTGCTCGTCAGCTTGCAGGCGCTCGCCCTTGATTTGGGCAGCCTCAGCAACGCCGATGCTGGCAGTGGCCTGAAAGATGCACTGACGCAGGGCACTGCTAGCGCCGTCTCCAGACTGGGCGCGGAAAACGGCTTCCTGGGCAACGACAAGGTCAGGATACCGCTGCCCGACGCCCTGAAGCGTGTCGAAGGCGCCATGCGTATGCTGGGCCTGCAAAAGCAGGCCGAAGAACTGGTAACCGCAATGAACCGGGCCGCCGAGCAGGCCGTGCCCCTCGCCAAACCGCTGCTGCTGAACGCCGTGAAAAACATGAGCTGGCAGGACGCCAAGGGCATTCTTGCCGGCAGCGACACTGCGGCGACCGAATATTTCCGCCGAACCACCAGCGACCAGCTCACGGAGAAATTTCTCCCTATCGTCAGCAAGGCAACCGCCAACGTCGGTCTGGCCGAGAAGTACAACGAAATCGCCGGCAAGGGCGCCAAGCTGGGTCTGCTGGATGCCAAGCAAGCCAGGATCGAGAACTATGTAACCCAGAAGGCGCTTGACGGTCTGTTCCTGATGCTGGCGGAGCAGGAAAAAGCGATCCGCGCGGACCCCATCGGTGCCGCTACCGCCATGGCCAGAAGAGTCTTCGGGTTGGCGGCGAAGTAAACGAGCACCGTCGTTGCAACCCCAAGCCCCGTTATCCAGACGGATCCCGCGCCGGATTGCGGTGGCGCACCGGCACACCCGCATGCGCGTCTCGCGCTTGCCAGCCGTCTGGCGCGGCATGCTGTGGGTGGCTTTGAGCGGCCTGGTGTTTTCCTGTCTCAATGCCACGGTCCGGACCATCACCCTGTCCCTCGATCCATTTCAGTCGCAGTTTCTGCGCTACGTTTTTGGCATCGTGGCCTTGCTGCCGCTGGTCTTGCGCGAGGGCTTGCGTGCCTATCGCCCGGTCAATCTGAGCGGGCAACTCTGGCGCGGTGCGGTCCATACCGTGGGGCTCACGCTGTGGTTTATCGCCCTGCCCCATCTTGGGCTGGCAGATATGACGGCCATTGGCTTTACCGGGCCGATATTCATCATGCTGGGTGCTTCCTGGTTTCTGGGCGAGAAGATGCGCGCTGATCGCTGGGTTGCGGCAGTCATCGGTTTTGCTGGCGTTCTCGTCGTGGTCGCGCCCAGACTCTCGGGTCAGGGCGGTTGGTATGCCCTGGCCATGCTCGCATCCTGCCCCGTCTTTGCCGCGTCATTTCTGATGACCAAAACGCTCACACGCTACGAAAAGCCTGGCGTCATTGTGCTGTGGCAGGCCATCTCGGTCACTGCCTTGAGTCTGCCCCTGGGCTTGCTGCACTGGTCAGCGCCAACAGGCTGGCAATGGCTGGGCTTTGCAGTGGCGGGCGTTCTGGGTTCGCTCGGTCAATACTGTCTGACCCGTGGCTTCCGATCCGCCGACATCTCGGCCACCCAGTCCTTGCGCTTCCTGGATTTGATCTGGGCATCCGTGATGGGCTGGCTGGTGTTTTCCGATGTGCCAAGCCAGACCACCTTGCTCGGTGCCTTGGTCATTCTGGCGTCTACGATCTGGATCGCTCGACGGGAACACCTGCGGTAATCAATAGCGCTACCATGGGCTGACCGACACCCAGAAAGTAAACACCATGACCTGGAATATCCATGATGCCCCGGACCAGAAGGGACGCATCGCTATCGTTACCGGTGCCAATATCGGCCTTGGCTACGACACCGCCCTGGCGCTTGCAGGCAAGGGTTGCAGGGTCGTGCTGGCCTGCCGCAATCTGGACAAGGCGCAAGCCGCCCGGGGGCAAATCCTCGCTCACCACCCCAAGGCCCATGTCGAGTGCCAAGCACTGGATCTCAGCAGTCTCAAGGCTGTGCGCTCGTTTGCCACGGTCTTCTTGAAAAGCCACAAGAAGCTGGACCTGCTGATCAACAACGCTGGCATCATGATGCCGCCGTACTCGCTGAGTGAGGACGGCTTTGAGAGCCAATTGGCAGCCAACTATCTGGGACACTTCGCCTTGACGGGTCTGCTGCTACCCGTGCTTAGCAAGACGCCAAATTCCCGAATCGTCAGTCTGAGTAGCCTGGCCCACCATTGGGGCGAAATCCGGTTCGATGATCCGAACTTCAAGAAAGGTTACAGCAAGCGTGCCGGGTACGGCCAAAGCAAACTGGCTTGCCTGATGTTTGCCTTTGAACTGAATCGCCGACTGCGCAAAGCGGGTCTCAAAACTCTATCTGTCGCAGCACATCCGGGTGTGGCAGTGACCAATCTGGCGCAACACTTCCCCCGGTTTCTGACCATGTTTTTCCCCTTGGTTGGTCAATCTGCCGCGGCCGGCGCACTGCCGACGCTCTATGCGGCCCTGGGGAACGATATTGATGGTGGCGATTATTGTGGGCCGCGTTCGATGCGTCAGATGCGCGGAGCGCCCGTCAAGGTCGGTTCCAACCGTGCTTCCAGGGACCGTGCAGCGGCGATGCGGCTATGGAAACTTTCTGAGGAACTCACGGGCGTGAACTTTCTGAGTTGATCCACGGCGCAATGGTTTACTCTATTGCATTAGCTCGCCGGCGTGGGCATCATCGCGCCGCAGTTCCAGCACTGCTCAAAGCCCCCAACCACACGCTCACCGCAAACACAACGCCAGCGCCGCTGTGGCACATGCCGCAAGAAATACAGAAGCTCCATTGCCCTGGCCTCCTGGCTGGGGTCATCGATCCATACTTCTGGTAAACATTGATCGGGTGGCAATTCGCCGGCCGCGCTCCTGAGGTACTCGCGCTGCACACTCGCCCCAATGCCCTCTGCCTTGAGCCAATCGACCCACAGCGTAGCCATAACCAGATTGGGGGCTTGTGTCAGGCGTGGCATCAGTCGGTCTGCGACTTGTTTCGATTTGCGATGTCAGCGACCAGCCCCACCAGCGCGAAGACAACAGCAAGCGGCAAGCCTGACTCAATGAACGCAACAAAGTCGGCCAGACGAATGAAAATGGAATAGCTGCTCTGCGTGATGGAGGTAGCCATTCCCGTTGCCTGACCAAGCCCTGCCATGATGAACGTGCGCCGGAATTTCATCCCGACACTCTACCTCAGTATCAGGTGCATCAGGGCGCAGCACAGTGCGCTTGCACCCATCAACAGATCGCACCCTCTTCCTCGAAGGCGAAGCCGCAGACGCCAGCTATTTTCCTGGCTTCTTTTCTAGTGCAATCAGGGCGATTTTTTTGCAGTCGACAGGGGCAAGGTCCGGAAAGTTGGCCTTGATGTTGATGCTGAGGGAATTCCAGTCATACCGTTCGCCCAAAGTATCACAGGACGCCATGTAGCAAAGTGCGTGCTCCTCTGCTTTTGTCAAGTCGATAGCCCATGTATCCTCATCCTGCGCAACCCAGTCGTAAGGTCCCTGCGCAAAGGGGGGCATCGTATTGAGCCATGCGGCCTCATCCTCTGCAACCCAGTCGGACGGTATCTGGGTAATGGGGGACGTCCTGGCATGGCGCTGCTGAGTCGCTGTCAGCGCCAGATTGCGTATGGCGCTGCGAAATTGACCGGGTACGAAGTGTCGACTGCCAGCCGGAAAACCGCCCCAGACACCGATGGTCACGGCGATTACCCCGACATATGCGCAGATCAGGGCGCACGTCAGGGCGCCAAACAATATCGCCGGCGTTGCCGCGTCAGAAGGGGGGTGCTCGACCGCCCAACCAAGCGCTGGCATTGCCAGCCACGCAAGGGTTAAGCCAGCGCAAATCAAAATGATACGTGTCGTAGTGCGTTTGACAACGATTTCTATCGACTGAGGCATGTACCTCCTCCCGGTTGTTATGTTGTTGTGAAGCACAAAACTCGACAGGTTTGCGAGCCACCCCACTTCATTCACCCGCGTTTGACTTGTAATGACTAGCAGCACTGTCAGTTTGGCACTTGAGTACCTGTGCTCGCGTCCACCGATAACGGGAAACTTGCGAATTTCCAACCGTCATTGAGCGCACTATTGTCACTTCGTATTCACGGCAGCTGTGGTCGGTCGGTACGGCTTTGAACTGGTAGCGAAGAATGCCCCTGTGTGTATCGCGTGTCCAGCTTTGAAACGAGATCACCTTGAACTGAAGTTGGAGCCATATAAAGACTCTATTCAAACTTGAAATCATCGGTTTCCTTGGCTGGTACTCCTATTGCGGAAACTCGCATCAAAAGGACCTGATGGCAAGGACCGGCAGCCTGTTGCATGCCGCGTCGAGCACAACGAAAATTGCCGCCGCGATGGCGATGAGTTTGCGCATGATGGAGTGCTCAATGCTGAGTTGAAATGGATTGTGGCGGTATTGCAGTCTGTCGATTGATTCTAGGCATCATCTATTGACGCGCCTATCCCCCAATTGGGGGATAGGCGTGCGAGAACGTGATGCCTAGAATGGGGTGAAAGACAGCGGAGCCCGTCGGTCACGGTATGCCATAAAGTTGAAGGAACCCGATGAGCGGTGGCAGGTCGTCATTCAAGCGGGTTTAACGCCCATCCGAATAAATTCGCTCAGTTGCTTGCGGCATGACTGTGCCGCCGGTCAATCCTCTGGTTTGAGGTTGGCCAGGTTGCGCAATGTCCGCATGGCTTCCAGTGAATCCTTTTCCATCTGCAGCAGTTCGGCCGGCGAGGCCCATGCAACCAGCATGTCCTGCTCTTCCAGTTTCTTGCGAACGTCCGGCTTCTTTAGCGTCGCTTCCATGGAGGCACTTAGCCTCGCCTGTACGTCGGCACCTCGGGAAGGCTGGGCGATCTCTGCGGCGTCAACACTCCCAGTGCCTTGATCTTCCCACTGCGAACAAAGCTCTTGGCCGATGTGACCGTGATGAACCCGCACTGAATGCGGCCCGTCAGCAGGTCCGGCATCAACGCTGATTCGCCTTTGTAGACGATGTGAGTCATATCCAGTCCTTGCCCATGGCCGCCTGAATGAACTGCTGCATCGACCGGTTGAATCCGCCACCTATTGCTGGTGCTCGCGCTTGAGTCAAGCTGACGGTCGATTTCCTCCCAAGAGTCAGAAAGTTGACCTTTGGAGGCGCAGCGCGCAGGCTGCCAAATATATCGGCGCGAATCGCAAATGCTAGGCGTGACATCTTCCGGTTTGGGGGATATGAACTTGGCTGGCCCAACTAGTCTTTCGCCATTTCCCAGACGTCCGCCTTGGAAAGCAAGGGGGGATAGGCCTTGTTGTGCTGGTCGAACAAATTTCCCAGGGCAGTCAGCACGTCACTCGGAAAGCCCCTGCGCCTGCCGCCCCGGGTGCTGCGCAGCAATTCATTCATGTAGGGCGCAAATTGCCTTTGCCCCCAGTAAAGTTTGATATTGCCGCCGATGCGCGGAAATGCCTGGTCGATGACCTTGAAGTCAGGGTTGTAATCCAGCAGGGGCAACAGCATGGGATGCGCTTTGCGATGCTGCTCCGACAGACTGGCCAGTGCGCTCACGGCTTCGGCGGGAAACCCCTTCGACCCACCCGCGCGGGCATCCCGCAGCAGTTCTTCGACGTAGATCAGAAAGGTCTTCTTGCCCCAGTGACGTTTCAGGTTGACGCCAAACTGCGGAAACAAATCCTTGATCACATTGAAATCAGGGTTGTCATCGAGTTTCGAATAGATCTGTGGATTTTCCTTCTCGTGCTGTTCATTCAGACCGAGCAAAGCTTTATGCACCGCCGCCGGGAACCCCTTCTCGGGCGCATGTCTTGCGTAGTTACGACAGAACTCCATGTAGGAGACAAATTCCGCGCTGCCCCAGAACGACTTCAGTTTGGCCCCGATTTGGGGAAAGGCATCGTTGATCACGATGAAATGAGGGGTGTTCTCCAGCAATTTGGCAACTCATCGGTAATATGGCGCTTGCCTGCGCACAAGGCAAGTGTCTGACTCCCAAGGCTGAATTCTGCCCTATTCGCGGCGGCCCCGGCCAGTCTGTCGCCCTCGGTTGTTGTGGTGGCCCTGACAGTCTGCAATGTGTCTTCTGAAACCAGCCAACATTCTCTGAAGCCGACTTTCGAGTTTGGGCGTCAGCAATGGAGCGAAACGTAAATCGCTTGTGCAGGGCAAGCAGTCTTTCATGCTGGGTGGTTCGTGTGTAGCCACAACATTGGCTGACTCAGGACGGCGTGGCGCTCAGCGCAGTGAGGTCAAGGAGGAGGCCGAAGGCCGGGGGACACGAACGGAGTTGAGTGCCACGCCGTCCTCAGTCCCGAAGTACCGAGATTCCCGGGTCTGAAATCCATTGGTTGAATGCGCGGGTTGTGTCTTCAAGAGCCAGCGGCCTGGGCGTTGGGGACGTTTTCGCTCGGACGGCGTTTGAAGACACATACCCGCCCTTCAAGTTTGAGTACTGGTCACCCCAAAGCCGTCACTAGCAGCGGCAACGGCGCCTCAAATCCGCACCACAAAAGCCTCAAACTCCTCAAGCGGGATTGGCCTGGAGAACAGATAGCCCTGATAGAAATGGCAGCCCAGCCCGGCAAGCAATTCGCGCTGCGCTTCGGTCTCTACGCCTTCCGCGATCACTGCCAAGTCCATGCTGTCAGCCAGTGCAATCACCATCTTGGCAATAGCGGAATCATTGGGGTCGTTCAGGATGTTGCGCACAAAGCTCTGGTCAATCTTGAGTTGGTCCAGCGGCAGCCGCTTGAGATAGGAAAGTGACGAGTACCCGGTGCCAAAGTCGTCCAGCGAAAAGCTAACTCCCCTTGCCTTAAGCGCATTCATCTTGGCGATGATGGCCTCAATATTGGCCACAAGCAGACTCTCTGTCAGTTCGAGTTTTAGCCCTTGCGCCCTGGCCCCCGCGCGCCCGAGCGCGCCGAGCACCTGATCGACAAAGTCAGCTTGGTGGAACTGGTGTGCGCTGACATTGACTGCCACTGTCAGTTCTGCTGTCTCGGGCTTACCGGCCCACAGTGCCAATTGTCTGCAAGCGGTTTCCAGAACCCAGTTACCTAGGGGCAGGATCAGGCCGCTTTCCTCTGCCACCGGAATGAACTCGGCTGGCGAGACCATGCCTCGCACTGGATGCTTCCAGCGCACCAAAGCTTCGGAGCCGATGACTCTGCCTTCACTGGTCACCTGCGCCTGGTAGTACAGCACAAACTCATCATGGAGCAGCGCTTCACGCAAGCCGCTCTCCAGTTCGGCCCGAGCGCTGACCTCGGTCTGCATCTGTGACGCAAAGAAGCGCAGTGTATTGCGCCCTGCCGCCTTGGCGTGACGCATCGCGAGTTCTGCCTGATTCAATGGCACATCCGCGTCTTGCGGTGTCGCATCGTCAAGCAGGGTGATGCCGATGCTGGCGCTGCAGTGGACATCAGAACTGCCAAGCTTGTAGGGCTGGCTCAGAGCGAGGAGGACCTTTGCTGCCACCGCTTCGGCTTCTGTAGCCGCCTGCCGGGGGATCACGCTCAAGTCTTGCAGCATAACCACGAATGCGTTACCGCCAAGGCGCACCAGGGTGTCGCCCTTTCGGATGCAATCACCAAGCCTGTGAGCAACACTCTGCAGCAAGAGGTTGCCGTATTCGTGACCGATGGTTTCATTGAGGTTCTTGAAATGGTCCAGGCCAACCAGCAGCAACGCGTCCTGACGTGGCTTGTGGGCACGGGCAAGTTGGGATTGTTGCAGCAGCACAATCAGGTGCTGGCGGTTGGGTAGGCCCGTCAGGGGGTCAGAAAACGCCAAGCTCTGGATCTGCTCCTCGGCGGCCTTGTACGACGTGGCGTCGCTGAAGGCGGCAACGTAGTTGCTGACCCCACCAGCAGCGTCTCGAACGGTGCTGATGCGAAGTGTCTCGGGATACACCTTGCCATTCTTGCGCCGGTTCCAGATTTCGCCCTGCCAGGAGCCCGTGCGATTGATGCTGTCCCACATCGCAGCGTAGAAGGCCCGGTCATGGTGGCCTGAACTCAGCAGGCGCGGCGTCTGCCCTATGGCTTCTTCGGTGGTGTAGCCGGTAATTGCAGTGAATGCCCTGTTTACCTGCAAAATCACTTTAGCGGCGTCAGTAACAAACATGCCTTGCTGGGATTCAAAGGCCGCGGTAGCGATGCGTTGCTGCCCCTTCACCTTGGCAATCCAAGGGCGAAACAATGATGACACTGCAGTAGCAAGCGAGGCAGTTACCAAGATCGTCATCCAATGCGACTGCCAGGGCGTCAGTTCTCCATGCAGCAAATTTTCCTTGAGAAATTCATACGCTGCCATGACGAGCGCCACAATGCAAAAAATTGCGAACAGCGGCACCCAGCGCGATATGTTGTGCTTTACCTTCATGCAATCAATACGCAAAACTACTGCAACAGAGGCGCCGGCGCGCTCAGGCGGCTATCGGCTTCAAGACTTTCATATTTCGAGCGTAGAACAGTGCCAAGCAAACGACGAATGTAGGGGCGGTCTTCGACGATCATGATCTTCGGAATCGATGCCACGTTGTCTGTGGTGACGGTCGGCCGATCCATTGGCCTGCACCACTGGATGAATTGAGTGGCGACTTGCTTGTCGTTGAACTCGGTGGCCATGAGCTTCTCCTGGTTGACGATCCGTGCCTAAGCGCTGCCGGTCTTCAAAAACGTTCTACGTGGACTGAACTTGACCATGAAAATCTTCTCGAAATAGGAATCTCAGCAGCGAACTGCGCGGGATAGGACACGATGAAAAATAAAAACAAAGGGTTCACCCCAGCGCGCGGGAAATTCACCCGAAAGGGTTGATTGGTCAGGTGCAAGTTCTGTGCGCCGCTGCTGCGGCGTCCTCCGACCCATGCCCGGCAACAACTGCGCCGTCACAATTACATCATATGATGATATATTGGCGCGGTCAAGGTAGACACCAACAAATGACAACGCAAATTTGCAGCGTCGAAGCGTGGGCGCAGCAGAAGTTGACCTTTTGCGGCCTTGCTTGATCAAGACACTTTGTTTTCAGCACGAGGGCGCTTATGTTCAGTCAGAGTATTCGAGATGTGATCGAGCCGAAAAGATTTCTCACGGCTACAGCGGACGAGACAGTCAGAAATGCCTGCAGCTTGATGCAAACAAGGAACGTCGGTGCCGTCCTTGTCACGTCCGGTGATCGTCTCATTGGCATCTTTACCGAGCGGGATGCCGTATTCCGCGTGATTGTGCCGGGTCTGGATCCTGGCAAGACACCGCTTCGGGACGTGATGACAGCGCAACCGCTTACCATTGGTCCCGAGAAGTCTTATGGCCACGCCATGCTGCTCATGCACGAGAACGGCTTTCGTCATTTGCCCGTCATTGAGAATGGGGGCCTGATTGGCATCATTTCCTCCCGCAACGCAATGGATCCTGCGCTGGAAGAGTTTGTCTGGGAAGAACGTCGGCGCGAGCATTACCGACAGGGCAACGGCTAAGCCTCTTCGACTCATTGATGCCGCAAAGACCGGAGACGATTTCGGCGAACAGCGGCCCCAAAAACTACCGCTGCTCGGGCACAGCACTTTCGCTATCCGTGCTGAAACATCTTTATGTCCGGAACGACGAAGCGGTCGTGCTGCGCCAACAACTCCGCTTGATGCAGACGCGCGAGCTTGTAGAGGATTTTTTCACCCTTCTTGAGTAAATGAATTTCAATGCGACGCCGGTCTTCGTCTGAACGCTGGCGTAGGACAAGGCCTGAGCTTTCACAACGCGAAATCAGCGCGACAACGCCATGGTGGTGCGACTGAAGGCGTTCTGCTAGTTCGCCAACCGTTGCCCAATCCCGGCCTGGATAACCTTTGATCTGCAGCAGCAACAAATACTGCAACGATGTTATGCCTTGCTCATGTATTACTCTCTCGCTGAAGCGCAAGAATTTCCGAATCTGGTAGCGGAAATCTGCCAGTACTTCAAAATCATGTTTATCCAGGGGCAAGGTTTCAAGCTTGGGCACGGCAAGATCCACTTCGTTTTGTAAGTGGGCATTTTCTCACCCTCACCGAGACGACCGCCGGTTGTCGCTTGCCCTTCTCTCTAAAACCGCAGACTGGCTCCGTCGTGCACCAGCACCATCTGAATGAGCAGCCGCCAAGTGGCTCAGAACAGTATATTGACACTGAACGCCACCGTAGAAACGGCTCGTGCCGGCCCAGGATCTCCTCCATTGCCGACTTTCACGATTAGCGGCCGACTTCGAGAAACGTGATTGGCTTCAAGAAGAACAAAGCGACTGATATGCAGGTTTGGCCGCTGGCCATCAGCGTGCAGGCGAAGCACCCGGCACAGCGGCAATCTCATCATCCACAGCCTTCTGCACCGCCTGATAGAACGCTTCACGTGATGCGATGGCGACTGGGTCTGTGGCACCGCCCGCCCAGTTGCTGTTGGACGCGATGACGAGCTTTCGCTTGGGATCAATGAAGATGCCCTGGCCGAAGATGCCCCGCGCGGTGAACGCACCGTCGGCATAGGTCCACCAAAGGTAACCATAGCCGCGGTCCGGCTTACCGATGCCGGTGCGTGCGGTGGTGGCTTCGGCTAGCCAGCCGTCGGGAACAATGCTTTGTCCGTTCACATTGGCACCATTGAGGATGAATTGCCCGAAACGTG
This sequence comes from Comamonadaceae bacterium, assembly GCA_037139995.1. GTDB lineage: Bacteria > Pseudomonadota > Gammaproteobacteria > Burkholderiales > Burkholderiaceae_C > Rhodoferax. The sequence continues at coordinate 1,643 of JBAXFI010000073.1, read as the reverse complement.
CAAAGTCCCGCGATGCAGCCTGAATGCAGCAGCCGCTGATCTCTTGCCCGGTCTTGCTGAGGATCCAGGTCGCTTGCTGTTCCATGCCGACCGGAATCCAGATCTTTTCTGAAAGATAAGCCGATAGGGGCTTCTTTGTCGCTTGGCTAAGGAGGATGCCAACGAGGTTGGTCTCGCCAGTGCTGTAAAGCCAGCGCGTGCCGGCGGGCACCTCGCGCGGAAGTTTGCGCATGTAACTTACCAGCGCGTCTACCCCTTCTTCAGGCTTGTGGTTGTTGAACTTGGCCACATCCGAGTTCGGGTCCGCGTAGTCTTCGTTCCACTTCACACCCGAAGTCATGGTCAGCAACTGACGGATGCTGACGTCGTCGTAGGCCGAACCCTTCATCTGCGGGATGTAGTTGCTGACTTTTTCATCCATGCTTTTGATGTAGCCGTCGCGTATGGCCGCACCCACCAGGGTGGACGTGATGGACTTGGCCACGGAGAAACTCGTCCAACGCCCGCCACTGTCAAAGTCCAGGCCGTAGTGCTCCAGGCGCAACTTGCCGTCATGCAGCACCAGAAGCGCTGCACTGCGCTGGCCCGCCATGTAATCCTTGACATCAAGAGGCAGTTTCAGCGGTGGGCCAGACGGCATTGGTGACGGCGTAGTTCCGGCCGGGCTGACCCGCCACTTCGCAAGGACAGAAAGCCGGTCCAATGCGCGAAATGCCGCATCGCGCTGCGACTGACTCCAGAACAGCAGATCACGGTTGGTGGGCAGCGCTGCCAGCAGTCCGCGCGTTTCCTTATCTAGGCTCAACCAGCCGGTAGTACCGGCAACAGCAAGGACAATCAGTGCCCCCAGTGCAATCTTCTTGAATTTCAATTCGGCACTCCTCAGGAATGGTGGCGATGGGCTGGATTGGAATCGATGGGGCCACCCTGTGTCTGCGGCAACGAAGCCAGCGACAAATGCGTATTTCAACAGCCTGTTGCGAAGTATCGCCCCGTAGCACCGCCATCAGCCCGCGTAAAAACCCTTGTCTTTTCCACGTTGGGGTCAGAGAAAAGATATGGATGGACTACCGCGGCGCAATCCAGAATCAGTACGCCAGCGTCGTTACCCGAAAAAGCAGCCGTACTGGTCTCGCTCAATGACAGCAAAAAATGCGTCCAGGGATTTGACTTCATGGTTCGGTCCATAGCCATGCCATTTCAAGTCACGCTTCATCCAGAAGATTTTCCAATGGTTCTTGCTGCGCACGAACGTCGTCATGGCAACTGATGATTCGCACTTCCTCGTCGGGTCGTCGCACACCGGTCTGATTTCAAAGGCCCCCACACTGTGACCATCAATTCTGCAAGCAAGGTCAATCTGGTCCCGGATGTGTGCAGGCGGTCTATGCCGCTCCAGAAAGGTTGCGATTGCCTTTTCAATCTCGACGCCAATTTGCTTCCTCGATGCGCCGGAGCATAAAAAAAGCGCCCTATCGTTCGACAGGGCGCCTGGGTTGAGGACTTGAGTAATCAGGCAGCGTAGGCCGGGGTCAGTCTGAGTGCTGGAACTTCAATCTTGGCTACGGTGGCGGTGAGTGCTTCAACAGCGGTCCAGAGGATCATGGCGATCCCGACGAAGGGGAAAGTCACCGCGTAGACCA